>JBJMVU010000093.1:0-4251 GCA_045810485.1 Massilia sp. | reverse complement strand
TCGTCGCCACCGGCGGCGCCGCCACCGACAGCGCGAACAACGCAACCAACGCCGCACAAGCCTTCGACCGGAACTCGGCGACGAAGTGGCTCTACGCGGCCACGACCGGCTGGCTGAAGTACGACCTGGGCCACACCGAGACAGTCCTGCGCTATACGATCATCAGCGCCGACGTGGCCGGGCGCGACCCGAAGGACTGGCAGTTCCAGGGTTCCAACGACGGCGTCGGCTGGACGACGCTCGACGCGCAAAGCAGCCAGGTGTTCGCCAACCGTCTCCAGCTGAAAAGCTATCCGGTCGCGGGCGGGGGTGCGTATCGCTGGTATCGGCTCAACGTCACGGCCAATAATGGCGACGCCACCTCGACGGCCGTGGCCGAACTGGGGCTGTTCGCTGCCAAGCCGTAGTGAACCCGGCGCTCGTGCCCGCCTTTCGCGACGGCGGGCGCGAGCGACAACGACATCGCGGCGGTTTGCTATGCTTAGCGGCACGTACATCGTTTTTCGCACGTCATGACATGAGCATCGCCATCGCCGCCTGCGCGTTCCTGCTGGTCGCCACGACCGTGATCCACTACGAGGTCCTGCGCCTGATGACAATGGTGCTGCCCGCGCTGCGCATCCCGCCGCGCATGCGGCTCGTGTTCGTGATCGTGGGCGCGTTCGGCGCGCACTTCATCGAGATCCTGCTGTACGGCCTCGCCTACTACCTGCTCGCGACCCGGTTCGGCGTCGGCCACATGGGCGATCCCGGCCCGCTGCCGTTCACGCGCTGCTTGTATTTTTCGGCCGAGACCTACACGACGCTGGGCTACGGCGACGTGCTGCCGCACGGCGACCTGCGCCTGCTGGCGGGCATGCAGGCGCTGAACGGGATGCTGCTCATCGGGTGGACGGCGTCGTACACCTATTTGTCGATGGAGCGGTTGTGGGACGACGCCGGCCGCCGCGGCCGATAAATCAACGAAGGCGACGATCGTGTTGCCGGAGTAAAGCGCCCTACCGCCGGCTGTTCATCCACGACCGGAAGCCGGGCGCCGCCGGCTGTTCCCTGCGCATCGCCGCCAGCAGTTCATCGCGCGGGACGCCCTTCTCCAGCCTGGCGAGCCAGGTCGTTGCCCATGCGGCGCTTACGGGATCCCGCGTGTTGCGCGCCAGCGTATTGAAGACCTGATAAGCGCCGGCGGCGTCGCCCAGCCACGCATGGCCCAGCGCGGCCGCACGCGCGAAGGCGGAGACGTCGTGTCCATGACGCCAGGCGTCGATTGCCCTGCCAATGTCCTTGTCGGTCGGCCCCGTGCCCATGAGCGCGACGCGGAACAGCGCATACGACACCTCGGGCGCTTCCGGCGCCAGGAGGGCGGCCTGCGTCAGGCTGGCCTGGGCCGCCGCCAGCCGCGCCGGCCTGTCCTCGCCAGCGCTTTCCGCCAGCTTCGCATGCGCGAGCCCCAGCAGATAATGCGGCTCGGGATTGTATGGATCGTTCTCCACGGCGCGCGCCAGGTAGCCGAAGGCGGCGCGCGGATCGCCCCACTCGACCTGGGCCCGGCTCAACGTGATCTGGGCGACATCGACGGCGGGCGCCTGCGCTGCCGCCTGCTGCAAACGCGCCAGCAATGTCCTGCCGTCGGCGGGCGCGGGGCAGGTCTTCACCGCGGCGTTGTCGAGCACGAACTCGCCCTCGATGCGGCTCAGACGGGTGAATTCGATGTCGGCGCGAGGCAGGTCGGGCACGTCGAGCTGGAGGATTTTCATGGACGCCTGACGGTAACGCCACATCGCCGCATCGAGCTCTTGTCCCGACAGGCCGAATATGTCGGCAAACGCCTCGGCGGGATCGCTGCCTTCATTGACCCGTTCGAGATACGTCGCCATTTTGTTGCGGTTGTCCTCGGACGAGAGCATGTAGTGCACGAGGTTGAACGAGCGTCCGAGAAACTCCCATTGCCGGTAGTACGAATTCGTGCCGACCGCGTAGATGCCGGACGGTGAACGGTCGTGCAGGACATCGTCGAAGCGCAGGCGCCTGATCCGGCCCTCGTCGATCTGCTGCAGCAAGTTATAGGACGTCCCGCCATCGCGGCCGAGCAGCATCTGGTTGTCGGTAAAGCGCATACCGCCGAAATACGCGTCGAAGCCGGCAAAGAACCATGCGGGCGCGCGGATGCGGGTATGGCGGTACAGGAAATTATCGGCGTACACCCAGAAATTCGTCATCAGCGTGTAGTCGTCTTCCGGACGGAGCAGCGACGCATTGTCCAGCTTCCAGCTCTTTGCCTTGCTGAATGTGAACGCCAGCGTGCCGGAAGCACAGCTGCTGGTCAGGGCGGCTGCGGCGCCGTCGACCGCGCCGAGTTCCGGCGGCAGGTTCGGCCGGGCCTGGAAGTACAACGTGAACTTGGGGATTGCCTCCCGCTCATCCAGGAACGGCTTCAGGTACAGGCGCAGCACGGCGTCGAGCCGTTCCAGGTTATTGACCAGTTCGATGACGTCGTCGGGATCGTCGTTCGAATACACGATCACGTGCTGGCTCTCGACGCGGAACCATGCCGATGGATCGCGTACGCCTTTGATCACGACCGTGGACGGGTCGTGCCTGCCCTTGACGACCACCCTGGGCGGCTCGTTCCCGAAAGCGTGCGCAGGCACGAGGGTGATCGTCACGAGCAGGGAAACGACGTATTTGTGGATGGCCATGCGCGTCTTTCTTTTTTAGGGGGACGGACAGCGACTGCCAACATAGCAGATGTGCAGCCCATGGAAACGCGCACATTTCCACCGCCCACAACCTGGGCTCCCCATGTCAGTGAATCAATTGGCACAATATATTGCTATTTGCTAGTAATTTTTGTGCTACTCTGATTTCAATTCATTGCCTAGTCCATGAATTAATCGCTTCCTACCCACTGCAAAGGAAAAAAATGAAAAAGAAATGGATTGTCGTACCGTGTTTGCTGCTGCTGACCACGATCGGCGCCTATGCCGCCACGCCTGAGCCGCAGCCCAGGGTGGCTGTCGACAGCGCGATGCGCGTGCAAGCGATCGATGCGCTCGTGGCAAAGCTAAACGATCACTATGTCTTTCCCGACAAAGCCAGGCAGATCGAAGCGGTCCTGCGCCAGCGCCAGCGCGAGGGCAAGTACGATGGGATCACGGACGGCGAACAGCTGGCAAGACAGCTCACGGACGACCTTGCCGACGTCGTTCACGACAAGCACCTGATGGTGGGATTCGAGCCCGAAATGGTGCCGCCCGACCGTGAAGTCCTACCGCCACCCAAGTCACTGGCCGAGTGGGAACGGATGGCGCCCCCTGATATCCGCCAGCGTATCCTCGCGTCAAGCCTTGGCGTGGAAAAAGTCGATCACCTGAGCCCCAGGATCGGCTACCTCGACCTTTCCGGCTTCCCGCCTCCTTTCCTTGTGGCTGGAAAATATGCGGCAGCGATGGACAAGCTCGCCGACACCGACGGCGTCATCGTCGACCTGCGCAACAACCACGGCGGCGCACCGGACGGGGTGGTTTTGCTGGTCAGCTATTTCGTCGATGAGCGTACACGCCTCAACGACATCTGGGATCGCGATACCGGCGTCACCACGCAGCAATGGACGGTCGATCGGCTGGACGGCAAGCGCTATGGCGGCAAGAAGCCGGTCCTGATCCTGACGGGCCCCGGCACGACGTCGGCCGGCGAAGACTTCGCCTACACCATGCAGGCACTGAAACGCGCCACGCTGATCGGCGAGCGGACCTGGGGCGGCGCCCACCCCACGCGTCCCTTCCGCCTTGGCGACCATTTCTTCGCCGCGATACCCAGTGCGCGCACCATCAGTCCCATTACCCATACCAACTGGGAGGGCGTGGGCGTCGTACCGGATATCGCAGCGACGCCGGACCAGGCGCTTGCGATGGCGAAGGACATGATGCAACGCCGGCTTCAGGGAACGAATTGACCGTGGATTCGGCATAAAAAAAGGCTGTGTTCGCGTAAATTCGGCGAACCGAAATTCGTTGCGCAGGTCTTACGTACCGTCGAGTTAACTCATGAGGAGCGACGATGCGCAGCCCGACGTTCGACGAATTGTTCAGCCTGTTGTTGGCGGTCGAGTTGTCCACCGCCGACCTGGTCCGGCTACGGGAATGGATCGCGGGCATCGCGCATCCGGCCGAGTGTATTGCCCTGATCGAGCGGGCAGCGGCGGGACGGCCGTGTCCGCACTGCGGCTGGGCACGCAAGCACCGCTGCGGCCAG
>JBJMVU010000092.1:0-6516 GCA_045810485.1 Massilia sp. | reverse complement strand
TCGATCCGCCTGATGGGCGACAAGGTCTCGGCCAAGCAGGCCATGATCCGCGCCGGCGTGCCGTGCGTGCCCGGTTCGGACGGCGCCCTGCCGGATGACCCGAAAGAGATCATCCAGACCGCGCGCCGCGTCGGCTACCCGGTGATCATCAAGGCCGCCGGCGGCGGTGGCGGCCGCGGCATGCGCGTCGTGCACACGGAAGCCGCGCTGCTGAACGCCGTCTCGATGACCAAGGCCGAAGCCGGCACCGCGTTCGGCAATCCGGAAGTCTATATGGAGAAATTCCTGGAGAATCCGCGCCACGTGGAAATCCAGATTCTCGCCGACGAGCACAAGCAGGCCGTCTGGCTGGGCGAGCGCGACTGCTCCATGCAGCGCCGCCACCAGAAGGTCATCGAGGAAGCGCCGGCGCCGGGCATCCCGCGCAAGCTGATCGAGAAGATCGGCGACCGCTGCGCCGAAGCCTGCCGCAAGATCGGCTACCGCGGCGCCGGCACGTTCGAATTCCTGTACGAGAACGGCGAGTTCTACTTCATCGAGATGAACACCCGCGTGCAGGTCGAACACCCGGTCACCGAAATGATCACCGGCATCGACATCGTGCAGGAACAGATCCGCATCGCCTGTGGCGAGCGCCTGCGCTTCCGCCAGCGCGACATCATGCTGTCGGGCCATGCGATCGAGTGCCGCATCAACGCGGAAGACCCGTTCAAGTTCACGCCGTCGCCGGGCCGCATCACCGGCTGGCATCCGCCGGGCGGCCCCGGCATCCGCGTCGATTCGCACGCGTATGCCGGCTACTACGTCCCGCCGAACTACGATTCGATGGTCGGCAAGGTCATCGCCTACGGCGCCACGCGCGACCAGGCGATCCGCCGCATGCAGATCGCGTTGTCGGAAATGGTCGTCGAGGGTATCCTGACCAACATCCCGCTGCACCGCGAACTGATGGTCGACGCCCGCTTCATCGAGGGCGGCACCAACATCCACTACCTGGAGCAGAAGCTGGCCCACAAGCCGGACCTGCCGAAGGATGGCGCTATCGGGGCCAAATCCGAGGCTGCAGACTCTAAGGCCGATCAATGAGCTGGACCGAAGTCATCATCGAGATCGCACGCGAGCACGCCGAGGGGCTGTCCGACGCCCTGATGGAGGCGGGCGCGCTGTCGGTCTCGGTGGAAGACGCGGACGAAGGCACGGACGCGGAAAACCCCCTGTTCGGCGAACCGGGCATGGTGCCCAAGGAAGCCGCCTGGGACCACAGCCGCGTCGTCGCGCTGACGGACGAGGATGCCGACCAGGCCGCGATCGTCGCGGAAGCGGCGGCGGCCATCGGCCTGGCCCAGGCGCCGGCATTCGCGACGCGTCCCGTCGCGGACGCCGACTGGGTGCGCCTCACGCAATCGCAGTTCGAGCCGATCCACATCGGCAAGAACATCTGGGTCGTGCCGAGCTGGCACGAAGCGCCGGATCCCGACGCGCTGATCCTGGAAGTCGACCCGGGCCTCGCGTTCGGCACCGGCAGCCACCCGACCACGCGCCTGTGCATGGAGTGGCTGGAAGCCCACCCGGCGCCCGGCAAATCCGTGCTGGACTACGGCTGCGGCTCGGGCATCCTCGCGATGGTCGCGAAGAAGCTCGGCGCGGATGCTGTGACCGGCGTCGACATCGACGAGCAGGCCATCGAATCGGCCAGGCTGAACGCGGAACGCAACCGCTGCGAGATCGACTTTTACGTGCCGGACGACTTCTCTGCCTCCGTGCACGGCAAAAAAGTGGGCAAAAGCGGCTTCGACATCGTCGTCGCGAACATCCTGTCGAGCCCATTGAAGCTGATGGCGCCGATGCTGTCCGGCCGCGTGGCCGACGGCGGTTCGTTGATCCTGTCGGGCGTGCTCGCGCGCCAGGCCGAGGAAGTGGCCGCCGCGTACGCACCTTTCATCAAGCTGGGCGTCTGGGCCGAGCAGGACGGCTGGGTCGCCCTCCACGGGCAGCTCGGCATGGACGTTGCACCGCCACCGCGCACCGCCGACGGCAGCAAATAAGGCATGGCGCTCGCCACCCAGTGCCCGCATTGCCACACCACGTTCCGCGTCGCCGCGGACCAGCTCAAGCTCCGCAGCGGCATCGTCCGCTGCGGGTCTTGCCAGCGCATCTTTGACGGCAACGCCCACCTGATCGACCTGGACAAGCCGGCCGCGCCGGCGCCGTCCGCGTCCGCCTCCGCCCTTGAAGACGGCGCGCTGCCCGTCTATACCCTCGACTTCGACCATACCTTCGATCCGCTCGGCATCCTGCCGAAAGTCGCGGACGAGGCCGAGTCCGAGCCATCCGCCCCTGCCGACGACGTTCCCGCCGGCGCGCCTGCGCGCGCGCACGTGTGGCGGCGCGCACCCGAGGCCGAGGCCGGGGAGGCGCCCGACTATGCCCCCGCGGGACGCGTCGAGCCGCGCCTGGAACCGGTGGTCGACGCGGTGCCCGACAGCGTGCCGGAACCCGTTCCCGAGCCGCCCGAGGACATCGACACCGGACCCGTACCCGCGAGCGCCTACGCCCCCGCCGACCGCGTCGAGCCGAACTTCGACCTGCCGGTGACAGAGGAAATCGTCGCGCAGCCGCTGCCGGACTACGAACCGGAACCGGAGCCCGAGCCGGAACCCGAGCCGGAACCGGAACCCGTCCCGGAACCGCCCGCGCCGGCAGCCGACGCGCCGCCTTTTTTACCCCTGCGCGCTTCGGCCGCGAGCGAACCACCCGCGCCGGCGCCGGCGATGATCCCGCCCGTGGTGCAGCCGGTGCGCAGCAAGTCCGCGCGTGCATCCGAGGCGCGCGCGCGCCGCTCCAGGCTGACGCCGACGAAGATCGAGCCGCCGAAGCTGCGCCTCGCGCCCGATGGCGACGCCGACGAGCCGGAATTCGTCAAGCGCAGCCGCCGCCAGGAACGCATGGGCCGCACGCAGCGCATGCTGATGGCCGCGGGCGCCGTCGTGCTGCTGCTCGTGCTGCTCGCGCAGGCGGTGCTGGGCTTCCGCAACGTATGGGCCGCGCAGCATCCGGGCATGAAGCCGGCGCTGCAGGCCGCGTGCGTCGCGCTGGGCTGCCGCGTGGAGCTGCCGGCGCAGGCCGAGAACCTCGTCATCGAGACCGGCGAACTGACCACGCTGGGGCCCGGCACCTACATGCTCAATACGCTGCTGCGCAACCAGGGTAACCTCGTGCTGGCGTGGCCCAGCATCGAGCTCGAACTGACCGACGCCGGCGACAAGCCGGTACTGCGCCGGGTCCTGGCGCCCACCGACTACCTGCCGAAGGGTACGCCGGCGGCCAACGGCTTCGGCCCGCACTCGGAGCAGCCGGTCACGCTGCATTTCACGCTCGGCGGCCTGCAGCCGTCCGGCTATCACACTTTCGTTTTCTATCCTTGAGGCTTCCAATGACCAAGACCTCGCTGATCTGCGGCTCGATCGCCTTCGACAAGATCATGCAATACCACGGCCGTTTCGGCGAAACCCTGCTGGCCGACCAGCTGCACCGCGTGAACGTCTCGTTCCTCGTGCCCACGCTGCGTACGGAATACGGCGGCTGCGCCGTCAACATCGCGTACAACCTGAAGCTGCTGGGCGGCGAGCCGCTCATCATGGGCACCATCGGCCAGGACGGCGGCGACTACCTCGACCGCATGGAACAGCAGGGCCTCGCCACCAACGCGATCCGCACCATCGCCCACGCGTACACGGCCCAGTGCTTCGTCACGGCCGACCTGGACGGCAACCAGATCAACGCCTTCCACCCGGGCGCGATGCAGTTCTCGCACGAGAACAGCCTGGCCGACTACCTGCCGCTGCGCGTCGCGATCGTCGCGCCGGACGGCCGCGACGGCATGATCAGGCACGCGCGCGACTGCGCGGAGCGGGGCGTGCCGTTCATCTTCGACCCGGGCCAGCAGCTGCCGATGTTCAACGGCGACGAGCTGCTGGCCTTCATCGACCAGGCCAGCTACCTCGCCTGCAACGACTACGAATTCGAGATGGTGATGGACCGCACGGGCCTGCCGCTGCAGGACATCGCGGCGCGCCTGGATGCGCTCGTCGTCACGCGCGGCGAGCACGGTTCGGACATCTATGCCGGCGGCGAACACCACAAGATCCCGGCGGTGGCGGCGGCCAGCGTGGTCGATCCGACCGGCTGCGGCGACGCGTATCGCGCCGGCCTGCTGTTCGGCATCGCCAATGACCTCGACTGGCCGACGACGGGCCGCCTGGCCAGCCTGCTGGGCGCCATCAAGATCGCGCACCAGGGCGGCCAGAACCACAGCTTCACGCCCCAGGAGATCGCGGATAAATTCGAAGCGGCCTTCGGCTACCGTTTCTGAAGCGTCCGCGAAATGAAAAGCGCGCCGTCCCTCGCGGGACCGGCGCGCTTTGTTTTTGACGGCGATCGGCGGGCACGGTGCCCACCCTACGATTTACCGGCGCTTGGCGGGCACGGGGTGCCCACGCAAAAGCGTGATCAGTGACGTAGGGTGGGCACACTGTGCCCACGCGGAAGCGTGATCAGACGTAAAGCACCTGGCGCAGCAGGTACTGCGCGATCTGGATCAGGATGAACGCCACCAGCACCGACAGGTCGAGGCCGCCGACGGGCGGGATCACGCGGCGCAGCGGCCGCAGCAGCGGGTCGTTGAGCGCGTGCACGAACGGCGCCAGCGGCGCATGCGGATTGACCCAGCTGAAGATCACCTCGATGATCAACAGGCCCATGAAGCCGTACAGGATCCAGTCGAGCAGGCGGAACACGGCGATCAGCACGACGGCCTGGCCGCTCGTGCCCGCCAGCAGCAGGATCGACGACGCCGCCAGCACCACGAGGAACGCGCCCAGCAGGCTGGCCCAGTCGTAACCACCCATCCCCGGCACGATGCGGCGCAGCGGGCGCACGAGCCAGTCGGACAATGTGAACGTAAATTGCGCGACGGACGCCGGCGGACGCACGCGGGTCACCTGCATCCAGAAACGCAGCAGCAAGACGCCACCCAGCACACCGGCCGCAGTATCGACGATCAATTTAAGAATGGGCAGCACGAGGACTCCTTGAAAAAAAAACCGCTGTGTGAAAGCTCACACAGCGGTATTTTGCCTGAACCCGGCAGGAATGGCTTACGGACGGCTGCTGGTCGGGAACGGCCATGCTGCAGGTGCGATCACCGACTTGGCGGCCGGTGCGGCGGCGGCGGCCTGGGCGCCACTATCCTTGCCGTCGGTCTTGGCTTCGGCTTTCGTCTCGGCCTTGGTGTCGGCCTTGGTTTCAGCCTTCGACTCGGCCTTGGCTTCCGGCTTGGCTTCGGCCTTCGCCGCAGTCTTGGTCGCAGCCTTCTTCGCGGCCGGCTTCTTCGCGGCAGCGGCGGCTTCCGGCTTCGCTTCGGCCTTGGCGGCCGGCTTGGCTGCGGCTTTCTTCACTGCCGGCTTGGACTCGCTTTTGGCGGCGGCGCCGCCGGTGGCAGCGGTCTTGGTGGCGGCGGTCTTGGTCGCGGTCTTCTTCGCAGCCGGTTTGGCGGCGGAGGTCGACTTGGCGGCGGTCTTGGTTGCAGCCGGCTTGGCGGCAGCGGTCGACTTGGCAGCGGTCTTGCCTGCTGCTTTCTTGGCTGCCGGTTTGGCGGCGGCGGTCGACTTGGCGGCGGTCTTGCCTGCTGCTTTCTTGGCAGCCGGTTTGGCGGCAGCGGTCGACTTGGCAGCAGTCTTCTTGGCAGCCGGTTTGGCGGCGGCAGTCGACTTGGCAGCAGTCTTCTTGGCAGCCGGTTTGGCGGCGGCGGTCGACTTGGCGGCGGTCTTGCCTGCTGCTTTCTTTGCAGCCGGTTTGGCGGCGGCGGTCGACTTGGCTGCGGTCTTCTTGGCTGCCGGTTTAGCGGCGGCGGTCGACTTGGCTGCGGTCTTCTTTGCTGCCGGCTTGGCGGCGGTGGTCGACTTGGCTGCGGTCTTCTTGGCTGCCGGTTTGGCGGCGGCGGTCGACTTGGCGGCGGTCTTGGTTGCAGCCGACTTGGCAGCGGTCGACTTGGTTGCAACGGCTTTCTTTGCAGCCGGTTTGGCGGCGGCGGTCTTGGTTGCTGCGGCTTTCTTTGCAGCCGGTTTGGCGGCGGCGGTCTTGGTTGCTGCGGCTTTCTTTGCAGCCGGTTTAGCGGCGGCGGTCGACTTGGCGGCGGTTTTGGTTGGTGCCGATTTAACCGGAGCTTTCGTCGCAGCAGCTTTTTTGGCTGCCGGCTTGGCAGCGGCTTTAGCGGCTACGGTTTTGGTTGCGGGTTTCTCTGCTGCTGCCTTAGCGGCCGGTTTGGTGGCGGCTTTTGCAGCCGGTTTTGCTGCTGGTTTCTTCGCGGCGGTTGCCATTTTCTGTTCTCCTTCTCTGCGATGAGAAATTACGCTACATGGTTTGAACCCGTCCAACCCGGTCTGCTTGGTCGGGCGAATTATTCATCGGCGCAAACGCGAGTTTGCGTCAATGAATCCGGCACCAGCTGAATCGCTG
>JBJMVU010000091.1:0-6500 GCA_045810485.1 Massilia sp. | reverse complement strand
CGCGCGTTCTTCGCCGGCGTGTTCACCGAGCACCACGACGCGCTGAACCGCGTCGGCGCCAATCCCAACGACGGCCTCGCCGCCGTGCTCACTGCCGTCAAGGACCTGCCGGACGACGAGCGCGAGGCGGTCGAGACGGCCATCGCCAAGGCGTTCGAGACCGGCCCCGACCTCGCGATGGTCGACTCCGACCGGGGGATCACGAACCTGCACGTGCCGTCCGACGTGATCATCGACGCGTCGATGCCGGCGATGATCCGCACCTCGGGGCAGATGTGGAACGCCGCCGGCGACCAGCAGGACGCGAAGGCCGTCATCCCCGACTCGAGCTACGCCGCGCTGTACGCCGAGACGATCGACTTCTGCCGTGAGCACGGCGCGTTCGACCCGGCGACGATGGGCACGACGCCGAACGTCGGGCTGATGGCCCAGAAGGCCGAGGAGTACGGCAGCCACGACAAGACGTTCGAGATCGCCGCCGCGGGCACCGTGCGCGTGGTCAGCCGCGACGGGGAGACGCTGCTCGAGCACGAGGTGGAACCGGGCGACCTGAGGCGCGGCTGCCAGACCAAGGACGCGCCGATCGCCGACTGGGTGCGCCTCGCCGTCGAGCGGGCGCGAGCGACGGGCGCGCCGGCCGTGTTCTGGCTCGACGAGACCCGCGCGCACGACGCGCAGGTGCTGAACAAGGTCCGGTCGTATCTCGCCGACCACGACACTGACGGCCTGCGGATCGAGATCCTGCCCGTGCGCGAGGCGACCCGGTTCACGCTCGAGCGCGCCAAGCGCGGCGAGAACACGATCTCGGTCACCGGCAACGTCCTGCGCGACTACCTGACGGACCTGTTCCCGATCCTCGAGCTCGGCACGAGCGCGAAGATGCTGTCGATCGTGCCGCTGATGAACGGCGGCGGGCTGTTCGAGACCGGCGCGGGCGGCTCCGCGCCCAAGCACGTGCAGCAGCTCGTGCGCGAGAACCACCTGCGCTGGGACTCGCTGGGCGAATTCCTCGCGCTGGCCGTGAGCTTCGAAGACCTCGGCCTCAAGACCGGCAACGCGAAAGCCAAGCTGCTGGCCAAGACGCTGGACGCCGCCACCGGAAAGCTGCTGGACAACCGCAAGTCGCCGTCGCCGAAGACCGGTGAACTCGACAACCGCGGCAGCCAGTTCTACCTGTCGATGTACTGGGCCCAGGAACTGGCGCAACAGACGGAAGACGCCGAACTGGCCGCCTGGTTCGCGCCGCTGGCCAGGCAACTGGCCGAGAACGAGCAGAAGATCGTGGCCGAGCTGCTGGAAATCCAGGGCAAGCCGGTCGACATCGGCGGCTACTACAAGCCGGACAATGCCAAGGTCAAGGCCGTCATGCGTCCGAGCGCGACCTTCAACAAGGCACTGGAAAGCGTCGGCGCCTGATCGCGTCCTGCTCTCCGTAGTCCTCTGAAAACCCCGGTTCCGCGTCATGCGGGCCGGGGTTTTGTTTTGTGTTGGTGGGCACCCCGCGCCCGCCATTCACTGGCCATAATTGGCCAAACCAATTTGCATTCCGGCCCAAATATATTTCAATTGGCCCGACCACTTTTCATATCCTCGTGCTAACATTTCCCGACCTGGCGGCCCGGCATTTGGCCAGGCACAGCCACGGCTCACTCGGGAATAACAATGAAAACGACTACCATCTTGGAGACCCTGGTCCTGGCAGCCCTTGCCACCGGCCAGGCACAGGCAGCACCGCTTTCCCTGCAAGACGCCAGCATCACCGCCACCTACAACGGCAGCGCGGCCGACGTCCTCGGACTCGACCACCTGTTCGCCCAGGAACCTGGCAGCAACACAAGCACGCTCGACCCGACCAACAGCGGCGTCGAATTCCTCACGGCCGACTTCCTGTTCGGCGTCGATTTCGCCGCGGACGGCACGCTCGTCATCTATGAAAACATGCCCGTCCCCGGCGGCGACTACAAGCTGACCTTCGACTTCGGCGCGACGCTCCCCGCCGCGATCACCCGCTTCACGCTGCTGGATGGGAGCGCGGCCGACGGCGTGCCCGGTTTGAGCATCGTCGACGGCCATACGATCGCCGTCGACCTGGGCGGACTCGCATGGCATGGCGACTTCGGTTCGATCACGGCGCAGATTGGTGCCGCGGATTCGAGTGCCAGCGTGCCCGAACCTGCGGTCCCCGCCCTGCTGCTGGCCGGCGCCGCCGGTCTCGCTTTCAGCCGCCGCCGCGCGTAAGCCAACGCCTGCCAGGAGACATCCATGAGATACGCACGTATCGGGGCGGCGCTCGCGCTGGCCGCGCTCTGCATCACAGCCAATGCGGCCACCGACCCGGCCCGCGCCACCGCCCCGCCCGACGGCTGGGCGAGCCAGGGCGGCGGCACCGTCGCCGGCGCCAACGCCACCACCGACCAGGTCTACACCGTGACGAACCGCGCGCAGCTGCTCGCGGCCATCGCCAACGGCGGCACGACGCCCAAGATCATCAAGCTGTCCGGCATCGTCGACATGACCGACGGGAAGCCGTACACGGGCACCGCCGACCAGTCGGCGCGCGGCGCCATCCGCCTCAAGAACAACACGACGCTGATCGGCGACGGCGCCAATTCGGGCCTCGTCAACGGCCACATCATCCTGTCGAACGTCAGCCAGATCATCATCCGCAACCTCAGGATCCAGAACCCGTGCGACGTCGGCCCCGTGTGGGACCCGACGGACGGATCGACCGGCAACTGGAACGCGGCCTATGACGCCATCGGCATCTCCGGCTCGGACCACGTGTGGATCGACCACAACTCGTTCACCGACGCGCCGGTCACCGACAACTACCTGCCCATCGAGAACGGCCACGTGAAGCAGTGCCACGACGGCGCCGTCGACATCACCAACGCCTCGGACTACGTGACGGTGTCGTACAACGTGTTCGGTGAACACGACAAGAACAACCTGGTCGGCTCCAGCGCCACGGCCACGGCGGACGAAGGCAAGCTGCGCGTCACCTTCAGCAACAACGTGTTCCGCGCGATCCAGTCGCGCGCGCCGCGCGTGCGCTTCGGCCAGGTCCACCTCTTCAACAACTACTACACGGGCAGCAAGACGGCGTCCGTGTACGCCAACAGCTACAGCGTGGGCACCGGCGCGAATGCGAAGATCCTGTCGAACGCGAACGTGTTCGAGATCGCCGGCGCGGGCGGCTGCGACAGCGTGGTCAAGAATCCGGGCGACGCCGTCGCCGGCACGTTCAAGGACACCGGCTCGCTGCTGAACGGCGCGGCGCTGGGCGCGTGCGGGGTCTCCAGCGCGACGACGTGGACGCCGCCGTACGCGTACACGCCGCGCCCCGCCGCCCTCGTGAAGGCGAACGCGCTGGTGCAGGCGGGCGGCGGCAAGCTGGCGACGGCGATCACCGGCACCGGCAAGACCACCGTCGACACGGGCCCCGCGCTGAACTGCCCCGCCACCGGCCTGTACTTCTGCGACGATTTTCAAGGCAGCGGCACGGCCAAATGGAACCTGTTGCCGGTGGCAGGCCCGAACGGCACGTTCAACGTGACGGATGAAGCGGCCGGCAGCGCCAGCAAGGTGCTGCAGTACACGGCCGCGACGACGGGCGGCGTGCTCGCCCTCGTGAAACCGGACGCATTCGGCGGCGTACCCTCGGCCGACTATTACGTGGAAGCGCGCATCCGTCCCATGGTCAACGGCACGACGGGCAACAAGCAGCTGTACCTCGTCGCGCGCTATGCCGATGCGGGTAACTGGTACGGCGCGGGCCTGAACGTCCAGAGCAGCACGACGAGCACCCAGGTCGAGATCGCGCGCATGCTGAACGGGACGCTCAGCCGCCCGAAACAGGTCAAGGCGCCGATCGCGATGGATGCCCAGTTCTACACGGTCCGCTTCGAGATGATCGGCGCCACGCTCACGGTCTACCTGGACGGGAAGAACCTCGGCAGCGTCACCGACGCCTCGTTCGCGCAGCGCGGCCTGATCGGCCTGTACACGGCCAATAAATCGTTCCAGGTCGACGACGTGCGCGTGGGCGACCCGCGCCAGAAACCCGTGCAGCTGACCCTCGATCCGGCCGCGACGACCTACACGGCCGAAGCGGGCGATGCGCCTTTGAATATCGCCGTCACGGCCGTCACGGCGGACGGCGCGGCCGACAGTTTTACCGTCGCATCCAGCAATCCGGCCGTCGTCGGCGCCGCGGCAACCGGCAATACCGTCACGCTCACGCCGCTATCCGCCGGCACCGCCGGCATCGTCTTCACGAGCGGCTCCGAGCCGGGCCTCACGCGCACGATCGCGGCGACCATCGGCGCGCAATTCGTCCAGCCCACGCAGACGTATGCGCTGCAGGGCGCCAGCAGCCCCGCCGCGCAGGCGGGCAGCGTCAACGTCGACACGGTGTTGAAGCTGACGTTCGACAGCCCGCCGACCCTGGGCGCCAACGGCAGTATCCGCATCTTCCGCAAGGCCGACGATGCCCTGGTCGACGTGATCCGCACGAGCGGCGAAACGGACGCCCTCGGCTACCCGGGCCAGGCCCTCGTGCGGCGCGTGAACACGGCGCCGATCCGCATCGACGGCGCCACGGCGCGCATCACGCCGCACTCGGGCAAGCTCGCCTACGGCACGGAATACTACGTCGCGATCGCCGACGGCGTGTTCACCAACACGACCCTTGGCGGCCTGCCGTTCGTCGGCATCGGCAAGCCCGGTGGCTGGTCGTTCACGACGAAGGCGGCGGCGCCGCTTGCTTCCACCGTCACGGTCGACGACGACGGCGCCGCCGACTTCCGCACCGTGCAGGGGGCACTGAACTACGCGATGCAGAACGTCGCGAAGACGGCGCCGGTGACGATCATGGTGAAGAACGGCGCCTACGACGAGCTGCTGTACCTGAACGGCAAGGACAACGTCACGCTCAAGGGAGAGAGCCGCGACGGCGTCGTGATCCGCTACACGAACAACGAGACGCTGAACTCCGGTACGGGCGCGAGCCAGTCGCCGACGGTGGCGGGATCGCCGGCCGGCGGACGGGCCGTGATGCTGGTCGAGAACGCGGACATGCTGGTGCTCGACACGCTGACCATCAACAATACGACGATCCGCTCGGCCTCGATCTCGGGCCAGGCGGAGACGCTGTACTTCAACAGCGACACGCGCCTCGTCGCGAAGCATGCGACCTTCACGAGCGAGCAGGACACGCTGAACCTGAAGGGCTGGGCGTGGTTCTACGACGCGCTCGTGGCGGGCAACGTCGACTTCATCTGGGGCGGCAGCCACGCGGCCCTGTTCGAGAACAGCGAGATCCGCAGCGTGGGCGACAGCGCCAACGCGTCCAGCGGCGGCTACGTGCTGCAGGCGCGCGTGCCCGTGGCGACGGACATCGGCTACGTCTTCCTCGACAGCGCGCTGACGCACGGCCCGGGCCCCGGTCCGAACCACGGCGACGTGCCGGCCGGCGCGACGTACCTCGCGCGCAGCCCGGGCACGACGACCACGTGGGACAACATCGCCTTCATCAACTGCCGCATGGATGCGCACGTGGCGGCGGTGGGCTGGGCGGGCCAGGGCGTGAACGGCCAGCCGGCGCCGAATCCGGCCGCTGCGACGGCGGACGCCGGCTGGCGCGAGTACGGCAGCACGACGCTGGCCGGCACGCCGCTCGACCTGCGCACGCGCGTGGGCGGCTACGTGCTGTCGGATGCGGACGTGGCGAACCGCTTCGCGACGCGCGCCAGGGTCTTTGCGGCCTATGGCGGCGGCGCCGGGTGGAATCCGCAGCCGTGATCAGGGCAAGCCCTGCACGTAGCCCTCTTTTGGATAGTCGATGACGTAGTCGACGTCGAAGCGGGCCGTCTCGTTCGGCTTCAGGGTCCGCGTCCAGCCGACCAGTCCGCGCCGGTGCTCCCAGTCGCGGACGTCCGGCTCCGGACGCAGGGCCGTCTTCACGGTCACCTTGTCCGATTCGCTGACCGGCGTCGGCTCCAGCACCAGCACGTCGATCGGCTGGCGATGGGTGCTCGTCACGACATACGTCTGCGCGATGCGGCGCTGGTTGGCGCCGTTGAAGAAGCCCGTCTGGCCCGACTTGCGGTCGCGGTCCTCGACCTTGACGCGCACGAGCGGATCGCGGCCGAATGCGAGGCGGAACCGCTCGCCGTCTTGCGGGTCCCAGTGCAGCGCGCCGACGTAGGTCCCGTCGCGCTGCAACTGCACCTGGCCAGGCAGCCAGACGCCGTCGGGCCGCGGCGCCTGCGCCGTCAGCACCGCCGCGTCGTTGCCGCTCCTCGGCGCGACGAGGACGCGCTGCTCCGCCTTCAAGGTCTGCCGCGAGAGGCTGACGGCGATCTCGCGGCCGTCCGACGCGAGGGTGACGCGGGCGGGTACGTCGAACTCGGTCGTGAAGGTGCCCTGGTTTTCCAGGATGGGAGCGATGTAGTCGTCCTGAACAATGGCGCGTTCGTTGGGCGCCGGCGGCGGGGGCG
>JBJMVU010000090.1:0-98940 GCA_045810485.1 Massilia sp. | reverse complement strand
GCGATACAGGTGGTTGTCGAGGAAGGCGCCGATGGCCGTCGTGCCGATGACGCCCGCGATGCCGATCGCCAGCAGCATGCCGGTCAAGGTGGTCACGCTCACGTGCGTCACCGTTTCGAGGAACGGCCGCAAGTACGTGAACAGCGCGAACTGCCCCATGAAGAACAGGCTGACGCCCGCCATGCCGTAGGCGACCGCCGGCCGTTTCAGCAGCGCGAACACACTGCCCGGCTGCGGGTTCGATGCGGCCGGCAGCGCGGGCAGACTCGCGAACTTCCACGCGAAGGCCAGCGCCGCGACCGGCACGACGGCGAAGAACGCGCCGCGCCAGCCGACCAGCGCGCCGAGGAGGCTGCCGACCGGCGCCGCGACGACGGTCGCCAGCGCATTGCCGCCGTTGACGATGGCCAGCGCGCGCGGCACGAGGTGGTCGGGCACGAGCCGCATCGCGGTCGCCGCCGACATCGACCAGAACCCGCCGATCGCCACGCCGATGCACGCCCGGCCGGCCATGAACACGGCGTAGTTCGGCGCGAACGCGGCGATCGTGCCGGACACGATCATCATGAGGGTGAGGCCGAGCAGCAGCACCTTGCGGTCGAGCCGTCCGGCCAGGCGCGCCACGCACAGGCTCGTGACGAGGGCGAACGCGCCGGACACGCCGATGGCCTGCCCCGCCTGGCCTTCGCTGATGCGCAGGTCGGACGCGATGGGGCTCAGCAGGCTGACCGGCATGAACTCGGCCGCGACGAGCGCGAACGCGGCCAGCGCCAGCGCGAACACGGCGCCCCAGGCGGCGGGCGTGTCCCGCATTGCGCCGCGGTCGAACGATGGAACGTGCGGCTGCATCAGGCGCCCAGCGTCGCGTTGTCGATCACGAAGCGGTACTTCACGTCGCCCGCGAGCATGCGTTCGTACGCGGTGTTGATCTCGTCGGCCCGGATCATCTCGATGTCCGCGACGATGCCGTGCTGCGCGCAAAAATCGAGCATCTCCTGGGTTTCCGGGATCCCGCCGATCATCGAGCCGGCCAGCGCGCGGCGCTTCGTGATCAGGTTGAATACCTGCGGCGACGGGTGCGGCGTCGCGGGCGCGCCGACCAGCACCATCGTGCCGTCGCGCTTCAGCAGGTTCAAATAGGCGTCCAGGTCGTGCGGCGCGGCGACCGTGTTGACGATCAGGTCCAGGCTTTTCGCACGCGCGGCCATGGCGTCCGCATCGCGCGACACGACCACGTCATGCGCGCCCAGCGCCTCGGCGTCCGCGCGCTTCGACTCGGACGTCGTGAAGGCGACGACGTGCGCGCCCAGCGCGCGGGCCAGCTTGATCCCCATGTGCCCGAGACCACCGATGCCGACGATGCCCACGGTCTTGCCAGGGCCCGCGTTCCAGTGGCGCAGCGGCGAATACGTCGTGATGCCCGCGCACAGCAAGGGGGCGACCGCGGCCAGCTGGTCTTCCGGATGGCGCACGCGCAGCACATAGCGCTCGTGCACGACGATGCGCTCCGAGTAGCCGCCCAGCGTGTGGCCCGGTGCGTCGGCCGTCGGGCCGTTGTAGGTGCCGACCATGCCGTCGCAATAGTTTTCGAGGCCATCCTCGCAGTCGGCACAGTGCCGGCAGCTGTCGACCATGCAGCCGACGCCGACCAGGTCACCTTCATGGAACCCCTTCACATGGGCGCCGACGGCCGAGACCCGGCCGACGATCTCATGGCCCGGCACGCACGGATACAGGGTGCCGGCCCACTCGGCCTTCACCGTGTGCAGGTCGGAGTGGCACACGCCGCAATAGGCGATCTCGATCTGCACGTCGTGCGGACCCGGCGCGCGGCGGGTGATGTCCAGGGATTCGAGCGGTTTGTCGGCGGCGTGGGCGCCATAGGCCTTGACGGTCATGGTGGATCCTTTCGTAAGGTTGTCGTGTGCATCGCGGGCCGACGATGGTAACGGCAAACCTCCCGCGCGGGACCGGCCGGGATTGCTTGACCTTATGAATGGGATTCATGAATGAGCGGCGGAATCATGTCCACCGCGTCATGAAAGCCTAGGAGCGGGCCGGCGGCGCCGGCAGCAGGTTCAACATGCCCTTCAGCGCGTACAGGACCACCAGCGCGCCCAGCATGTCGCCGGCCGCCATGACGGCGAAGCCCTGCGCCAGGTCGACCGGGTCGCCATGGACCCAGAACCACAGGTGGTGCAGCAGCGGACTGGCGACGCCGAACAGCGGCACGAGCAGCAGCAGGCGACGCGACGTGAGGTTGGAGAGCGACGCCTGCATGCCGAGCACGCGCAGCGCGAACAGGTAGACGAGGTAAGGCGCGAGCGCGGAGCTGACGCCGCCCGCGAACGAGCGCACGGGATCGTCGGGATACAGGTGGAAGAAGCACTCGCACCACGATCCCAGCAGCACGCCGATGGCGCCCGGCAGTCCCAGCAGCAACGGACAGAGCAGCCGCGCCCCAGCCGGCAGGTAGATCCAGCCGACGCCGCGCATGAATTCGACGTTGGGAAACACCCAGTCCTGCAGCCGCGCCAGCGTGAGGAAGAACACCACCGAGCCGACGATGCTCGCGCAGGCGATGCGGGCGCGTTCGGACACGCCCGGTCCGGCGTCGTTACCAGGAGTTAAAAGGGATGGCATGACGGGTTGTAGGTGATGGAGTTCGTGAGGCTCTCGCATTATAATCCGTGCATGAGCAAATCGAACCGTCCCGCCGACATCTATCTGCGCTTTCTGCAACTCGCGGAAGCCTTGCGTGGACTGCCGTCCCTGCCCACACTCGACCCGCTGGAGGAACGCATCCTCGGCACCGTCGCGCGCGCCATGCAGGACGGCGAGCGCCTGTGCGTGCGCGACATGATGGCCAAGAAGGAACTCGGCGCCCCGGCGACCGTGCACAGCCGCCTGACGTCGATGCGCGAGAAGGGCTGGATCATGCTGACCGATACCGAGGACACGCGGCGCAAGCAGGTGACGCTGACGCAGGCTGCGCTGACCCATTTCGACAAGCTGTCGAAGTGCATGGTCAAGGCGGTCGAGAAGGCGGGCTGACAGCCCCGCCCGTCAATCCCCGGCCGTATAGCTGTACACGCGCTTGCGCTTCGACGCAATGGCCGGCCGGATCCGCTGCGGCGAGATCGACACGCTGGCCCCGGCCGACGCCGAGCCGCCCTTCTGCACGGCGCCCAGCACGACGGACACCGCCTTGCCGCCGATCGGCACGCTGCTGGCCTTCACCGGCGACGGCGGCAGGCCGCCGCCCACGAAGATCGACGAGCGCGTGCCGCCGCACAGGCCCGGCACGTTGATGGCGCCGGAGCCGTTCAGCAGGTTGACCCAGTAGCCGCGCGCCTCGCCCAGCGCCGTCGAGCAGCTCGCGGCGTCCGGCGGAACCGGACGGTTGGTGCTGAACGTGACCATGCCGCTCGCGATCAGCGCCGACGTCACCACCTGCTCGCCCTGGCCGTACTGGTTCAGGTCCATGAACCAGCCCTTCGTCCCCGAGTTCGGCAGCACCTTCGCGGCGGCGCAGTCCGTGTTGGTCGTGTAGTCCGTCATGGCATCCATGTTCGTGGCCGGCGTGCCGGTGGCCGCCGCCAGGTCGTCCAGGTAGACGTAGAACCGGTTCGTCACATTCTCGTACGGGTATTGCGATTGCAGCGGGTGCTCACGGTCGCCGCTGCCCAGCGCCACGTAGACCTTGCCCTGGCTGGCCAGCAGCGCCGGCGCGAACAGGAACTTGCGGCCGCTGCCCGTCGTGTACGCGACCTTGCGCGAAGTCCATGCGGCGGATGCGAGCGCCGTGCGGCCCGCGTAGCTGCCCACGAAGTCGATCCGGTAGATGCCGCCGCCCAGGTCGGCCGCGTAGGCGTAGTCGGGATAGCCGTCGTTGTCGATGTCGACGAGGGCCACGTCGGCCGCCACGCCGCGGTCGGTCGCGAACGAACGGATCACGGCGCCCGTGTCGGCATCCAGCACGTACACGAAGCCGCCCTTGCCGCTGCCGCATGCGGGCGATGCCGTGTCGGCGTCCTCGCAGGCGTCGTAGCCGCCGCCCACCACCAGCACCGGCGTCGTCGTCGAATAGCCTTTCAGGAAGGCGACGTTCGGCGTCGACCACGTCTGGCCGATGCCGGACATGCCGGCCGTGCAGCCGGTGTCGTCGGCCAGATTCGGGCAGCCGGCCTTCCATTTGTACACGGGCCGGTCGGGACTGGAGACGTCCAGGCCGTACAGCATGCGCCCGCCGCGCCGCATGCCGGGGAAGATCCAGACCTTCGAGTTATCGGCGTTCTGGTAGAGGCCGATCGAGCCGTCGAAGAAATAATCCTTGCGCGCGGGCGCGGGCGAGATCGCGCTGCTGAGGTTCGGGTAGCTGACCAGTGGCGAATTGTCCTTCAGGCGCTGCAGGCGGCCGAAGAACTCGGGCGCGACGAACGACCAGGTCTCGACGCCGCTCGTGGCGTTCACCGCGTGCAGCGCGCCGTCGTTGGCGCCGTAGAACACGCGCACGCCGGTGGTGCCGCCGAAGTTCACGGGCAGCGGGCGCGAGTGGATCACGTCGCCGTGGATCGACGGCCGCGCCGTCGTCGTGCTGCCGGTGCCCTTTTCGTTGTTGACGTCCGCGCCGCGGATGAAGTTGACGAGGTTCGCATCGAGGCCGGTATTCGCGACGTTGAACGTGGCCAGCGTCGCGCCGGACAGGGTCAGCATGTTGCGGCTGACGGCCTGGCCGTCGCTCCACGCGCCGGCGGCGTTACCCTGCCGCAGGATCTCGGCCGCGCCGCCCTTTTCCACCTGCGGGCCGTCCGGCAGGTCGGAATACGGGCTGACGCCGTTCGGCGCACAGGCGCCGGCCGGGTCGGGATTGATGCCCAGGCCACTCCAGTACGTGCCCGAGTCCGACGTCCAGTAGCTGGCCGCGCACGGCGTGACGAAGCCGGTCAGGGTATTGACCGCGATGCGGCCGTTGACGTCGCCCAGCTCGATGTTGGCGCCGCTGGCGATCAGCTGGTAGCGTTTCAGATTGCCGAACCAGCGCGGCTTCGCGTCCGGGTCGGGGCGGAACATGCCGATGAAGACCTGGTTCTCGTTCTGCGAGCGGTTCGTCGCGTTGACCGGGAGGCTGGTCGATGCGAACGTCGTGTTCACGGCCTGGATCTCGATGATGATCTGGCGCAGCGCATCCAGGATGGCCTGTTCGTTCTTCGCGGCGAAATACTTGCCGCCGCCGGCCTTGGCCATGCTCATCAGCAGGGCCGTGTGGGTGGCGTTCGGCTGCGCGTTGTAGACGTCGATCGTGTACGTCGTCACGTTCGAGCGCACGGTCGTCGAACCGGGGACCGGCACACCCTTGTCGTGCAACAGGCGCGACCATTCGTCGGCGTTGCGCGGGCCGGTATCGGTCGACGTCGTGCCGGTCGGGACGTCGGTCAGCACGATGTTGGTGCCGACGACGTTGTAGGCGCTCGTGCCGGCCGGGCAGGATGCCAGCGTGGTGCTGGTCGGCGTGTTGTTGTACGTGCAGCTGATGTTGGTGCCCGAGCACGACGCGGCGTAGTCCGACGTGGACGCCGGCGGGCTCGCATAACACTGCGACGTCATGCCGAGGTTCGTGGTGGTCGTGTACGGCGCCGTCGTCGTGTTGCTGACCGACGTCGGCGACACCGTCTGCGTGATCGTGTACTGGCGCTTGCTCGTGGCCGTCTGCGTCACCTTGACCTGGCGGTAGCCGGAGCCCTGGCAACCGCTCGCGTTGCCTGCCAGCGCACCGGAATACGTGCAGGTGCTGTTGGCCGGGCAGGTCAGGCCGCCGAAGTCGGTCGTCGTCGCCGGGTCCCAGTTGCCTGCCGCCGTGCCGACCCCCGTATAGCAACCCGCGCCCTTCCCGTTCGCGTTCAGCGTGGCGGTGCCGGCGGCCGTCGCCGCGGTCGCGGTGCCGACCGCGGCGCCGACCGTGTACGTACAACTGTACGTCGTCGTGGTCGTGCTGGTGCCGTTCGTGGTCGTCTGCGTCGCCGGGCAGGTCAGGCTGCCGTGGTCGCTCGCCGGCACGTCGCCTGCCGTCGCGTAGTAGCCGGTCGTCGTGCCGGTCGACGTCGTGACCGTGCCCGGCACGGGCTGGCCGGGGCTCGTCGTGGCCGGATGGTAGACCGACTGCGTCACCGTGTACGACAGGCTGCCGGCCGGACAGGCGATGGGCTGCACGTTCGCGGTTGCGCCGCCGATCGAGCAGCCTTCCGTGTAGCTGGCGCACTGCGCCGCGTACGCATCCACCTCGCCCGCCGCGGCCGCGGGGCTCGCGTAGCAGGCGTTCGTGACCCCCAGGTTGGTGCTGGTCGTCGCGTTCTGGGTCGAGAAGTTCGGCAGGCCCAGCTGGCTCACCGTGCTGCCGTTGAGCTGGTTGAGCACGCTCGTATTCGCGGCGCTGTCGCTGGCCGGACCGCTGGAATTCGGATTCCCGATGAAGATCACGAAGCTCTTGCCGCACGTGTTCGCGGCCGTCAGCGGCGAGCGGAACGTCGAGTACGGCGTCGTGTAGCCGGCCGCGTCGGCGACGCTGGCGATGACGCCGCCCGGCGAATACGCGTCGGCCCCGGCGAAGTAGTTATATACGTCGTACATCAGGTCGCCGTACGGCGTATGCGAATTGCGCTTCTCGTTCGGCGAATTGATGCCGCTGTAGATAGTCGAGAGCTGGCTCGTGAAGCTCGTCTTGGCCGAGTTGTCCAACGGACGGATGGCGGAGCGGATGAAACCGCCGTCGTCGTTGGCGTTGCCGCCCGTGACGAATTCCATCAGGCCCAGGCTCACCGTACTGTCCAGCGTCGGCAGCAGGTTGCTGATCGCGCGCGCTTCCGACTGGCCCTGCTGCAGCCCGCCCGGCCATTGCTGGCTCTGGCGCGCCCAGTTCGAGGTGTTGTCGAGCACGATCAGGATGCGCGGGTTGACGTTGCTGCCGCCGGACGCGCCGGTGAAGATGTCGATGTCGTCGGCGGCCGCGACGACGGGCAGGACGGCGAGGCATGCCGACAGCGCCAGCGCGAGAGTGGGTCGGATCATGGGCTTGCTCACGGTTGCGGACAGTTGGTGGCGACGTCGTCGCGCGAAATGCGCACGGCGACGCCCTGGACGACCTTGACGGAGGCCTGCGTCGCGTCGTCGGTGGCGACCGCGCTCACGTCCCAGACGCTGTTGTCGCAGTCGGAGTTGCCGTCGGACGCGCCTTCCACGCCATGCATCTGGGAGGCGCCGACGGCGCAACCGATGTCTTCGTCGTCGTTCAGGTTGAGGTCGGAATTCTTGATCGCCTGGACCTTCACGCAGCTGGGCGGCGGGCTCAGGGTGACCTTGATGTCGGTGTGGCCGTCGCCGTCGGTGTCGACGCAGCGCTGGTTCGGCCCGCCGCACGGATTCGACAGCGCGCTGCCGGGCGTGACGGTGAACTTGGGGGAACTGATCGTCTCTTCCAGCACGGCGTGGGCGGCGGCCAGCGCCTCGTCGCGGCGCTGCATGTTGCCGACCACCTGCAGGTTCGAGTTGCCCAGGTTGACGCTGGCCAGCGCCAGCATCGTGAGCAGGAGGAGCATGATCAGGGCCGTCACCAGGGTGATGCCCTGCTCGCGGCGCGGCGTCCTCATGGCTGTTTCCTTCCGACCGGATTGGCCAGCGTGACGAGCGTCTGGAACACGTGGCGCTTGTAGCCGTCGTTGAACGGACCGGCCGTGCGCGCGCTGCCGTCGGCGGCCGTGCCGAGGTTGTAGGTCTTGGCGTCGGTCCAGCCGGGCGTCGTGCTCGGGCTGCGCGCCAGCACATGCAGGCGCACGGCGACGACGTTGCGCCAGTTCGATGCCGCGCAGGCCGCATCGGCGCAGCCGTTCGCGGTGGCCGGCGCGCTCGTGGTGACGCCCACGGTGCCGTCGCCATGCGTGTCGATGCCGTATTCGAACTGCAGGTTCTCGACGCCTTCCGCCAGCGGCACGATCACGAACTTCAGCGCGCCGTCGGCATAGCGCAGTTCCGCGCGCTTCAGGGTCGGGACGCCGTCGCCCGCCACGTCGTTGTTGGCGACGAAATAAATATGCGTCTGGTAGCGGCGCGTGACGGCCAGCGTGCCGCTGCCGGCCGTCGTCGTGCAGTCGCGCTGGTGGCGCAGCAGCTGGGCCGGGTCGACGTCCAGCGCATACCAGTCGGCCGGGTTGGCCGACCCGAGCTCGGTCGCATTGCTGCACAGCGACGCCTGGAACTGCGGCCCGGCGGGATCGTTGGCGCTGCAGTTCGGATCCCCGCTCACGCAGGCGCGCGTGTGGCGCACGACGACGAGGGCCGTGCCCGCGCGCACGTCGTCCACGCACGACGGCCGCGTGTCCGCAGGGCTGAACCCCTGCACGTGCAGCGGCAGCATGGCCTTCAGCGCGGCCAGCGTCGCGGCGCACGGGTCGGGAACGGCGGCCGGCGTCGCCAGCAGGGTCGGATCGAATTCGCCGTAGAAGCCGGCGTTGCGCAGGTCGCCCGCGAGCAGGTCGACGGCATAGCGGCCGCTCTCGATCTGGCGGTTGGCGCGTTCGATCTCGGCCTGGGCGCGGCTGTTGTGGAAGAACAGCGTGACCATGCCGACGACGATCAGGAGGCCCATCGTCACCGATACGAGCAGTTCGGGCAAGGAGAAGCCGGCGGAGCGGCGCTTGAGCTTGAGCTGGGATGCAGCAACCATTACGTCTCCTAGCTGCACGACGGCAGGCCGATCGCCAGCTGCACGGAAATCGCGCGCCGGTTGGCGTCCGCGCCATACTGGTTGGCGCCGCACGCGAGCGCCGACGCCCTGGTCGGGTGCAGACCCTGCCACGCGACGCTGACGCGATACACGCCGGGCCTGCACACGCCGGCCGACGGGTCGGGCGCCTGCAACTGCTCCACGCAGCCGCGCGCGTCGATCATCGCCCCGGACGCAGCGCCGGCCGCGGTCTGCTCGGCGGCGCCCTTCAGTTCGTGGCTCCATTCGCACTGGTCGCGCGCGCTGCCGATCGCCAGCGTGCCGCAGTCGGCCGGCTGGGTGTCGTTCTTGCCGAGCGGCGTCGCCGTCACGTAGTCGGCGGCATGGGCGGCATTGCCGAGGATGCGGGCGCGCATGTCGCCCAGCAGCACGACGGCCTGGGCGCGCTGGTAAGCTTCGATCGATCCCACCTGGACCTTGGCCTGCAACGCGGCGATGCCCAGCAGGCCGAACGCCAGCACGACGACGGTGACGAGCACCTCGACGAGGCTCAGGCCCGCGCTGGGGAGTGACGGCGCGCGGCGCATTCAGCACCCCGAGGATTGCAGGCGCGGGCGCCCGCTCAGGTCCACCTGCACGCAGCGGTGGCTCGTTGCGCCGTCGACGGCGATGTCGAACGACGGCGCGGTATCGCTGGCCACGCGGCCGTTGGGCAGGTACACGACGGCCTGCGGACCGGTGATGGTCGCACCCTGCACCGGGCCGTGGTTGGCGACCGGGTGGCCGGTGTCGGACGGGTTCGGAATGCGCCAGCCCCCTTCCCACGCGGCGGCGACGGGCTGCAGGGTCACCTGCGTGTCGCGCTTGATCGCTTCGCTGCGCGCGAGCATGAGGGCCGCGTACAGCTCGGTGCTGGTGGCGCGCGCGCGCTGGCCGGCCACAAGGCTCTTGAACGCCGGCGCGGCCATGGCCGCCAGGACCGCGGTAATGGCCACGACCGTCAGCAGCTCGATCAGCGTGAAACCACGCGCGGGCTTTACCATAGGTTGGACGGCGTGCGGGCGCCGCTGTTGTCGATGGTGAGCGCGCCGTCGCCGTCCTGCCGCGACCCCGTCACCGGCGTCGCGGTGATCGTGAAGGAAGGCGGCGGACCGCCGGCGGCGTCGATGGCGACCGTGTAGTAGCTCGCCACCTCGGCCGGCACGGGCAGGCTGAGCGCGGCGGGCGTGGCCGCGTACGCGTGGGCGTCGGCGAAATACTGCGCCTGCGCCTGCGCCAGGGTCAGCAGATAGCCCTGCGCGGCCGCGCGGTTGCCGCGCACGAGATACTTGCCGTAGGCGGGCAATGCGATGGATGCCAGGATGCCGACGATGGCCACCACGATCAGCAGTTCGATCAGGGTGAAGCCGCGCGGACGTTTTAAACTGGACGATGGAATTCGATAATACATGGTGGACCTCGTGGCGCGCCTGGCCCGGGCGCGTATGCGACTGAAATGCCCCTTTACGGGTGCGTGGGCCAACATTACATATTTCCCGACGGAAATTCTATCAGAATGTGTCACTGCGTGGCATATGCACGACACTTGATCGAACAAGACATTCGCGCAACACCGGTACAATAGTGTCCACTCGACAACAAGCTAACGCATGAACTATCTCGAAATCCTGCTGCGCCTGACGGTCTCGGTCCTCGTCGGCGGGCTGATCGGCCTGGACCGCAACCTGCACGGCAAGCCCACCGGCATCCGCACGCTGGGCCTCGTCTGCCTGGGCGCCTGCGTGCTCACCCTGGCCGGCGCCAACTTCCTCACCGGCGACGGCCAGGCCGACGCGGCCGCCGTCAGCCGCGTGATCCAGGGACTGGTGACGGGCATCGGCTTCCTCGGCTCGGGCGTGATCATCCGCGACAACGGCAGCGACCGGGTGCGCGGCCTGACGACGGCCGCTTCGATCTGGATCACGGCCATCCTCGGCATCCTGTGCGGCATGGGCTCGTGGCAGATCTCCGCGATCGCCCTCGTACTCGTGTTCGAGATGTTCGTGTGCGGCAAGCCGATCGAGCGCGCGCTGCACCGGCGCTGGCTGGACAAGCCGGAGAAGGAGAAGCAGGCGATCAGCCTGCACGAAGAGTAGGCGTCAGGAGGTAGCCGCTTCCGTCGCCGACGCCGGCGGCACCACCGGCAGCTTGATCGTGAAGACGGTGCCGACATCGGGCTTCGACGCCACCTCGATACGCCCGCCGTGCTTGTTGACGATGCTGTACGACAGCGACAGGCCCAGGCCCGTCCCGCTGCCGACCGGCTTGGTCGTGAAGAACGGTTCGAAGATGCGTTTCAGGTTCTCTTGCGGGATGCCGGAGCCATTGTCGCTGATCTTGACCCACACCCAGCCGTCGTTCGACCCGGTGGCGATCGTGATCACGCCGCGGTTCTTGATGGCCTGGGCCGCGTTGACGAGCAGGTTCATGAAGACCTGGTTCAGCTGCGAGGCGAGGCACTTGACCTCCGGGAGCTTGCCGTAGTGTTTCTCGACCGTCGCCTTGTACTTGATCTCGTTGGCGACGATGTTGAGCGTGGTGTCGAGCCCCGCGTGCACGTCCGCGTACTGCCAGTCGTTCTGGCCGACGTGCGAAAAGTCCTTCAGCGCCTGGACGATGTCCTTCACGCGCTTCAGGCCATCCATCGACTCGCTCACGAGGTCGGCGATGTCGTCCTTCAGGTAGCCGAGGTCGGCCCCGCGGTTGATGGCGTCGATCTGCGCTTCCAGCGCCGAGCCGGGCGCCGCCTTGTGCACCGCCGCGCCGTACGCGTCCACCACGTTCAGCAGCGTGCCCACGTAATGGCGCAACGTCCCCATGTTGGAATTGACGAAGCCGATCGGGTTGTTGATCTCGTGCGCGACGCCCGCCGCGAGCTGGCCGATCGACGCCATCTTTTCCGATTGCAGCAGCTGCTCGTGCGCCTCGCTCAGGCGCGCGATCAGTTGCTGCTGTTTCTGTTCCATCTGCTTGCGCGTGGTGATGTCCGTCAGCGAGCCGATGACTTCCACCGGCGTGCCGTGGTCGTCGGAGATCAGGCGCAGGCGGTCGTGCATCCACAGGAATTCGCCGCTGGCCGCGCGGAACCGGTATTCGTACGTGCGCTCGCCTTCCACGAACAACTGGGCCAGGCTGGAAAAAATGCTCGGCGCGTCGTCCGGATGGATGTGGTCGAACCAGAAGTTCGGATCGGCCACCATCTCTTCCGGCCGGTAGCCGAGGACGTTGTAGGCGTTGTTGCTCACGAACGTCATCTTGAAGTCGCCGCTGGGCACGGTGGCGTAGATGATCGCCGGCGTGTTGTCGATCAGGTATTGCAGCCGGACGAGCGGCGACGTGGCCTCGACCGGCGCTGGGCTCGACGTGGGCGAATCAAAAACTTCGAATTCCATGGCGATGGCTCGGCGTATCTACGGAAATTCTATTATCCAGAGGAAACGCCGAGGGTGGGGCTTTTCTTGAAACTCTTGCATGCAAGAGTTTCGGTTGCTATCGCCGGATTACAACACTCGGCCTCACCGCCCCTGGCTGTCCAGCGTCACCTGCGCCCCTTCGAGCCCGTCGGCGCTGGCGGTCAGGCTCAGCTTGCCGCCCTCGCCCGCCCGCGTCTTCACGATGGCCAGCGCGAGCCCGTTGAACGCCTTGCGCTGCGGCGACTGGAACGCTTCCAGGTCGGTCGCGTCGCCATTGTCCGTCGCGACGATCTCGCCCGGCCCGGACAGCTTGAACGTGATGCGGTCGTGCGTGCGCGGCACGGGGCGGCCGTCCTTGTCCGCGATGGTCACCGTCACGAACGACAGGTCCTGGCCATCCGCGCGCAGCGTCGCGCGGTCGGCCGACACCAGCAGCTTCGCGGGCTTGCCCGCCGTCGCGACCGTGTCCTCGGCCCAGCGCTTGCCCTTCTTGTAGACGACGGCCTTCAATGTCCCGGGCTGGTACACGACGTCGTCCCAGCGCAGGCGATAGTCGCGCGGACCGCGTTTTTTCCGGCCCAGCGATTTACCGTTCAGGAACAGCTCCGCCTCGTCGCCGGACGTGTACAGGTGCACCGGCGTCACCTGGCCCACGCGCTCCGGCCAGTTCCAGTGCGGCAGCAGGTGCGCCATCGGCAGCTCGGGGCGCCAGCGGGCCTGGTACAGCCAGAAGCGGTCTTTCTTGAAGCCGGCCAGGTCGATGATGCCGAAGTACGAGCTGCGCGACGGCATCGCGATCTTCTTCAGCGTCGCCAGCTCCTGCGCGGCGCGCGCCTGCTGGGCGGGGTCGGTGAAGTTCAGCAGGTTCGTCGCGTCGTCGTTGTACGGCGTCGGCTCGCCGAGGTAGTCGAAGCCGGTCCACACGAATTCACCGGCCACGAACGGGTTGTCGTCCTGGCCCTTGAATTCGGCGTCGGGCGACGTGGCCCACGGCGGCGCCGTCAGGTCGTAGCTGCTGACCTGGAAGTTGGCAGCGCCTTTCGATTTGTCGTCGCTGACGGGGAAGAAGTATTCGCCGCGCGAGCTGATCGTCGACGCGGTCTCGCTGCCGAAGATCGGCAGGTAAGGCGCAGACGCGTGGATCTTGCCGTATTCGCCCGGCTTGTAGTTGTAGCCGAACAGGTCGACGACGTTCTGGAAGCCGTTGTAGCCCGAATCCGTGTGGTTGTACGCGGACGTGACGGGACGCGTGCGGTCTTCGCCGCGCGCGATCTCGGCCAGGTGCGCGGCCAGCTTCCAGCCTTCGGGCTTGCCCTGCTCGGGGATCTCGTTGCCGGTGCTCCAGGCGATCACGCTCGGGTGGTTGCGGTCGCGCCGGATCTGGGCGCGCAGGTCCTTCTCGTGCCATTCGTCGAACGACGTGTGGTAGTCGTTCGGGTTCTTCGCCTCGTGCCACATGTCGAACGCCTCGTCCAGCACGACGAAGCCCATGCGGTCCGCCAGGTCGAGCAGCTCGGGCGCCGGCGGGTTGTGGCTCGTGCGGATCGCGTTCGTGCCCATCTCGCGCAGCAGTTCCAGCTGGCGTTCGAGGGCGCGCACGTTGATCGCGCTGCCCAGCGCGCCCAGGTCGTGGTGCATGCACACGCCCTGCAGCGGCACGCGCTGGCCGTTCAGCAGGAAGCCGCGCGCCGGATCGAACGTGGCGGTGCGGATGCCGAACGGCGTCTCGACGACGTCCGTCACCTGGCCGTTTTCCGTGACCGTCGTGACGGCCACGTAGCGCTGCGGGGTCGCGATGCTCCACAGCTTCGGCTGCGGCACCGTCAACGTTTGCGTGAGCTGGGCCTGGCGATCCGTCTCCACCTTGGTCGCCTTCGTCGCCTCCTGGCGCGCGACCGGGGCAGCGCCGCGCTTGCCGGCCGCGTCCAGCGGGTAGATCTCGGTCGCGACCTGCACCTGCGCCGCGCGGCCGGTGCTTTCCACGGTGGTCTGTACGGACACCGTCGCGGCGGCCTTCGACACCTGCGGCGTCGTCACGAACGTGCCGTACTGGGCCACGTGCACGGGCGCCGTCTTGACGAGCCAGACGTTGCGGTAGATGCCGCCGCCGGGATACCAGCGCGACGACTTCTGCGGATTGTCGAGACGGATCGCCACGACGTTGTCGCCGCCCGGCTTCGCGTACGGCGTCAGGTCGACGCGCCACGACGCGTAGCCGTACGGCCAGCCCCCCACGTAATGCCCGTTGACCCACACCTTCGCATGCGACATGGCGCCGTCGATGTCGAGGTAGACGCGGCGGCCCGCGTCGCCCGCGGGAAGGGTGAAGTGCTTGCGGTACCAGCCCACGCCCCACCACGGCAGCTTGCCCGTCTCGCCCGGATATTCCTGCTTGAACTGCCCTTCGACACCCCAGTCGTGCGGCAGGTCGAGCTTGCGCCACGCGGCGTCGTCGAAGGCCGGCTGCGCGGCCGGGACGACCGCCGCCGGATCGACGCCGGGCGCGGTGCTGCCGGCCGGATCGCCTTTCGCGAAGCGCCAGTCGGCGTCGAACGACAGGCGCTCGCGGACGTCGGCGGCATGGGCGGCGCCGCACAGCAGCGCGACGCCGAAGGCAACGAGGGTGAGGGAACGGGGAAGGAGCGTCATGGTCTCGGGTCGTTATGGTTATTCAAAGGGAAAGCTGCAGTATGAGCCAGCCTCCCCCCGCCAAGCTATATGAAAATGGCCGGCCCGGTATCCAAAAGCGCGATAGCAGCGCCGCCGTCAGGGGCTCCCGTGCCCCCGTTTCGCCTCGAATTCCGCGAACGCCTCGCGCACCGCCTCGTCCAGTTCCGCATCGATCCAGGGCTTCGTCAGGAACTTGAAGTTCGCGCCCCGGTTGACGGCGTCCGTGACCGACTGCAGGTCCGTGTACCCAGACAGCACCATGCGCACGGCGAGCGGATACATCTGCTTCACGCGCGCGAGGAATTCGGTGCCGCTCATGCCGCGCATGCGCTGGTCGCAGACGATGACCCCGACCTCGTTCGTCGCGAGGATCTCGAACGCCTCGCGCGCACTGCTCGCCACCAGCACGCGGTAGCCGCTCTGGCGCATGGCGCGTCGGATCGCCGCCAGCAGGTTCACCTCGTCGTCCACGTACAGCATCGTGCGGTGGTAGGGCTGCGGCTGCAGCTGGTCCAGCACGAGCGCCTTTTCCTCGCGCAGCATGCGCGTGCAGTCGGCGGCGGCCGCGGGCCGGCCGAACAGATAGCCCTGCATCTCGTCGCAACCGTTCTGCACCAGCAGCGCCAGCTGCCCTTCCGTCTCCACGCCTTCCGCGATCACGTCCAGCCGCAGGCCGTGGCCCATCGCGATCACGGCGCGCGCGATCGCCAGGTCGTCCGGGTCCGAGGTCAGGTCGTGCACGAACGACTGGTCGAGCTTCAGGCGATCGACGGGGAAGCGCTTCAGGTAGTTCAGGTTCGAGTAGCCCGTGCCGAAATCGTCGATGGCCAGGCGCACGCCCATCTCCTTCAGCTTGCACAGGATGTCGACGGTCTTCTGCGGGTCTTCCATCGACGCGCTTTCCGTCAGCTCCAGTTCGAGCAGCTTCGGCTCCAGCCCCGTCTCGGCGAGGATCTTCGCGACCGTGTCGACGATCCGTTCCGAGAACTGGCGCGCCGACAGGTTGACCGAGACCGGCACGGCGCGCAGGCCCTCGCGCTGCCAGGCCATCGACTGTTCGCACGCCAGCCGCAAGACCCGCTCGCCGATGGGCAGGACCATGCCCGTCTCCTCGGCCAGGCCGATGAAGCGGCCCGGCGGGATCAGGCCCAGTTCCGGATGCTGCCAGCGCAGCAGCGCCTCGAAGCCGATGAGCTGTCCCGTCGCGAGGCTCGCCTGCGGCTGGTAGTACACGACCAGCTCGTCGCGTTCCAGCGCGCGCCGGAGCGCGTTCTCGAAGCGGAAACGCTCGTACACGCCGTCGTTCAGTTCCGGACGGTAGAACGCGTAGCGCTCCTCCTTGCTGGCGAGGGCGCGCTGCAGCGCCGCCTCGGCATCCTGCGCGAGGCCGTCGTAGTCGTCGGCGTCGTTCGGAAACAGCGCGATGCCGATGCTCGGGTCGAGGTGGACTTCCTCGTCGCCGTGCGCGAACCCCTGCTCCATGCGCTCCAGCACCTGGCGCGCCAGCGCGGCCAGTTCCGCCTCGTTCGCGCGCAGCGCGGCGAGCGTGAACGTGCGCTCCCCCGTGCGCGCGACCGTCAGGTCGGCATCCTGGAGTTCGCCCAGGCGGGCCGCCGCCTGGCGCAGCACCGCCTGTTCGGCTTCCAGCCCCACGCTCGCGCGTATCACCTGGAGGCGCGTCAGCCGCAGCAGCATGTAGCCGAGCAGCGGCTTGCCGTCGATGACGCGGGCCTGCATCTGGCGCACGCGGTCGCGCAGCAGCACGTCGTTCGGCAGCCCGGTCTCGCGGTCGAAGTTGGAGAGGTAGCGCAGGCATTCTTCCGCGCGGCGCAGCTCCGTCACGTCCATCCCCGCCGTGACCACGTACTGCACGCCGCCGTCGGCGCGCCGCAGCATGGTCGAGGACCAGATCACGGAGCGGGCGGTGCCGTCGCGCGCGACCCACTCGCCGCTCTGCTGCACGGGCGTCGCGCCGGCCGGCGACGCATTGAGTTCGACGGGCACGCCGTCCGCGCGGCGGAACAGGTCGCGGAACGGCCGGCCCAGCACCTCTTCCGCGCGCCAGCCCGACGTCTGCTCGCAGGCCGGGTTGAACAGCCGGAGGTTGCCGTCGCCGTCGACGACGCAGACGAGCGCCCCGGACAGGTTCACGACGGCCGACAGCAGCGCGCGCTCCGATTCCAGCGCGGCCGTGCGCTCGTCGACGAGCCGCTCCATGTTGCCGTACAGGTGCGCGCGCTCGACGGCGACGGCGATCTGGCTGCCGACCGTCTCGAGCACCTGGCGGTCGTCCTCGGCCAGGGAGCCGTCGCCGATGGTCAGGCACATCACGCCGCGGCTGCGCGCGCCGGTCGACAGCGGGATGCGCAGGCTGGGGAAGCCGCGGCACGTGGACCGCATGACGGCGGCCGGCGGCGCGCCCGCCGGCTGCGCGCAGCTGCACGGCGCCATGGCCGCGCCGGTGCCGTCGCGCGCGACCGCGAACGTGGGCCGGCCGTCGTGGTCGTGCAGGCGGATCGTCGCGCCCGTGACGCCCGGCAGGTCCAGCACGCGGTCGAGCGCGCGCTCGGCCACGTCCTGCTCCGACAGCACCGGATTGATCGCTTCCGCGACCCGGTACAGGCCCTCCAGCGACTGGTACGAATGGGCGATGCGCGCCTGCTGGGCGCGCAGCTGCTCCGTCATGTGGATCGCTTCCTCGTACGTGGAAATCAGCAGGTCGAAGATCTGCTGGCGTTCCGCCGTGATGAAGTGGGTCTGCCCGCCCAGGTTGATCTTCATCCCGAGCTGCACGCGTTCGTTCGAGCGCAGCGCGCGGTTGGCAAGGATGAAGCGGATGCGGCCCAGCAGGTAGTCGGCCTCGAACGGCTTGCGGATGAAGTTGTCGGCGCCGCAGTCGAGGCCCTTGATCACGTCGTACAGGCTGGAGAGGGACGTGAGCAGGATCACCGGCACGTCGCGCAGGCGCACGTCCTGCTTGATCGCCTGGCACATCTCGAAGCCGTCCATGCGCGGCATGTTGATATCGGTGACGATGAGCGTCGGCGGTCGCTGTCGGGCCGCCTCCAGGCCCGCACGGCCGTCGGATGCGATACGCACGCGATAGGCCGCGCTTTCGAGCAGTTGCGCCAGCTGGCGGGCCTGGGTGGCGCTGTCCTCCACCACCAGGATCTCGATGTCGTCCGCCTGGTCCGTATCGCGTTCGACGACGTTGTCGGGAGACGTGCTCATGGAAGGTCTCCATTCGTTGGAAAGACAGAGGACGGAAACGGCTCCGCCGGCAGTCGCGCCAGCACCTTGCCGATTTCCGCGGGTTCGAGCACCAGCATCGCGGCGTCCAGCCGGAGCGCTTCGCCGGGCATGCCGTAGACGACGGCGCTCGCGCGGTCCTGCGCGATCGTCAGCGCGCCGTGCTCGCGCAACAGTTTCAGTTCGGCCGCGCCGTCCTTGCCCATGCCGGTCAGGAGGACGGCGGCGGTGGTCGGGCGCAGCTCGGGATCGATGGCGCGGAACAGGTGCGACACCGAGGGACGCATGCCGTGTTCGGGCGGCGCCGGCACGAGCCGGCCGACGAGTCCCGGACCCAGCGCCGCCTGCCAGCCTTCCGGGACGAGGCAGGCGCGCCCGCCCGTGAGCGGGGCGCCGTCCTTCAACACCTCCACCGGGTAGCCGCTGGCGTCGGCCAGCCAGGTGGCCAGGCCGTCCATGAAGCCGGGCGCGAGGTGCTGCACGATCACCACCGGCAGCGGATAATCGGCCGGCAGTTCGGCCAGGATGTCGCGCAGCACGGTCGGCCCGCCGGTCGATGCGCCGATCGCGACCAGGCGCCGCGGCGCCCCCTGCAGCGGACGCGCGGCGCGCCGCGCATCGCTCCAGCGCCGCACCACGCGCACTTCGGCCATCGCCTTCACCGTGCGCACGAGGTCGCGCGCGCTGTCCTCGTGGGCAGGGTTGCCGATGCCGAGCGGGCGCCGCACGAGCACCAGGGCCCCCGCCCCGATCGCGCGGAAGCTCGCGTCGACCTCGGCCCGGTCGGTGCTGCCGCTGACGACGACGATGCGCGTGGGGCAATCCTGCATGATGCGGCGGATGGCCTCGAAGCCGTCCATGCGCGGCATGTGCAGGTCCATCGTGATCACGTCGGGCTGCAGCTCGTGCGCGAGTTTCAGGGCTTCCTCGCCGTCCGCGGCGCAGCCCACCACCGCCAGGCCCGGGGCCGTGCCGAGGATGTGCATGAGCAGCGCCCGCACGGAATTCGAATCGTCGACCACCAGTACCCGGATCATCGTTCCTCCATCCCCGCGACGCGCCGCACCGTCGCCAGCAGACGGTCCTGGTCGAAGCTGCCCTTGGTGAAATAGGCGTCCGCGCCGGCGCGCAGCCCGGCCTCGCGCTGCTCGGGCGTCTGCAGCGACGTCACCAGGATCACGGGCAGCTCGGCGGTGGCCGGCGTCGCCCGGATGCTGGCGGTGAGCGCCAGGCCGTCCATATTCGGCATCTCGACGTCGCTCACCACCACGTCGTAGCGCCCCGTGCGCAGCCGCGACTGCGCGTCGAGGCCGTCGACGGCCGTGTCGACGGCATACCCGGCGCCTTCCAGGATGTGCTTGAGCAGCAGGCGCGACGTGACCGAATCCTCGACGACCAGCACGCGCCCCGGCCCGGCCGCCGGCGCCGCCGCGGCGGCAACGGCGGCGCCCGCGAGCCCCCGGCCGGCAACGTCCTCGAGGGCGATCACGGGCGCGAGCGTCCCATCGCCCAGCTGCGCGGCGGCGCTGAACCAGCGCACGCGGCGCAGCAGCCGCCCCAGGGGCTTGGGCAGCAGGTCCTGCTCCGCGACGATGGCGTCGACGAGCAGGCCGAACGCCTGGCCGCCCGCCCGCGCCACGACCACCACGCCCTGCTCGCCGTCGGCGCCGGGCCGCGTCGTGCCGAACAGCGTGGCGAGCCGCACGAGCGGCAGCACGCGTTCGCCCGCCAGCACGGTTTCGCGGCCCTCGACGGTGCGGATCGCCGCCTGCGCCGCGCTGCGCACGGCTTCCAGGGCGGCGAGCGGCAGCGCATAGCGGCTTCCCGCCACCTCCACCACGAGCGCGCGCAGGCTCGCCACGCCCACCGGCAGCAGCAGTTCGAACGTTGCTCCCGCACCCTGCGCCGTGCCGACGACAAGCTGGCCGCCGGCGGCCGTCACCTTGTCCGCCACGATGGCCAGGCCCACGCCGCGCCCGGACACCTGGGTGACCTCGGTCCGCGTCGAGACGCCGGCGCGCAGCGCCAGCTGCAGGCGCTGCTGCTCGCTCATCTGCGCCAGTTCCGCCGCGTCCACGCCGGCATGCCGCGCGACGGCCTCCGTGTCGATGCCGGCGCCGTCGTCGCGCACGCGCACGCACACCATGCGCGCGTCGCGCTGCGTCACCGCGATCTCGATGCGCCCGGCCGGGTCCTTGCCGGCCGCCTTGCGCTGCGCGGGCGTCTCGACGCCGTGGTCGACGGCATTGGTGACGAGGTGGATCAGCGCCTCGCGCACGACGCCCAGCACGCGCCGGTCGAGGTCCACGTCCGCGCCCAGCGTTTCGAGGCGCACCTGCTTGCCGCGGCCCCGCGCCAGGTTGCGCACGAGCGCCGGCAGCTCGCCGAACGCCGCGGCGGCCGGCACCAGCGCCGTTTCCAGCACCGCGTCGAACAGGCGGGCGCGCACGGCGTGCAATGCCTTGCCCGTGTTTTCCAGCCCCGTGGCCAGCTGCGCGCACGCCAGTTCGATGCGCGCGGCCTCGCCCTCGAGCGCGGCCGCCCCCTCGCGCCGCCGCGTCGCGATCCCGGCTTCGAGCGCGCGCAATTCGTCGACATGGTGGCGCAGCTTCAGTTCGACGGGCAGCAGGCCTTCCGCGTGGGCGCGGATCGAATCGATGCAGCGGCCGTCGACGCGGATGCGTTCGTCGCTCCTGCCGTCGGCCGGTTCACCGGTCTCCTCCGGTTCTTCCGGCGCGGGCGCGGCTTCAGGCAGGGGCGGCGCCTCGGCATGCGCCGGCGCCGGCGCCGGCGGCTCGCTCGCCGCGGCATCGACCTGCGCCGCCAGCAGGCCCGCCACCTTGCGGCTGCGCAGGCCGGGCGCGTCGACGACCTGGCGCGCCGCCGCCGCGGCCCGGTGCAGCAGGTCGAACTGTTCGGCCGTGGCGCCCGCGCGCACGACGGGCAGCATGCCTTCCAGCGCGTGGCACAGCCGCTCCAGTTCGAGCTCGTCGACGGTGCGCGCCGCGCCCTTCAGGGTGTGCAGCACTTTCAGCAGCCGCTCGATCAGCGCGTCGCGCTGGCCCGCGCCGGCCTGTTCGAGCGCCACCAGGCCCACGTCGATCTGGGCCAGGTGTTCGCGCGCCTCTTCGCCGAAGATGGCGCGCAGCCGCTCCCGGAACGCTTCGTCGGTCATCGCGGGGCTCAGAGCTGGAAGCGGGCCATGGTCTGGCGCAGCGACTGCCCCAGCACGTGCAGGTTGCGGGCCGACGCCTCCGCCTGGCGCGTGCCGGCCGCGTTCTCCGTGCTGGCCTGCTGGATGTTCTCCATCGCCAGCGCCACCTGGTCCATGCCGGCCAGCTGCTGCTGGCTCGACACGGCGATCTGCACGGCCGCCTGCGCCGCCTCCGTCATGTTGTCGGCCAGCCCGCGGATGGCCTGGCCGGCCTGCGACGTCTGCTCGACGCCCTGCGCCACGGTCTTCGCGCCCTGCTCCGTGATCATCACGGCCGCGCCCACGTTCTTCTGGATCTCGCCGAGGATCTCGCGCACCTGGCGCGTGGCCTGGCGCGACTGCTCGGCGAGGCTCCTGACTTCCTGCGCCACGACGGCGAAGCCGCGGCCATGCTCGCCCGCCTTGGCGGCCTCGATGGCCGCGTTCACGGCCAGCAGGTTGGATTGCTCGGCCAGGCCGGCGACCGTCGCCGTGATCTCGCCGATCGCGTGGCTGCGCTCGGACAGGCGCACGACGGTCGTGGCGATGGCCTCCATCTTTTCCTGGATCGACTGCATGCCCTTCACACTGTCATCCAGCGCGCGCCGTCCCTCGTCGGCATTGCGCGCGGCCTGCTGCGCCGCCACCGACACGGCGCGCGACTTCTCGGACGCCAGCAGCGACGTCTGCTTGACCTCTTCGACGGTCGCCGTCGTCTCGCTCACGGCGGCCGCCGTCTCGGCCGTGCTGGCCGCCGCCTGCGCGGTGCTGGACAGGATTTCGCTGGCGGCCCCGGTCAGCGTGGCGACGCCGCGCGTGGTCTCGGAGGCGAGCGCGCGCCACGACTGCATCATGTCCCCCAGCGCCCGCATCAACTGCCCGACCTCGTCGCGTCCCGTGCTGGCCGGCACCTCGCCGCGCAGGTCGCCGGTCGCGATGCGCTGCGCCACGGCGGTCGCCTCGCGCAGCGGCACGGCGATAGCGCGGTTGAGCCAGTACGTCTTGGCGCATGCCAGCAGGATGACCGCGAGGTTCATCACGATCAGTGCGGCGCCGGCGGCGTCCACCAGCGCCGCGCTGTCGCGCATGCGTGCGCGTGCCTCGTCCATCTGCTTCGCGCCGATCCCGTCGGCGACGGTCCTGAGTCGGTCGAACGAGTCCTGCAGGCGCCCGGTTGCGGCTTCGCCGGCCGCCGCGCGCTGGCCGGCCCGCACCTGCGGGAGCACCTCGTTGTCGCGCACCGCGCCGTAGTCGCGGTAGGCGTTGACGAGCCGCGCATAATCGGCCGCGAATTCCTGGTCGGCGTTCCTGCGCGCGGCCAGTTCGTCGAGCAGGCCGCGGATGGCGCCTTCCTCGGACTCGAGCTGGCGGCTGAAGACCGCCTGCGTGGTGCTGCCCGCGATCAGCGACGACAGCAGGGCCACGCGCTCGCGGTTGATGGCGCTGCGCAGTTCCATCACCTTCAGCGTGATCGCCAGGTCGTCGTCGTAGAGGCGCTGCTGCATCGCCCGCTGGCGCGCGAGGCCGTTCCACGACGACAGGCTGGTCAGCGCCATCGCGATGACGATCAGTCCAAAACCGAGCATCAGTTTCGCGCGCGTGGAAAGGTCGGCTAGCATGCGCATGGGGGTCTCCTGTTGTCAGTGGTCCGGATTCACGATCGACGTGGAATCGGCAAGCAGGCGCCGCGCGTCCAGCAGCGCGGTGCGGTCGGGGGCGACGCCGAGCAGATAGCCGGCATCGGGGTTCGCCAGCATCGGCAGGTTTTGTCCGACGGCGTCGGGTGGAAAGCGGCGCGTGCCGTCGATCGAATCGGCCAGCACGGCGAAGCGGTTGTCCGCGCCGCTCAGTATGATCAGCGCGCCCGACTCGGCCAGTTCGCTCAGCGGCAGCGCGAGCAGCACGCGCAGGTCGACGACGGCCAGCACTTCGCCTTCCCACATCGTGATGCCGGCGACGACATCCGGCACGCCGGGCAAGGCGGTCAGCGGCAGCAGCGGCAGCACGCGCGCGACCCAGGCCGCGTCGAACGCATAGCGCTCGCCACCGCAGCGGAAGGCCAGCACCTCGATCCCCACGGGGGCCGCTTGCGCCGGCGCCGCGCCGCCGGCCGCCAGGGCGACGGCGCGCTCCGCCAGCAGGCGTTCCTGGGCGGCGGGATCGATGCGCTCGTGCCCGGCCAGGGCCGCGGCGGCGGCTTCGAGCCGGCGCGACAGGGCTTCCCAGTCGAAGGCCGCCGTCATGCCAGGCGCTCCAGCCACTGCCCGGCCGCGCCGTGCAGTTCGGCGTCGGCGCCGGCCAGCCGGCGGCAATCGCGCAACAGGCTGCGCACGCGCGGCCGGCGGCCCGCGGCGTCTTCGATCAGCGCCCACAGGTAGTGGCCGAACGCGCTGTCCGGTTCGAGGTACAGCAGGCGCCGCACGCAGTGGCGCGCGAGGGCCCGGTCGCCTTGCTCCAGCGCGAACAGCGCGGCGCTCTGCTGCAACGGGGCCGACAGCGCCTCGGCCTCGACAGCGCGGCGCAGGCATTGCAGCGCCTCCTCGCGCCCGCCCTCCCGCGCCAGCGCATGCACGCGGGCCATGGCCGCGTCGTGCGACGGCGGCGGCGGCGACGGCGACACGGTCGGTCCCGGCGGCGGGGGGAGCGGCGCAGGCGCCGTGACCGCGACGGCGGGCGCCGCCGGCACAGGCACAGGCGCGAGCGCGGGCAGCGGTCCCTTGCGGAAGAACACCGCATCCTCCAGGTACACGGGCGTAAAACCCTCGAACAACCGGGTCGAGGCCTCGCTCGCGTTCACGACGAGCCAGCCGCCGTCGACGAGGCAATCGCGCAGCCGCGCGACGACGCGCGCGGCCTGCTCCAGCCCGAAGTACATGAGGACGTTGCGGCAGAAGATGACGTCCATGGCCAGCGTGCCGGTGGCGACGGACGGATACGCGCCGCCGGCGAGGTTCAGGTTGGCGAAGCGGACCTGGTCGCGCAAGGCCGCGTCGATCTCGAAGCGGCCGTCGCCCAGCGGCCGGAAGAACGCCGCCAGGTCGGCCGGGTCGGTGCGGCGGAACGACCAGCGCCGGTAGATGCCCGCGCGGGCGACGTCGAGGGAGGCGTCGTTCAGGTCGGTGGCGAGGATGGTCACCCGCCCGGGCGGCAGTTGCGGCACGTCGCGGCGCAGCGCCAGCGCGATGGAATACGGTTCCTCGCCCGTGCAGCAGCCGGCGCTCCAGATGCGCAAGGGACGCGTCGCGTCGCGCGCCAGGTGGGCGCGCGCCGTGTCGCACACGAGGTCGAAGGCGCGCGGCTCGCGCAGGAAATACGTTTCGCCGATGGTGAGGAAGCGCGCGCACAGCGCATTCCGGGCGTCGTCCCACGGCCCCGCCAGCAACCACGATGCGCAGGCCGCGGCGCCCGGCAGGCCCAGCACGGCGGCCATCCGGTCCAGGGCGGCGTCGAACTGGCGCCGTCGCATGCCGGCGAACGTCAGGCCTGTCGCGGCCTCGACCCGCCGTGCCGCCAGGTCGACCACGTCGGCGAGGACGGCGTCGTCAATGGCGCTCACCCGCCGCCCCCAACGCCAGCGTCAGTTGCACCCGTTCGTGCTCGAACAGGAACCGGCCCGGCTCCACCACGAGGCACAGGCCGTCCGGCAGGTGCACGACGCCGTCGACGTAGCCGGCGGCGCCCGCCGCGTGCGGCCACGCGCTGTCCGCGACGGCCGTGCCGGGGCCGACGATGCTGTCGACCACGAGCGCGCACGGGAACCCGTCCGACTCGACGATGAGAAACTGCTGGCTGGGCGTGATGGTGGTTGGATGGCCGATGGCGCGGCGGGCGAAATCGAGGACCGTAACAGTCTCGCCGCCAACGTCCAGCACGCCGAGCACGATGTCCGACGCCCCCGGCAACGGCACCGGCCGCGCGCTGAGCACGACCCGCCGCACGGACGCCAGCGGCACGGCGAAGCGCTGTCCCCGGCAAATGAACTCGAGGATGTGCAACGCTGCCGGCTCCCGCGACGGCAACGCCGCTTCGGGCGCGAAAGCGGAGGAAAACATGGCCAACTCCTGTCGATGCGATGCCAGGCGACCGCTGGCGTTTATCGCATGAGTCTGATCGTAGCGGACCTGGGCCCCGCCGTCTCCGTGCCGCCGTGCGCGGCGCGGGCGTAAGTACGGCGTTTTCATGCAGGGAGAATGGCTTTTGCCAGGGATTTCGTGAAATTTCTAGCAGTAAACGGCTCGGCTGCACTTTGAAATACCGCAAATCCGGCAATTCTGTCGTAAATTAAACGACAAAGGTAATCGTTATATTGTTGCTGAAAATTGACACTCCACGCTGCCCTCGTGGTCAATCCGCGGACTTGCGATCAGCTTTCCAGGTGCGCCAGCTTGCCGAGGCAACGGCGCTGGAAGCTGTCGAGCCCATCCGTGACGAGGGCGTCGTCCTCGGCCACGGCGCCGGCATCGACGAGCAGGCGCAGCTTGGCGATGCGGTCGCCCTGGGCGAGCGCGCGCGCGAGGTTGGACGCGTCCGGCGCGCCCGCCTGTTCGATCGCCTGCGTGACGTCCGCCGGGAAAGCCCAGTGGCGCGCGATGCCGGCCGACATCTGCCGTCCGAGCGCCAGCAGCTCGGCGCTGAATTCGGCGGACGCCGGGATGGCGCCCTGCGGGCACAGGCGGAACGCGACGATCAGGCCGACATTCTGGATCAGGCCGGCGAGATACGCTTCGAACGCGCCGGCGGGCAGCCCCGGCGCGACGAGGCTGGCGGCCAGGGCGCACCGCTCGGACTGGTCCCACAGGAGCGGCGCGACGCGGCGCGCGAAGCCGTCCGACTCCATGTTGATGACGGGCCGGAACGCGACGCGCGCGAGCACCATGCGCAGGCCGTTCTGCCCCAGCAGCCTGATGGCGGCCTCGACGGTATCGACCTTCGTCATGGGGCGGTAGTACGCGCTGTTGGCTTCGCGGATCACTTCCGCCACGAGCACGGGGTCCTGCAGGACGAGGCGCGACAGGTCGCCGGTCGACACGTCTTCATCGCCCAGGCTGCCCAGCAGCTGGGGGATGACCTCGGGGACGCGCGGCACGAGCCCGGACGCTTCGTCGGGACGGGCCGCCAATGCCCGGACCTTGTCGAGGATCGCGTTTTCCACGTCGGCCGCCGCGTCGAAGCGGGCCGACCCGGTCAGCCAGCGGTAATAGGCCGCATCGATGTCGTGGCCGATGCGCCCGGCCTGCTCCTGTTTCTGTTCCCCGGCCTTGGCCGGCACCGCGGACTCGCTGGCGCCGCCGTCCGAGCCACCCATCAAACGAGAAATCCAACCCATGTCCCACCCCCGCGCCAATGTATATCGTTATGCATTGGATTGTGTCAAAGAAATTGCCCAAAGGCAATTGATTCGACATCAACGGCGTGATCTCCCAGTGGAAGAATTGTTTCCCACTGATCCGGACAGGGCGCCACGCTCAGAACAGCCGGATATTGCCGTCTTCGTCCCAGTCGACGCGGGTGATGCCCGGCTCGTCCTGCTCCAGGCGGCGCAGTGCATCGTCCTGCCCGGTCGGCGGCTGCGCCCGCTGCGGCCGCGCGCCGCGGTCGCGGCGCGCGAACCCTTCGCGCACCGTCGCGACCAGCTCGTCCTGGTCCCACGGCTTGGCCAGGTAGCGGAAGACTTCGGCCCGGTTCACGGCGTCGGCCACCTCGAGGATCTCGGTCGTCGCGGACACGACGATGCGGACCGCTTCCGGCTGCAGGCCCTTGACGAGCTGCAGGACGTCGGCGCCGTTCAGGCCCGGCATGCGGTAGTCCGAGATGACGACGTCGAAATCCTGTTCGCCGGCGCGGTGCACGGCGGCTTCCGGCTCGTCGAAGGCTTCGATGACGACGTCGTCCGGCGCGAAGGCCGCGCGCAGGGTGCGTCGCAGGGCGCTCAGCACCGACGGTTCGTCGTCAAGAATGAGAATGCGGCGCATCGGCGACCCCTGACTTCACGAAAAGTTGCAATTGCGCCGACGCGCGGCGCTCGTATTCGGCCAGCTGTTTCAGCATCCGGTCGGACAGGACGTGGTCCGCCGACAGCAGCAGCGCGCCCTCGGCGGACACCAGGTCGCGGCTGAGCACCATGCCCGGCTTGAGCTGGTCAACGCCCATCGCGACTTCGGCGATCACCTCGGCCACGCTGCGCCCGGTGCGGATATCGTAGAACGCCTCGACGACCGCCGGATCATAGCGTTTGCCGCGGCTTTCCGCGACGAGTTCCGTCGCCTGCGCGGCATCCGCGCGGCGCTGCGCGAGCAGGCCCCGCTGCAGCGCCTCGAAATCGTGGGCCACCGCCAGGATGCGCGCGCCGAGCGGGATGTCGAAGCCGGCCATGCCTTCCGGGAAGCCGGCGCCGTCGAAGCGCTCGCGGTGCGCGCCGATGATCCGGGCCGCTTCGCGCAATTCCTCCAGCGGCATCAGGATCTGTTCGCCCAGGTGCGGATACTTGCGGTAGAGCCCGAGGTTGTCACCTTTCAGCACCGATTCCGGGATACCGATCAGGCCGTCAGGAAAACCGGTTTTGCCGATTTCGTGCAGCAGGCCCGCCACGAAGATGTCCTGCGCCTCGCGCGACGACAGGCCCATCCGCAAGGCGATGCGGCGCGCCATGTCCGCGACGCGGCGGCCGTGGCCGGCCACGGCGCCGGGACGCGTCTCGACCATGCCCGACAACACCTTGATGAGGGTGAGGAAGTTGTTCTTGAGGCGCTCGTGCGATGCCTGCAGCGATTTCTGCGCCGACGACAGTTCCGCCGTGCGCTCGCGCACGCGCTGCTCCAGGTTCGCGTTCAGGTCGCGCAACTGGTCGTTCTGGCGCCGGGTCAGTTCTTCCAGCCGGACCTTTTCGCGCTGCAGCGCCTGGCGTTCCAGCGCGTCGCGCACGACGAGCAGCATCGCATCCTCGTTCCACGGCTTCGTGATGTAGCGGTAGACCTCGCCGCGGTTGATCGCGCCGATGGTGGCCTCGTGGTCGGCGTGGCCCGTCAGCAGCAGGCGCAGGGTCTCCGGCCAGCGCTGGCGCACCTTTTCGAGGAACTCGGTGCCGTTCACTTCCGGCATCTGCATGTCGGAGATCACGATGTCGACGTGCTCTTCTTCCAGCACGGCCCACCCGGCCGCGGCGCTGCCCGCGACGAGGACCTTGTAGTTTTCGCGGCGGAACAGGCGGCGCAGCGAGGCGAGGATGTTCGGCTCGTCGTCGACGCACAGGATCGTGCCCGCGGGCGCCTCCGTGCGCGTGGTGGGGGAAAACGTGTTCATGGCTGGGGCCTCCAGGGCCCCTGCCCTCTCGGGTTGGTCATTCATGATCTAATCCTGCATCAAAAGGCGGCACGCTTCCTCGAACTGCCCTTCCGTCTCGCGGCACACGGCCTGCACCTGTTCCGGCAACAGGCCGAGATTCGCCGCGGCCGCCTGGGCCACGCGCCCGTTCGGGTCCAGCGCGTGCACCATCCCGTTCGCCACGTGCACGACGCCGGGAATGTCGGCCAGATCGGCGGCGGCCGGCGCATGGTGCTGGCCGATCGCGCGCTGGATCGCCGGCGGGAACTTCCACGCCTCGGCCAGCAACTGGCCCGCGCGCTCGTGGTCCACGCCGAGCACGCGCAGTTCGGCCGCGCTCAGGCTGATATTATCGCGTTCGCACTCGGCGGCCACGCGTGCGTACTGTTCGGGAAAGCTGATCGCCAGCACGAGCCGGCCGATGTCGTGCAACAGCCCCCCGATGAAGGCGGCGTCCTGGTCGAGCCCCGCGTGGCGCGCGAGGCTGCGGGCGCACAGCGCGGTCGCGATCGAATGGCGCCAGAACCGGGCCACGTCGACGTGGTGCCGGGTGCCGCCGCCGAAGCGGTCGATGACGTTGCCGGCCACGGCCATTGCCCGCGCGCTGTCGAATCCGAGCACGACGATCGCCTGCCTGACGGTCTTGACCCTGGCGGGCAGGCCGTAGAACGACGAATTCGCCAGGCGCAGGATCTTCGCGGCCATCGCCTGGTCGCGCGACATCTTTTCCGCCAGCGTCGCCACGTCGACGTCCTCGCGCCCGAACGAACTGATCAGGTCGAGCACGATGGACGGCAGCGCCGGCAGGTCGCGCAGGCGCTGGACCACCTGGGTGAGTTCAACCAGTGCCGTCATGCCTGCTCGATCACGATGAGCCAGCCCCGCGACTGGCTGCCGTTGCCCATCGGCTGCACGCGGGCGGCGAGCCGCAGGTCCCCGAGGCGATGTTCGAACGCGAAGGCCGCGTCTTCCGGCATGGGCTCGGGCAGGCCGGGGAACAGTTGGCGCAGGTCGCAGCCCAACACCGGGCCGAGCAACTCCCCCTGTTCCGCGAACAGCGCGTGCGCCGCCCGGTTGGCCAGCACGATGGTGCCAAGATCGTCGCACGCCAGCACCGGCATGGGCACGTTGTCGAGCGCCTCGTGCACGATGTCGAGGCTGATCTCGCCCTGCTCGATGTCGCTGCGCTGGCGCGCCAGCACGGACTCCAGCTGGCGGTTGACGGCCGCGAGCTTCTGGTTCGCCGTGCGCACCTCCAGCGTCAGCAGGCGGTTCTCGCTGGCCATCGCGCCGTACGCGACCGCCTCCTGGATGTGGCTGCGCAGCTGCTCGTCGTCCCAGGGCTTGGTCAGGAATTTGTAGATCGCGCCGCCGTTCACGGCGTCCGTCACCGTCTGCAGCTCGGTGTAGCCGGACAGCACGATGCGCACGGTGTCGGGATACAGCTGGCGCACCTTGCGCAGGAATTCGACCCCGGTCATCTCGGGCATGCGCTGGTCCGACACGATCAGGTCGACCGTATGTTCCGCCAGCAGCTGCAGGCCCTCGCGGCCGCTGTTCGCGGTCAGGATGCGGTAGCCGTCGCCGCGCAGCAGGCGCTTGAGCGACGACACGATGCTCGGTTCGTCGTCGACCAGCAGCACCGTGGGCTGCGTGCGGTTGAAGCGCAACAGGCGCGGCGCCAGGCCGGGGCCCGTCTGCAGCAGCGCGGTCATCGCGTCGAACGGCACCGGCGCCGACACGAAATCGCCCTGCGCGGCGTCGCACATGTGGCGCGCCAGGAAATCGCACTGGCCTTCGCGCTCGACGCCGTCGGCGACGACGCGCATGCCGAGGCTGTGCCCCATCGTCACGATCGCATCCACGACCGCCGCGGCGCCGTCCGCGTCGGGTACGCGCGCGATGAACGAGCCGTCGATCTTGAGCACGTCGATGGGCAGCCGCTGCAGGTTGACGAGACTGGAGGAGCCGGTCCCGAACCCGTCGAGGCACAGGCGGATGCCGCGGTCGCGCAGCGCGTGCAGGCAGTCGGCCATGCGGTCCACATCGTCCGCCAGCAGATGCTCGGCCAGCTCCAGGTCGAGGCAGGTCGGCGGCACGCCCGCGGCCGCGAGCGCGGGCAGGATCGTCCCTTCCAGGTCGCTCAGCGCGAACTGGCGCGCCGACAGGCTGACGGCCACGCGCAACTCGCTGAAGCCCTGCGCGCGCCATTGCCCCGCATGCGCGGCGGCGTGGCGCAGCACCCAGTCGGCCAGCGCGCCGCCCAGGCCGCACTCTTCCGCCACGGCGAGCAGCGTGGCCGGCGGCACCGCGGCGCCATCGTGGTCCAGCCAGGCCGAGGCCTCGACGGCGCAGATCGCGCCGCTGACGAGGTCGACCCGCGGCCGGTAGCGCACCGACAGCCCGTCGCCCGCCAGCGCCTCGCGCAGCGCGAAGCCGAGCCGCAGCCGGTCGAGTCCACCGTCCCCGGGCAGCGAGTCGTCCCAGCACTGCATGCCGGCGCCCGCTTCCTGCGCGCACGCGAGCGCGCGGTCGGCGGCCAGTAGCAGGTCTTCCGCCGTGCGCCCGCTCAGGGGGAACGCGGCGCCGCCCACGCAGCAGGTCACGTAAACGCTGTGCTCGTCGTGCTGGAACGGTTCCGCCACGGCGCGAACGATCTCCTGCATGCGGACCGCCACATGCGGTTGCGGCAACCCTTCCAGCAGCAGCAGGAATTTGTCGGCGCCGTCGCGCGCGACCGTCACGTCGGGTCCGGCGGCGCGCTCGATGCGCCGGGCGATCTCGCACAGCATGCGCTCGCCGCCCTGGTGGCCCACCAGCGCGTGCACGCGCTTGAACAGGTCGAACTGCAGCGCCGCCACCTGCAGCGGGCGCTGGGCGCGCGCGGCGTGGCGCAGCGCATGTTCGAGCCGGTCGCGGAACAGGGCGTGGTTCGGCAGGCCCGTGAGCACGTCGTGCGTGAGGCTGAACTGCAGGTCGCGCTGGGACACCGTCTCCATCGTCACGTCGCTGCCGAGGATCAGGAGGCCCACGCCGCCCTGCGATTCGCTGTGCGGGACGGGTTGCGCGACGAAGTCGACGTAGCGCTGTTGCAGCGCGCCGCCGGGACCGGCCAGTTGCACGGGCCAGGCGCGGTGCACGAGCGGTTCGCCGGTGGCGAGGGCCGATTTCAGCAGCGGCACCAGGCCCTGGTCGGCCACTTCCGGCAACGCGACGTCGAACGGCAGGCCGAGCAGCTCCTCGCGTCCCACCACGCGCTTGTAGGCGTCGTTCGCATGGGCGAACACGAGGTCGGGGCCGACGAGGAAGGCGACGAAGCCGGGCGCGTGCTCGAGCCATTCCAGCGCGACATAGCCCTCAGGGCAAGACGGCACGGACGCCGTTACCGGTGGCGGAAGATGTGAAGTGGCTGCATTCATGGCAGTTTACGCAAGATTCAGGAAGCTTGAGGAGAATCAAGCCATATGTCGAGAATATAGAACATTGCCGTAAGGAATGTTCGCATATTTGCGGAAACTGTGTCGTTGTGAAGACAGTCTGGACGGTCTGGCAAGCCTATACCGTGCGCGAATACTGCATCCTTTGCAATGGCACGGCGGCGGGCTTGCCAAAATAATCATCGAACACCATGCAGATGTTACGCACCAGCAGGCGGCCCTTCGGGGTCACGTCGATGCGGTCCGGCGTCAGCGTCAGCAGCCCGTCCCGTTCCAGCTCGGCCAGCCGGGCCAGTTCCGGCGCGAAGCGCTGCGCCATGTCGATGTGCCAGCGCGCGGACAACAGCCGCACGTCGAGCGCGAAATCGCACATCAACTGCTGGATCACCTCGCGCCGCAGCAGGTCGTCGACGGACAGCGCCAGCCCGCGCGCCACGGGCAGCTCGCCGCGGTCGAGGCGCGCGTAATACGGCTCGAGCGATTTCTCGTTCTGCGCATAGGTGCCGTTGACGGCGCTGATGGCCGACACGCCGCAGGCGACCATGTCGATGTCCGCGTGCGTCGAATAGCCCTGGAAATTGCGGTGCAGGGTGCCGTCGCGCTGGGCGCGCGCCAGTTCGTCGTCCGGCCGGGCGAAATGGTCCATGCCGATGTACACGTAGCCGGCGGCGCCCAGGCGCTCGATGCACAGGCCCAGCATCGCCAGTTTGGTCGCGCCGTCCGGCAGGTCGGCGTCGCGGATCAGCTTCTGCGACTTGAACAGCTGCGGCATGTGCGCGTAGTTGTAGACGGAAATGCGGTCCGGCGCCGCGGCGACGACCTTGTCCAGCGTCGCGGCCATCGTGGTGACGTTCTGCAGCGGCAGGCCGTAGATCAGGTCGATGCTGACGGAACGGAAGCCGGCTGCGCGCGCGGCGGCGATGGCGTCGCGCGTCAGCGCTTCCGGCTGGATGCGGTTGACGGCGCGCTGCACGTCCTCGTCGAAGTCCTGCACGCCGAGCGACAGGCGATTGAAGCCTTGCCGGCGCAACGTGCGGATGCGGGCGGCATCGACCGTGCGCGGATCGATCTCGATCGAAAACTCGCCGGTGTCGTCGGACGCAAACGTATAACGGCTGCGCAAATGGCCCAGCAGGTCGCCCATCTGGGCGTCGTCCAGGTAGGTGGGCGTGCCGCCGCCGAAGTGCAGCTGCTCGACGAGGGCGCCGTCCGCGCACAGGCCGGCCTGCAGGTCGATCTCGCGCTGCAGGTAGCCCAGGTACTTCACGGCCTTGGCGCGGTCGTGCGTGATGATCTTGTTGCACGCGCAGTAGTAGCACAGCGATTCGCAGAACGGGATGTGCACGTACAGCGACAGCGGCCTGCCCGGCCGCGCGGCGGCGGCGAATTCCCTGGCGCCGAACGACGGCGTGAAGCGGTCCGCGGTGGGATACGACGTGTAGCGCGGCCCGCGCTGGGTCATGCGGGCGATCAGGTCGGCGTCGAATTCGATGGTGGGATGCATGGCGGCTCCGGTTCAGCCTTCGCGGCCGTCGATGCGGGCGCTGGTGAGGTACGGCACGTAGACCGCGAGATAGGTGAGGAAGGCGGCGCTCCAGCACACGGTGGCGAGCACGAGGCCGGCGTCGCGCCAGGCCGGCGCCACGCCGGCGGCGAAGCGCAGCACGACGGCCGCCTGCACGAGCACGAACATGGCGGTCTCGCCGCGGCCGGCCTTCAAGGGACGGCCCGTGTGGCCCAGCGCCGTGCGGGTGATCATGCCCATGACCAGGCCGGCCAGCGCGCCGACCGTCAGCACGTGCAGCGCGACAGTCCCCGTGACGATGCCGTACTGGGCCAGCGCCAGCAGCAGGAAGCCGAACGGGATCCAGAAATAGGACACGTGCAGGATCCACAGCAGCGGATTGCGCCACGTGCGCCACGGCTGCCAGCCGAGCAGGCGCGCGGCCTGGCCCACGGCCGCGAACAGCGCGAGGCTGGCCGTGACGGGCGCCGCCAGGCCGACGGTCCACGCCAGGCCGGCCAGCACGGTCAGCGCCAGCGCCCATTTGTCGCGGCGCGCATCCTGCACCGGCAACGCGCCAGGCGCCGCGTTGCGGGTGAACATCGGGATCACGCGGCCGCCGATCACGATCTCGATCACGACGATCAGCAGGATCGCGGCGTGCACGGGCGCCAGCGGGTCGGCGTGGATCCAGCCCAGCGCGGCCGCGTGCCACCACACATTGGTCAGCGTGAGCAGCGCGAGCAGGCCGACGAGGAACATGTTGCGCAGATTGCCCGACTGCTTCAGCACGCGGAACAGCGGCACCGCGGCGATGGGCAGGAACGCGGCGTCCACCAGGGCCGCCAGCACCGGCGGCGCGGCCAGCATGGCCACCCTGCCCGCCACCCACACGCCGGCGATCGCCGCGAGCGTCTTGCCGCGCGGCGTCCACAGCTTCGTCCAGGCGTAGCCGGCCGTGTACAGGAAACCGACGACGACGGCCAGCGCGAAGCCGAACACCATCTCGTGCATGTGCCACAGCATGTCGATGCGCACCGGCAGCCGCACGCCCGCCTGCGCCGCGATCCACAGCGGCACCGCGAGCGCACCGAACGCGGCCGCCAGCAGGTAGAACGGGCGGAAGCCGAGGGCGAACAGCGGCGCGCCTCCGCCGGCGGGCCGCGGCGCCGGGCGGGCTTCTTCGATGGTCATCAGGGCCATGGCGGCCTCCTTTTAAGTGGTATCTCGCCTGCATGTTAAGAGCCCCGGCCGGGCCGGACAATCGGCCAAAGTGACTAGGCAACGGTGCCGATAGGCCGTTCCGCCGCGCTTTCCTAAACTGGGTCAAGCATTTCAAATAAAGCTGCATTTGCAATGCAACTATTAACGGAATTCGCCGCACAATGCAGTCCATCGATCAACCACAGTGAAGGAACACAAGCCATGCACGCGACACGCAGACTATGGACCTGGCTGGCGATCATCTGCGTACTCTCCTTCGGCACGCTGCTGTTCGTGGGCCGGGAGATCTACCTGAAGGCGCCCCCGATCCCCGGACAGGTCCTCGACCAGCAAGGCCACGTCATCTGGACGGGCGAACAAATCAAACGGGGCCAGCAAGCCTGGCTCGCCGCCGGCGGCCAGCAGCTGGGCACCGTGTGGGGCCACGGCAGCTACGTCGCCCCCGACTGGTCGGCCGACTGGCTGCACCGCGAAGCCGTCGCCCTGCAGGACCGCCTGGCCCAACGCGACCACGGCGCACCGTATGCGCAGCTGGATGCCGCCGCACGGGGCGGCGTCGACGCCCTCGTCAAGGAAACCCTGCGCCGCAACACGTACGACGCGGCCGCCGACACCTTGACCCTGAGCGCCGACCGCGCCGCCGCCATCGCGTCTGTCGCCAGTCACTACACGGGCCTGTTCGGCGCCGATCCGAAGCTCGACAAGCTGCGCGAGCAATACGCGATGAGCAACGGCTCCCTGCCTGACGCGGACGACCGCACGGCGCTCGCCGGCTTCTTCTTCTGGTCGGCCTGGTCGGCCGCCACCGACCGCCCGGGCGAAACCGGCCTGTCGTACACGAGCAACTGGCCGCACGAACCGCTCGTCGGCAACACGCCGACGGCCGGCGCCGGCATCTGGTCGGTCGCCAGCATCATCGTCATGATCGGCGCCATCGCCGGCATGGTGTTCTTCCACTCGGCGCAGCCGGAAGAAGCCGATCCGAAGCCGCCCAAGGACGACCCGCTGTTCAAGCTGAAGGCGACGCCGTCGATGAAGGCCACGCGCAAGTACTTCGCCGTCGTGGTCGCGCTGATCCTCGCCCAGGTGGGCATGGGCGTCGTCACCGCGCACTATTCCGTCGAGGGCCACAGCTTCTTCGGCATCCCGCTCGGCGACATCCTGCCGTTCACGATCAGCCGCACGATCCACACCCAGTTCGCCGTGCTGTGGATCGCCACCGCGTGGCTCGCGACGGGCCTGTACATCGCGCCCGCCATCTCCGGCCACGAGCCCAGGTTCCAGGCGCTGGGCGTGAACGTGCTGTTCTACGCGCTGCTGTTCATCGTCGCCGGTTCCACCGCGTGCGGCTGGCTCGGCACGCTGCAGCACCGCGGCGTCGACTTCAGCTTCTGGCTCGGCAACCAGGGGCTCGAATTCACCAGCATGGGCCGCGTGTGGCAATACCTGCTGTTCGTCGGCCTGCTGTTCTGGGCCTTCCTGCTGGGCCGCGGCCTGTGGCCCGCCCTGCGCCGCCCGTCGGAAAGCCGGGGCCTGATCGCCATGGTGTTCCTCGCGGCCGTGTGCATCGGCGGCTTCTACGCCACATCGCTGGCCTGGGGCCAGCACACCCATTACGCCATGGTCGAATACTGGAGATGGTGGCTCGTCCACCTGTGGGTCGAAGGCTTCTTCGAAGTGTTCGCCACGGCCGTCATCGCGCTGCTGTTCACCCGCCTGGGCCTGATCCGCGCCGCCAGCGCCAACACGGCCATCGTGCTGGAGACCATCGTGTTCCTGTTCGGCGGCATCCTCGGCACCCTGCACCACCTGTATTTCACGGGCACGCCGACGGCGGTGATCGCGATCGGCGCCATGTTCTCCGCGCTGGAGGTGGTGCCGCTGTCGATGATCGGCATCGAGGCCTACCGCAACTACCAGCGCACGAAGGCCGCGCCGTGGGTGGCGAACTACCGCTGGGCGATCCTGTGCTTCATCGCCGTCGGCTTCTGGAACACCGTGGGCGCGGGCCTGCTGGGCTTCTCGATCAACACCCCGATCGCGCTGTACTACATGCAGGGCCTGAACATGACGGCGGCCCACGGCCACGCCGCCCTGTTCGGCGTGTACGGCATGCTGGGCGTGGGCCTGATGCTGTTCTGCCTGCGCGGCCTGACGGACCGCCTGGCCTGGTCGGACACGCTGCTCAAGCCGATGTTCTGGCTGCTGAACATCGGCCTCGCGATGATGGTGTTCATGGCGCTCGTCCCGGCCGGCATCTACCAGGCCTGGGCCAGCATCTCGAAGGGCATGTGGTTCGCGCGCTCGCCGGACGTGATCCACTCCGCGTTCATGGAGAACATGGTGTGGCTGCGCGTGCCGGGCGACATCGTGTTCGCGGTGGGCACCCTGTTCCTCGCGCTGTTCGTGCTGCGCGCGATGCGGCGGCCCGCCCGTCCGGTCGTGGTTCAGGCGGAGGTGCCGATCGAGATCGCCGGCCGGCCCGCCGCCAAGGCCCGCGTCTCCACCAAGGCCTGACGTCCCGGGCGCCGGAGTGAATGATGCGTCTCACCGAACATACCGACTATGCCCTGCGCGTCCTGATGTACCTGGGCGCCAATGGCGGCCGTCTCGCCACCACGGGCGAGGTGGCCGCCCTGCACGGCATCTCGCATCACCATCTGACGAAGATCGTGAACGAGCTGGGACATGCGGGCTTCATCGAGACGGTGCGGGGCCGCTGCGGCGGCATCCGCCTCGCCCGCGCGCCCGCCGACATCAGGGTGGGCGACGTCGTGCGCCACACGGAGCCCGACTTCTACCTCGTCGCCTGCATGGACGGCCGCGCCCGCGCGTGTCCGCTCGCGCCGGCGTGCGTGCTGAAAGGGGCGCTGTGCCGCGCGGCGGCCTGCTTTCTCGAGTCGCTGGACGGCATTGCGCTGTCCAGCCTCATCGCACGATCATGAACGACCAGCTCCGCTTCCTCGAACTGCGGGCCCTGCCCGTCCCCGAACCCATGGAGCGCGTGCTGGCCGCGCTCGACGTCCTCCCGGACGGCGGCCGGCTGCGCGTGCTGCTGGCGCGCGAACCGCATCCGCTGTACGGCATCCTCGCGCGCACCGGCTACCGCTGACAGTCCGACTGGCAGGACGACGGCTACCTCGTGACCATCGCGCTGGGCGCCTGATGCGGCGCGCGCTGGACTACTCGCGCCTGCCGCCGCCGCCCGTGCCACTCGCGTTCCTGCTCGCGGGGCCGTGGTTCGGCGTGGCGGCGCCCGTCGTGCGCTACCGCCACAGCTTATCGCTTCGACCGGCGGGTCCAGCCCAGCATCCCCAGGCCCAGCGTGAACAGCGCCGCCATGCCCGGCTCCGGCACGTCGTTGACGGGCGGCGCCCGCAGGACGAACGACAGGTTGTCCGCATAGCCATCGTTGTCGTTCGAAACGAGACGCTCCATCGACAGCCAGAACGACAGCTTGCGGGTGCCGGTCGGCACGAAGCCGTCGGTCTCGCGGTAGATCAGGCCGGTCTGGTTGTTGCGGTCCTGCGGCGTCACCGGGCCTAGCACCGAGCTGCCGACCTCGTTGTTGAACTCGTCGAGGAACTGCACGTAGAACAGCGCGTTGTCGCCCTGGTCGGCCCAGCCCCCGAGCCAGCCGGTCAGCGCAAAGCCGGTGTCGCGGGACGTCGCCGTGCCGAAGTCGAGCGTCTGGTAGCCGACCGCATACTGGCCGAAGCCGGCGAACATCTTGCCGCCGCGCTCCAGCGGTCCCGGTTGCGTGGGCAGCACCCAGTTGCTGCCGTAATCGACAGACTGGAACAGGTCGTAGCCCGCGTAGCCGGTCCAGCCGGCGGCGCCGGCTTCGGCATCGCCGTTGACGACGAGGTTGCTGCCGTAGACGACGGCGGCCTGGCTGCTGCATGCCGCGGCGAGCAGCACGCTGGCAATGAGGAATCGAACATGCATGGAAGTCTCCTGATCAAATGACACGGTACTGGTCGAGTTGCGCCGCGCCCCGCATCGCCGGGTCGCTGATCGACGGCAGGCCGTTTTCAAGGTGACCCGCGAAACGCCGCAGCCAGCCGGGCATGCCGTTCACGCGCACGCTGTAGTCGTACCAGTTGGCGGTCTGCGCCAGCGACAGGCGCAGGGTGCTGCGCGACCGGGCCGGCACGCGCACGTCGGGGATCCGGACCGTCGTGTACTTGTTGGCGCCGACCTGGAAGATGCACGGCTGGCCGCCATCGTTCACGAAGTCGACGACCAGTTCGCCGGCCCGGCGGTCGGCGCGCACCACCAGCGCCGGCAAGGCGGCGTCCCCGGCGCGGCGCACGTCGCCCGCGATGTGGCGGTGGAAGCCGTTCGGTCCGAGCACCCATAGATCGTAGGCCGTCGCGGTGGCCCAGCGCCCCGTCAGCTGCTTCCCTGCCTCGACGGTGTAGCGGCGCGGAACCTGGTCGAGCGCCAGCCGGTCGTACACGTGGAACACGGCGCCCGCTTCGCCCGCGTTCTCGAACGCGAGGTCGACCAGGCCGCCCGTCGCGGACACCCGCGCCTGCACCTGCAATTCGTAAGGCAGCGCACGGGCCGGGCGCACGCCCGCGGCCTGCACGGGCGCCGACAACGCCGTCGGTATTGCCGGCACCTTGGTGCTGCCGAGGCTCAGGGCCAGCGCGCGGCGGGCGGCGGTGTCGGGCAAGGCGACCGCGCTGTCGTTCGGGTTCACGAAGTCGAAGCAGGACAGCAAATTCCCGCTCACCGCGCGCCGCCACGGGCTGATGAGCGGCTCGCGCACGCCGAAGCGCGCTTCGATGAAGCGGACGATCGACGAGTGATCGAACACCTGCGAGTTCACCCAGCCGCCCTTCGTCCACGGCGAGATCACGTACAGCGGCACGCGCGGACCGAGGCCGTAAGGACGGTGCAGCGTGCGCGCATCCGCGCCATTCAGGATGTGGTGGTATTCGCCGGTCGTGTCGACGGTCGACGCACCCGCGAGCCGGGCCTGCGCCGGATCGGGACTGTACGCGATGTACGACGGGACGGCCGGGGGCGGCATGTGGTCGAAGAAGCCGTCGTTCTCGTCGAAGTTGATGATGAAGACCGTCTTGCTCCAGCTTTCCGGATTCGCCGTCAGGGCGTCGAGCACGCGCGCGATGTAGTCGGCGCCCGACGCGGGACTCGACGGCCCAGGGTGCTCGGACCCTTCGGCGTTCGCGACGACCCAGCTCACCTGCGGCAGCCGGTTGGCCAGCACGTCCGCCTTCAGCAGGTCGAGATCGCGCGTGCTCACGCCGCGGCTGCGCAGCGACGGCGAATGGCCCGGGCGCTGGTACCACGCGTCGCGGAACGAGCGGAAGCCGGCCAGCGAGTTGTCGGTGAAGTTGTCCGCCATGTTCTGGTAGACCTGCCAGCTGATGCCCGCCGCCTCCAGCCGCTCCGGATACGTGGTCCACCGGTAGTCGGTGTTCGGGTCGGGATTGAAGTCGTCGTGGCTGTTGTCGGTCGACGGGCCGCCCGCGGCGCCCAGCGGGTCGTTGTGGCCCGTGAACAGGAACAGCCGGTTGGTGTTGGTGCCGGTCTGCGTCGCGCAGTGGTAGTGGTCGCAGATCGTGAAGGCGCGGGCCAGCGCGAACTGGAACGGCACGTCAGCCTCGGCGTAAAAGCCCAGCGAATGGTTCTGCTTGACCGTGCACCAGTCGTTCATGCGGCCATGGTCCCACGCCAGCTGCGCATCCAGCCACGCGTGCGGCGTGCCGGCCACGCGCATCACCGGGAAGTCCTGCACGGTATTCAGGCGGAACGGGGCGATGGCGCGGCTCTGCGGCCAGTTCGGCCGGCCGGGCACGGGCGCGCCGCCGACCGTCTGCTGCACGAACACCGACTTGCGGTTGAAGAGATTCTGGCGATCCATCACGGGAATCGGGAACGGATCGCCGAAGCCCCGCACACCTTCCAGCGTGCCGAAGTAATGGTCGAAGCTGCGGTTCTCCTGCGTCAGCACGACGATGTGCTCGACGTCCTGCAGGCTGCGGGTGCGCTGGTTGGCCGGCAGGGCCAGCGCCCGCTGGATCGCGGGCGGGAAGGAAGCGAGGACGGCGCTGGCGCCGCCGGCCTGGGCCAGCGTGCGCAGAAAGTCGCGGCGGCTCATGCGCGCACCAGCGTGGCGTGGAACGCGAGATCGAAAGAATGCATTTGGTTAATCCAGGTTGATTATCGGAAATGACGAATCTGATGCTCAGCAGGGATCAAGCGTAGGCAACGATGATGAAATGTTGATGACAAATTAATTTTTCAGCGAGTTTGCTCATCTTTACGATATTTCAAGGATTTGATTTAGATCAGCGATCTGACATCGGTCGAACCGGTAAGGAGATTCATATGCCTGACGCTCTCATCGACCTGCGCGGCAAGCGCGGGCTCATTCCCGGCATCGCCAACGACCGCACCATCGCCTGGGGCTGCGCCCGCGTGAAAGGCTTCGTGTCGCCCGTGGCGGGCCGCGCCGACGTCCTCGTCGTGCCCGACCTGGAAGCGGGCAACATGCTGGCCAGGCAGCTCGAATACCTCGCGGAAGCGCAGGTGGCGGGCATCGTGCCCGGTGCGCGCGTGCCGATCATGCTCACCAGCCGCGCCGACGGACCGCTCGCGAGGCCGTCGACGTGTTCGTGTACCGGATCGCGCGCGAACTCGGTTCCGTGGCCGCCGCCGCGGGCGGGCTGGACGTGCTCGTGTTCACGGGCGGCATCGGAGAACACGCCGCCGGGATCCGCGCCCGCGTGTGCGAGCTGGCGGCATGGCTCGGGGCGCGCATCGACGAGGAAGCCGTGATCGCCCGCGAGACGAGAGAGATCGCGGACGCTTATCCCTCGTAGGCGCGCAACCCGTCCGCGTCGAGGATCGCGATGTCGCGGCCGTCCACGCGCACGAGCTCCCGCCGCGTGAGGTCGTGCAGCACGCGCGAAAAATACTCGGGCGTGATGTTCAGGCGCGACGCGACGAGGCGCTTGCTGACGGACAGCCGCACCGTCGCGCCGGACGCGGGCGCGTCCTTCAGCAGATAGCCGACGACGCGTTGGCCGCCCGTATGCAGCGTGTACGATTCCACATCCGCGACGAGGCCGTGCAGGCGCCGGCTCATCCCCGCCAGCATGCCGCGCGCGAACGCCGGGCTCCGTGCCAGTTCGGCGAAGACGGCCTCCTTGCCGACGTGCAGCAGCAGGCAATCTTCCAGCGCCGTCGCCGTCACGAAGTACGGCTTTTCCATGAACATGACGGCTTCGCCGAACGTCTTGCCGGGTCCGAGGATCTCGATCACCTTTTCCTGGCCCTGCGGCGAGATGAACGCCAGTTTGACCTGCCCGTACAGGATCGAGTGGAACCCGAGGCACGGGTCGCCGCGCCCGACGATGGTGCGGCCGCGGTCGACGTGCTGCTCGGTGGCGGCGGCGCCGACGGCGCGCAGCTCGTCCTCGCCGAGATCGGAAAACAGCGGCAGGCGGCGCAGGAAGGTGCAGGGGTCGATGGTGGCCACGGTCGCGGGATGAAATGGTCGGGATGCCGCCATTCTCGCGCGTACGGGGGCCGCGCGGCATAGTCCGGAATGACTAGGCGGCGTCCTCCTTCGTGCCGACTCACGCGCGAGGGAAAGGCGCCTAGAATCGGACCATCCTCCCCTGTCACGGATTTCCCCATGCAGCTCTCGAATTTCTCCGATTTCCTTGCCGCCGCGCGCGCCCAGCCCGAGGCGCAGCGCCTCCTGTTCGTGTTCGCCGTGGCCGAACTGCCGCAGGCGCACTCGCCGGGCCAGGCACGCCGCTTCGAGGAAGGCCTCGGCGGCGCCCTGTCTCCCGTGATGTGCGTCGACAAGGGACTCGACGACCTCGCCGACTTCGGCGCGCTGGCCGACGAGTCGCGCGCGACGGGCCAGCCCTGGGACATGGTGTTCGTCGCCGCGCTGGCCGGTGAACAACCGGCGACCGGCATCGACCGGGGCCTCAAGATGATGATCGACGCCGTGCACCGCGGCGCCATCGAACGCTTCGTCGCCTTCGACCCACGGGGCCACGCCGTGCGATTTTCTTGAACCCGTTCAAGGCGGCGCGGGCGGCGCAACTCTATGCTGCTTGCGTTACCGTTCACCCGCCCGCCATGACCTCCCCCTCCCTCGAACTCGTTTGTCCCGCCGGCAGCCTGCCGGCCCTCAAGGCCGCCGTCGACCACGGCGCCGACTGCGTCTACCTCGGTTTTCGCGACGCGACCAATGCGCGCAACTTCGCCGGCCTGAATTTTTCCGCAGAGGCGATCATCGACGGCATCCGCTATGCCCACGACCGCAACCGCAAGGTCTTCCTCGCCCTGAACACCTACCCGCAGCCGGGCGGCGACGCCATCTGGCGCCTGGCGCTCGACCGCGCCGCCACGCACGGTGTCGACGCCGTGATCCTCGCCGACCCTGGCCTGATGGAGTACGCGGCGCGCGTGCACCCGCAGCTGCGGCTGCACCTGTCCGTGCAGGGGTCGGCCACGAACATCGACGCCATCGCGTTCTACCACCGCCACTTCGGCATCGCGCGCGCCGTGCTGCCGCGCGTACTGTCGCTGGCCCAGGTCGAACGGGTGATCGAACATGCCCCCGTCGAGATCGAGGTGTTCGGCTTCGGCAGCCTGTGCGTGATGGCAGAGGGCCGCTGCCAGCTGTCGTCGTACGCCACGGGCGAATCGCCCAATACCCACGGCGTGTGCTCGCCCGCGAAGGCCGTACGGTGGACACGGACGCCGCGTGCGCTGGAGGCCCGCCTGTACGACGTCCTGATCGACCGCTACGGCGACGGCGAGCAGGCCGGCTACCCCACCTTGTGCAAGGGCCGCTTCGACGTGGGCGGCGAGACGTATTACGCGATCGAGGAACCGGCGAGCCTGAACACGCTCGAGATCCTGCCGCAGCTGGTGGCGGCGGACGCGCGCGCCATCAAGATCGAAGGCCGCCAGCGCAGCCCGGCCTATGTGGCGCAGGTCACGCGCGTGTGGCGCGCCGCCATCGACGCCTGTATGGCGGAACACGGCCGCCACACGGTCCGGCGCGAGTGGATGACGAGCCTGGACAACGTCGCCGAAGGGAGCCAGCACACGCTCGGCGCCTACCACCGTCCCTGGAAATAACCTCGCCCCGAAAGACCACCATGAAAATTGCCCTCGGGCCCCTGCAATACTACTGGCCGCGCGACACCGTGTTCGCGTTCTACGACGCGATGGCGGAGACGCCCGTCGACATGGTCTACCTCGGCGACACCGTGTGCTCGCGCCGGCACGAGCTGCGCCCATCCGACTGGCTGACTCTCGCTGACCGCCTGGCAGCCGCCGGCAAGGAGGTCGTGCTGTCGACCCAGGTCCTGATCGAATCGCCGTCCGATTTGAGTGCGCTGCGGCGCGTTGCCGCCAACGGGCGCTTCCTCGTCGAGGCCAACGATATGGGAGCCGTCCATTGCGTCGACGGGCGTCCGTTCGTCGCCGGACCGCACCTGAACGTGTACAACCCGGCGACCCTCGCCCTGCTCGCGCGCGCCGGCGCCGTGCGCTGGGTCGCGCCGCTGGAGATGCCGTCCGCGAGCCTCGCCGCGATGCAGTCCGACTTGCCGGCCGGCGTGGAAACCGAGGTATTCGCCTACGGACGCATGCCGCTCGCGTTTTCCGCCCGCTGCTTCACGGCGCGCCACCGCAACCTGCCGAAGGACGATTGCCGCTTCAGCTGCCTGGAGCATCCGGACGGCTTCGTGCTGAACACGCAGGAAGGCAAGCCGTTCCTCGTGCTGAACGGCATCCAGACCCAGTCAGCCAAGGTCTACAACCTCGTCGACGTGCTGCCCGCCATGCGCGAACTGGGCGTGGGCGTCGTGCGTCTCAGCCCGCAGTCGGCCCACATGGCGGACATCGTCGCCAGCGTGCACGACGTGCTGACGGGGTCCCTGTCCGGGGCCGCCGCGCGCGAGCGCATGCGCGCGTGGATGCCGGCCGCCGCGTGCAACGGCTTCTGGCACGGCCGCCCCGGCCTCGAGGAGGTCACCGCATGAACGCCTCCCCCTGCCGCCTGCCGGCGCCCATCCGCCACGTCCTGTCGCGGCTGCCCGGCCGGCCCGGCGCGTGGCTGTTCGCGGCCGGGCTGAACGCCGGTCTGAAACCCCACCTGGACGCCGACGTGCGCGCGCAGCTTCTGCGCAAGCGGCTGCGCCTGGCCGTGCTGGACGCGGGCGTCGCCTTCGACGTCGCGTGGAACGGGCGCTCGTTCGCGGCCGTGACGTCGACGACGGAACCGGACGTCGTCATCGGCGCGACCCTGTACGACCTGGGCCTGCTGGCCACGCGCCGCGAGGACCCGGACACGCTGTTCTTCAGCCGCCGCCTCGTCATGGAGGGCGATACCGAGCTGGGACTGCTCATCAAGAATACGCTGGACGCCATCGACCGTTGAAAGGAGACCCGCCATGGGCCGTGACCGTACCGTTTTCCCCCTCGTGTATTCCTGCTCCGGCTGTTCCAGCGCGGCACAGATGGCCAACCACATCGCGCTGGAGCTGGACCGCGCCGACGTGGCCGAGATGTCGTGCATCGCCGGTGTGGGCGGCGACGTGCCGTCGCTCGTCAAGCTGGCGAAGTCGGGGCGGCCCGTCGTCGCCGTCGACGGCTGTCCGCTGGAATGCGCGCGCAACTGCCTCGCGCGGCACGGCGTGACGCCGGACCTGCACTTCCAGCTGGCCGAACACGGCGTGCGCAAGCGCTACCACATGCAGTTCGACCCGGCCGAAGCCGCGGTCCTCGCGCGCGAGGTGGCGGACGACGTGGCCTTGCTGGCGGCCGAGCGCCGATTGCTTCAACCAGTTTAAGGCGGGGCCGGCGCGCCTCGGGGATAGTGGACGCCTGACTACCACCGAGGACGAAATGAACGCCAACGAATCCCTGTTTGCCGCAGCCATGCCGACGCAGGACGTGTCGGCCGACGTACTGCGCGAAAAATACGCGAAAGGCGCCGAGACCACGGTCGCGGAAGTGCGCGCGCGCGTGGCCCGCGCGCTCGCCGCGCACGAACCCGAGCCGCTGCGCCTGGAAATGGAGCAGCGCTTCCTGTGGGCGCAGGACCACGGCTTCGTGCCCGCCGGCCGCATCAACTCGGCCGCCGGCGTCGGCCTGAAGGCCACCCTGATGAACTGCTTCGTGCAACCCGTCGGCGACGCCATCTCGGGCCGCGACGGCGCGGTGCCCGGGATCTACGGCGCCGTGGCCGACGCCGCGGAGACCATGCGCCGCGGCGGCGGGGTCGGCTACGACTTTTCTTCGATCCGCCCCGCCGGCAGCCTCGTGAAAGGCACGCAGTCGCGCGCGTCCGGCCCGGTATCGTACATGGCCGTGTTCGACGCGTCGTGCCGCACGGTGGAATCGGCCGGCGCCCGCCGCGGCGCGCAGATGGGCGTGCTGCGCATCGACCACCCCGACATCGAAGCATTCGTCGCCGCCAAGGACGGCGGCGCGTTCAGCAATTTCAATTTGTCTGTCGGCGTCACGGACGCGTTCATGCGCGCCGTGCTGGACGACGACGCCGTCGAGCTGACGCACGCCGCCGACCCGGGGCCGGACCACCAGGCGAACGGTGCTTACCTGCGTGCCGACGGCCGCTGGGTGTACCGGACGGTGCGGGCGCGCGACCTGTGGGACAAGGTGATCCGGTCGACCTACGACCACGCGGAGCCGGGCGTGCTGTTCCTGGACCGCATCAACGGCGAGAACAACCTGTACTACGCCGAGACGCTCGCCGCCACCAACCCGTGCGGCGAACAGCCCCTGCCGCCGTACGGCTGCTGCGACCTCGGTTCGCTCGACCTGACGACCTTCGTGCGCCAGCCGTTCACGCCGGAGGCGCGCTTCGACTTCGACACCTTCCGCGACGTGACGGCCGTGGGCGTGCGCATGCTCGACCTCGCGCTCGACGCCACCGAATGGCCCCTGCCGCAGCAGGCGGCGGAAGGCCGCAACAAGCGCCGCATCGGCATCGGCTTCCTGGGCCTGGGCAGCGCCCTCGTCATGCTGGGCCTGCGCTACGACGCCGACGAGGGCCGCACCTTCGCCGCCGACGTCACGCGCGCGCTGCGCGACGCCGCCTACGACGCCTCCGTGGAACTCGCCCGCGAAAAAGGCGCGTTCCCGCTGTTCGACGCGGAACGCTACCTGGACGGCGCGTTCGCGCGGCGCCTGCCGGACGAGCTGCGCGAGCGAATCGCCCGCCATGGCATCCGCAACTCGCACCTGATGTCGATCGCGCCCACCGGCACCATCGCCCTCGCGTTCGCGGACAATGCGTCCAACGGCATCGAGCCCGCGTTCTCGTGGGTCTACCGGCGCAGGAAGCGCATGCCGGACGACAGCACGCGCATCTACGAGGTGGCCGACCACGCGTGGCGCCTGTACCGCCACCTCGGGCACGACGTGTCCGCGCTCCCGCCGCAGTTCGTGACGGCGCTGGAGATGTCCGCGCAGGACCACCTCGGCATGATGGCGGCCGTGCAGCCCTACGTCGATGGCGCGATCTCGAAGACCGTCAACGTGCCGGCCGACTACCCGTTCGACGAGTTCAAGGATTTATATACGGAGGCGTGGCGCGCCGGTCTGAAGGGCCTCGCCACGTACCGGCCGAACGCCGTCACGGGCAGCGTGCTGAGCGTGGCGCCCCCGCCGTCCGCCGAGGCCCCGGACGACATCGATCCGCTGCGCCGCCGCTTCGAAAGCCGGCCGGCGGGCGAACTGGAGTCCGTCACGTCCAAGGTCGAGTACACGACGCAGGAAGGCAAGAAGACCGTCTACCTCACCATCAGCTTCATGCGCGTGGACGGAAGACTGAACGGACGGGCGTTGGCCATCGAGCGCCCGTTCGAATTCTTCATGCCCGCGAACCAGCGCAGCGACGGCCACCAGTGGATCACGTCCACGATGCGACTGCTGTCGCTGGCCGCGCGCGCCGGCAGTTCCATCGCGAAGGCCCTCGCCGACATGCGCGCCGTCGTGTGGGAAAAGGGACCGGTGCGCTGCGGCCACCTGACACGGGCGGACGGCGTGCAGGTGCCCGTTTACCACGATTCGGAGGTGGCGGCGATCGCCTTCATGCTGCAGCGGATCCTGATCCGGCGCGGGTTCCTGGACGCCTACGGCAACCAGGTGCCCGCCGACGCCCTTGACCGGCTGCTCGCGCACCGCGGCACGCCGGACGAGGCCCCGGCGCCGGCCCTGGCGGCGGTCGAGGAAACGGGCGCCAAGTGCCCGGAATGCGGCGCACGCGCGCTGCGCAAGGTCGACGGCTGCACCCGCTGCACGGCGTGCCACTACCTGGGCGGCTGCGCCTGATTCGTAAAACCTGAACCCGGTTCAAGGACAGGGTTGGCGCGGCGCCCTACGCTGGCGGTGTACCAACGACCCATCGCAAAAGGAGCATCATGCAACACGATTTCCAGTTCTCGGCCCCCCTCGCCTTCGCCGACATCGAACGCCTCACGAGCGCCCTGTGCACCCTGCCCGGCGTGCGCGGCGTCGACCTGCAGCCGGGCGGCCGCGAGATGCACGTGGAGTTCGACGAGGACGCCACGTCGACCCACGCCATCACCGCCGCGCTGACGGGCGCGGGCTACGCGGAGGTGAACAAGGAACGCGGCGGCTGCTGCGGCGGGTGCTGCGGTGGCTGAGAGCGTGTCCGCCGGCGTGCGCCGCCACGCCTGGCTCGCCGGCGCGATGACGGCGCCGATGCTGCTGATGCCCGCCGTGCTGGCGTGGCAGGAGTGGGCGGCCGGCGACCGGATCGCCACCTGGGCCGGCGCCGGCGTCGCGGCGCTGGCGATGGCCGGCACGGTCGCGGGCATCGATGCGCTGATGCGCCGCGCACATCGCTAAGGCGGTTCGAGCCTGACCATGCGGATCGTCCCGGTGTGGCCTGACATAGGCCGAAAGAACTAGCCCGCGTCCTCCGTCATGCCGACAGCCAGAGTGGCGCGCGGTCTCTACAATCTTCACCATCACCCCATTGGAGAACCGCGATGTTGCGCGACCGCTACGGCCGAACGATCGAATACCTGCGCCTGTCCGTGACGGACCGCTGCGACCTGCGTTGCTCGTATTGCATGCCGACAGGCTTCAAGGGCTTCGAGGAGCCGGACCACTGGCTCACCTTCGACGAGATCGAGCGCCTGCTGCGTGCCTTCGCCCGCCTGGGCACGCGCCGCATTCGCCTGACCGGCGGCGAGCCGCTGCTGCGCCGCCACGTGACCGACCTGGCCGGACGCATCGCCGCGATTCCCGGCGTCGACGACCTGTCGCTGTCGACCAACGCCACGACCCTGCGCCGCCACGCCGGGGCGCTGCGGCGGGCCGGCGTGGCGCGCATCAACGTCAGCCTCGACACGCTGGACCGCACATGCATGCAGTCGATCACGGGCCGCGACAGCCACGCGCGCACCCTGGACGGCATCATGGCCGGCAAGGAGGCCGGCTTCGATCCCATCAAGATCAACATGGTCGCCATGCGCGGCGTGAACGACGGCGAGATCGAGCGCATGGCCGAGTTCTGCATCGGACACGGCTTCGTGCTCCGCCTGATCGAAGTGATGCCGATGGGCGCCACCGGCCGGAACACCGCTTATATGGACCTGCAGCCGGTCCGGGAACGGTTGCGGGAACGATTCGACCTCGTGCCGCAGGCGCTGGAACTGGGCGGCGGACCCGCGCGCTACCTCGCCACGCGCGACGGCAACAGCAGCATCGGCTTCATCACCCCGATGTCGCAGCACTTCTGCGCCACCTGCAACCGCGTGCGCCTGTCCGTCGACGGTACCCTGTACCTGTGCCTGGGCCAGGAAGAGAAATTCGAATTCCGCCCGCTGCTGCGCGGCGGCGCCAGCGACGCGGAACTGGAAGCCGCGATCCGCCACGCCATCGAACTCAAGCCCCACCAGCACGACTTCGCGGCGCGGCCGGAAAAGATCGTGCGCTTCATGTCGCAGACGGGAGGCTGACGTGCAGGATATCGAACGCTTCATCCGCGGCTTTTCCCGCTTCCAGCAGCGCTTCATGAGCGAGCCGGTCGTGCGCGCCTCGCTGCGCGACAGCCAGCATCCGTCCACGCTCGTCATCGGCTGCTGCGATTCGCGCGTCGACCCGGCACTCCTCACGGGCTGCGATCCGGGCGACATCTTCGTCGTCCGCAATATCGCGAACCTCGTGCCGCCCTGCACCGCGGACGCGTCGGCCGGCGTCAGCTCCGCCATCGATTCGCCGTGTGCGACCTGGAAGTGGCGCGCGTCGTCGTGCTGGGACATGCGCGCTGCGGCGGCATCCGGGCCCTCATGTCGGGCAAGCGCGTGACCGAGGAGACGGATTTCGTCGCGCGCTGGATGCGCATCGCGGAACCCGTGCGCGAGGAAGTGCTGCGCGCGCTGCCGCACAAGCACGACGACGCCCGCTGCCGCGCCGCGGAGCAGGCCAGCATCCTCCATTCGCTCGACAACCTGATGACCTACCCGTGGCTGCGCCGGCGGGTGGAAGCGGGCAAGCTCGCGCTGCACGGCTGGTACTTCGACATCGAGACCGGCTCGCTGCTCGCCTACTCCCCGCGCAAGCAGGAATTCCTGAACCTCGTACAGCCGCTGGATGCTGCCGCATGACGACCCCGGATTATCCGCCGATACCGGGCCACCTGCGCCTGTCGACCCGCATCGCCGGTGCCCTGGTCGGCTTTTTGCTGCTGGCGTTGACGGCCATCGGTACCACCTTGTGGCTGTCGTGGCAGCTCGAAGGCTCGGCCGCCGCCATCAACGAGACGGGCGGCGTGCGCAAGCAGGAATACCGGCTCGCGATGCTCCTCGGCCGCGACGTGCACGCGCCCGGCGGCGGGTATGCGCGCGAGGCGCGCGCACAGATCGCGAGCATCGATGCCACGCTGGCGCTGATCGAGCGGGGCGACCCGCAGCGCCCCCTCGGCCTGCCGCCGACCGCCGCCATCCGCGACGGCTTTTCCATGGCCACGGTGCGCTGGCAGCGCGAACTGCGGCCGCTCGCGCTGCAGGTGCTGCAGGCGCGGGGCGACGACCGCCTGCCGCCGCTGCGCGACTTTCTCGGCAGGGTCGACGCGTACGTGGCCCGGATCGACGCCATCGTGGGCCTGATCGAACGCGACAACGAGGTGCGCACGTTCTGGCTGCGCTGCTCGCAGTTGGCGCTGATGGCGCTGGCGATGGGCGGCACCGTCGTCCTCGTGTACCTGATGTTCAGCTTCATCGTCGACCCGGTCGAGCGGCTGCACGCGGGGATGCGCAGCATGGCCGACACGGATTTCGGCGTGCGCCTCGACGTGGCCAGCCAGGACGAATTCGGCCAGCTCGCGACGGGGTTCAACCGGATGGCGGACCGCCTGGAACAGGTCTACGCGAGCCTGGAAGACAAGGTGAGCGAGAAGACGGCAGCGCTGGAAGGCCAGAATCGCGAACTGGCGCTGCTGTACGACAGCGCCGCCTTCCTGCAGGTGCGGCAGACGCTGGAGCCGATGTGCGAAGGCTTCGTCGGGCGCATCATGCGCTACTTCGGCGCCGACGGCGGGTCGGTGCGGCTCGTCGACACCAACACCGACAACGTCCACCTGGTCGTGCAGGTCGGGCTGTCCGAGGATATGGTGCGGGCGGAGCGCTGCATGCCCGTCGGCGACTGCCTGTGCGGCGAAGCGGCGCAGGGCAGGCATCCCGTCGTGCGGTTGCTGCGCACGCTGCCCGGTCCGGAACTGTCGCGCTGCGCGCGCGACGGGTTCGCGACGGTGTCCGTGTTCCAGATTTTCGCCCAGGAACAGCACCTCGGCGTGTTCAGCCTGCACTTCCGCACCGAGAAAACGTTCAACGAGCACGAGACCGCCCTGTTGGAAACGCTGGGCCGGCTCCTGGGCACCGCCATCGAGAACATGCGGCTGGCCGCGCGCGAGCGCGAAATGGCCATCTCGGAAGAACGCAACATGGTGGCGCGCGGCCTGCACGACAGCATCGCCCAGGGCCTGAACTTCCTCAACCTGCAGGTGCAGATGCTGGAAAAATCGCTGCGCGACGGCGAACAGCAGGAAGCGGCCGGCATCGTGCCGATGCTGCGCGCGGGCGTGCAGGAAAGCTACGAGGACGTGCGCGAACTGTTGCAGAACTTCCGCAGCCGGCTGGAAGAGGATGACCTCAACAGCGCGCTGCGCAAGGCCGTGCGCAAATTCCGCGACCAGACGGGCGTGGAAGCGAGCTTCCGGGCCGAAGGCAGCGGCGGCCTGCCCTTCGCCCGCGAGGAACAGCTGCAGCTCCTGTTCATCGTGCAGGAAGCGCTGTCCAACATCCGCAAGCACGCCCGTGCCGACAAGGTGCTCGTCCAGGTCCGCGACGGCCAAGACTTTTCGCTATCGATCAGCGATAATGGCGTCGGGTTCGATGCCGCCGCGGTGCCCGCATCCGGCGACAGCCACGTTGGATTGCACATCATGCGCGAACGGGCCCGGCATATCAACGCCAACCTGGCCATCGAGTCCGGGACCGGCGCCGGCACCACCGTCCGCCTGCACGTCCCCAGCGCGCATCGGCGGGCCGCTTGAATCGAATGGAGTAGAGGATGGAAGAGCCCCGGGAAGACACCCGCGAGCCGATCAGCGTGCTGCTGGTCGACGATCACACGTTGTTCCGCAGCGGCGTGCGTTCGCTGTTGCAGCGCAACCCGCGCTTCACCGTCGTCGGCGAGGCGTCGGACGGCATCGACGGCGTGAAACGGGCGATGCAGCTGAAGCCCGACGTGATCCTGCTCGACCTGCACATGCCCGGCATGACCGGCGTGGAGACCCTCGAACTGATTTTGCAGGGCTGGCCCGAGGCGGCGGTCATCATGCTGACCGTATCCGAGGAAGGCGAAGACCTGGCCACCGCCCTGCAGGCGGGCGCGCGGGGCTATTTGATCAAGAACATCGACGCGGACTACCTGCAACGCGCCATCGAACGGGCGGCCGCCGGCGAATCCGTGCTTGCCGAATCGATGGCCGCCAAGCTCGTGGCCCAGCTGCAGAAACAGCGCGCACCCAAGGCGCCGGCGCCGCCGTCGGAACTCGACAGGCTGACGCCGCGCGAGCGCGAAATCCTCGCCTGCCTGGCACGGGGCGAAAGCAACAAGCTGATCGCCCGCGTGCTCGACCTGGCCGAGAGCACGGTCAAGATCCACGTGCAGAACATCCTCAAGAAGCTCGGGTTGTCGAGCCGCGTGCAGGCGGCGGTGTTCGCCGTCGAGCAGGGGCTGGGCAGCGGGCCGGATCGGCAATCGTGAATTGACGCGATACGTCATCGCAGGGTGGGCTCAGGGAGCCCACCCTGCAGTATCAGCGTAACGCGAGCAAGGCCGCTTTCGTTTTCTCGTACGCCGCAGTAAGCTCCGCCATCTGCTCATCCGCACCCTCGACGTTCTCCGCCTTCCCCATCAGCTCGAGGTTCATGCACGGCACCCGCATCCGGTTGGCGCCCACGAAACCGATGCTCGACAACAGGTAATGGGCCGTCGCCGCCAGCAGCTGCCCGTCGTGCTCGCGCACGGCGTGGTCCAGCTTGTGCAGCAGCTGCGGCACCTCGCCCACGAACGCGTTCACCACGTCTTCCAGCAGTGACGCATCGTCGTCGATCGCGCGCAGTTGCGCGATGCGGGCCGGGTCGAGCATCGCGTCGCCCGCGCGCCGCGCCGCCACGTGCTCGCGCGCCGCCACCAGCGCCTTGTCCAGCACGTCCATCTCGATGGGCTTCGGCACATAGTCGTTCATGCCCGCGTCCAGGCAGCGTTCGCGGTCGCCCGGCATGGCGTTGGCCGTCATCGCGATGATGTAGGGCGCGTTGGCGCCGCGGAAGCGCTCGCGCAGGCGCCGCGTCGCTTCCAGGCCGTCCATTTCCGGCATCTGCATGTCCATCAGGATGACCGGGTAATCCTGGCGTTCCAGCGCCGCCACGGCTTCCAGGCCGTTGCCGACGACGTCCGCGCGGTAGCCCAGGTGGCGCAGCAGCTGCCGGATCACCTTCTGGTTGATCGTGTTGTCCTCGGCGACGAGGATGGCGAGATCCGCCTCTTCCCGGGCCGGCACCGGCCGCGCGGCCCGTGTCGCGGCCTGGCGCTCGCCCAGCACCTGCTGCAGCGCTTCCAGCAGCGCCGCCGGCTTGATCGGCTTGCTCAGCCACGCGGAGAATTCGCGCACGGCTTCGCCTTCCGCGCCGTGGTGGCGCTGGCCGACGGACGTCAGCAGCACGAGCGGCAGCGCGGCGCGGTCGCGGTGCTTGCGCAACTCGCCCGCGAGGCGGGCGCCGTCCATGTCGGGCATCTGCATGTCCAGCACGGCCACGTCGAACGGGTGGCCGTCGCGCACGAGGTCGAGCGCCTCCACCGCCGATGCGGCGGCCAGCGGCGCCATCCCCCACAACAGCGCCTGCTTCATCAGGATGCGGCGGTTCGTCGCGTTGTCGTCGACGATCAGGATGCGCCGCCCGCGCACCGTGGCCGCGCGGTCGCGCAGCACGTGTTCGGCGAGCTGGTCGTCGAACGCGTCGGCGACGATGGCGGCGCTGAACGTCGAGCCGCGTCCCGGTTCGCTGTCCACTGTCAGCCCGCCGCCCATCATCTCGGCGAGGCGCCGGCTGATCGTCAGGCCCAGCCCCGTGCCGCCGTACTTGCGCGTGGTGGAGGCGTCGACCTGGGTGAACGAGTGGAAGACGTCGTCGAGGCGGTGCGGCGGGATGCCGATGCCCGTGTCGCGCACGGCGAACACGAGCCGGTAGCCGCCTTCCGCGCGCGGCTCGCCGGACACGGTGACGACCACCTCGCCGTGGTGCGTGAACTTGATTGCATTCGACAGCAGGTTGACGAGGATCTGGCGCAGGCGCGTCGCGTCCGCGAGGATCGTGGCCGGCACGCCCGGCTCGATCATGTACGCGAGGTCGAGGTTCTTGTCGCTGGCGCTGGGCGCGAGCAGGTCGAGCGCTTCCTCGACGCAGCGGCGCACTTCGAACGCGTGGCGCTCGAGGTCCAGGCGCCCCACTTCCAGCTTCGAATAATCGAGCAGGTCGTTGATGATCGCGAGCAGCGCCTCGCTGCTGGAACGGATCGTCTCCGTGTAGTCGCGCTGCTCGTCGTCGATGTCCGTGTGCAGCAGGAGGCTCGTCATGCCGATGACGGCGTTCAGCGGCGTGCGGATCTCGTGGCTCATATTGGCGAGGAACATGCTCTTGGCCTGCATCGCCGCTTCCGCGCGGTCGCGCGCCAGTTCCAGCTCGCGCTCGTAGGCCTTGCGCTCCGAGATGTCCTGCAGGATCGCCGTGAGGATCACGCGCCCGCCCGCCGCCGATTTGGAGATCGTCGCTTCGGCCGGGAATTCGCTGCCGTCCTTGCGCACCGCGTAGATGGTGCCCCGCTCGCCCATGCGCCGCGCCGTGCGCTCGCCGTGCTGGAAGCCGGCCACCCGTTCCGCGTGACCGGGACGGAAGCGTAGCGGCATCAGCATCGCCAGGTCCTGGCCCGTCACTTCGGCCGCCGTCCAGCCGAACAGCCGCTCGGCGCCCTGGTTGAAAAAGATGATCTTCTGCCGGTCGTCCGTGCAGATCACGGCGTTTTCGGCGATGTCGATGATGTTGCTTAACTGTTCCGGGCTGAGTGGGTGCGGCATGGCGGTTCCGAACGGCTGCAGGATACCGCCATCGTACACGGACCTACATCTTTGTGACTAGGGCGTCTAGCTCTCTTGCGCACCGGCGCTTACTCGTCCGGCCAATGGTTGGGCAAGCGCCCGCCGCGTACGCTTCCACCAACACATCAAGGAGAACAATATGGGCACCGACAGACGGCCCCTCGCGGTCCTCGCCAGCAGTACGTTCGCATTCACGATCTGCTTCGCGATCTGGATGATGTTCGCGGTGCTGGGCATCCCCATCAAGGCCAAACTCGGCCTGAACGAAACGGAGTTCGGCCTGCTCGTGGCCACGCCCGTGCTGAGCGGCGCCCTCGTGCGCGTCCCGCTCGGCATCTGGACCGACCGTTACGGCGGCCGCATCGTGTTCTTCACGCTGATGCTGGCCTGTGCGCTGCCGATCTACATGATCAGCTATGCCACCCGGTACTGGCACTTCCTCGCGCTGGGTCTTTTCGTGGGCCTGGCCGGCGGCTCGTTCTCGGTCGGCACGCCGTACGTCGCGCGCTGGTTCGGCAAGGAACGCCGCGGCCTCGCCATGGGTATCTTCGGCGCGGGCAATTCCGGCTCCGCGCTCACCAAGTTCGTGGCCCCGGCCATCATCGCCACCCTCGGCTGGCAAGGCCTGCCGAAGGTGTACGCCGTCGTGATGGTCGCCACTGCGCTGCTGTTCTGGTTCGGCACGTATTCCGACCCGTCGCACAAAGCCGCATCGGGTGAAAGCTTCGCGGCGCAGATGCGCGTGCTGAAGGATCCGCGCGTGTGGCGCTACTGCCAGTACTACTCCGTCGTGTTCGGCGGCTACGTGGCGCTCGCGCTGTGGATGACCAGGTACTACGTGGGGGAATACGGCTTCGGCCTCAAGGAAGCCGCGCTGCTGGCCGCCTGCTTCTCGCTGCCGGGCGGCGTACTGCGCGCGCTGGGCGGCTGGATCGCCGACAGGTTCGGCGCCTACAAGGTCACCTGGTATGTGATGTGGGTGTGCTGGGTGTGCTTCTTCACCCTGTCGTATCCGCAGACGACCATGAGCGTCAAGACCGTCGCAGGCAGCATGGACATGCGCCTCGGCCTCGGCCACGTGACGTTCACCCTGCTGCTGTTCGTCGTCGGCGTCGCGATGGCCATCGGCAAGGCGTCCGTGTTCCGCTTCATCGCCGACGATTTCAGCGACAACATCGGCGCCGTCTCGGGCGTCGTCGGCCTGGCCGGCGGCCTCGGTGGCTTCATCCTGCCGATCCTGTTCGGCGCCATCGTCGACCTCACCGGCATCCGTTCCAGCTCCTTCATGCTGCTGTACGGGACCGTGTGCGTCTCGCTCGTCTGGATGCATTTCTCGTTCAAACCACATGCCAAAACGCCGGCGGCCGCGCCAGTGACGCCGCTGCGCCAGGCCGCCTGATCCAACTCTGACAATCACAGGAGAACATCGTGAGCCGTTACCTCATCTCGACCTGGGAACCCGAAGTTCCCGCCTTCTGGCACAGCCGCGGCAAGCCCACGGCCAACCGCAACCTCTGGATCTCGATCCCCGCGCTGATGCTGGCGTTCGCGATCTGGATGGTGTGGAGCGTCGTCGTCGTCAACCTGCCCAGCATCGGTTTTAAATACAGCACCAACCAGCTGTTCTGGCTCGCCGCCGTGCCGGGCCTCTCGGGCGCCACCTTGCGCATCTTTTATTCGTTCATGGTGCCGATCTTCGGCGGCCGCAAATGGACCGCCATCTCCACCGCGTCGCTGCTGATTCCCGCCTTGGGCATCGGTTTCGCCGTGCAGGATCCGAACACCAGCTACCCGACCATGCTCGTGCTGTCGCTGCTGTGCGGCTTCGGCGGCGGCAACTTCGCCTCGTCCATGGCCAACATCAGCTTTTTCTACCCGAAAGCGCAGAAGGGTTACGCCCTCGGCATGAACGCGGGCCTCGGCAACCTGGGGGTCTCCGCCGTGCAGTTCGTCGTGCCGCTCGTGATCGGGTTCGCCCTCTTCGGCGGGGAGCCGCAAACGTGGACCAAGGCAGCGGCGACCAGGCAGATGTGGCTGCAGAACGCGGGCTTCGTGTGGGTCCCGTTCATCATCGTGAGCACGCTGGCCGCCTGGTTCGGCATGAACGACCTCGCCTCGGCCAAGGCCTCGTTCGCGGAACAGGCCGTAATTTTCAAACGCAAGCACAACTGGCTGATGTGCTGGCTGTATGTCGGCACCTTCGGCTCGTTCATCGGCTATTCGGCCGCCTTCCCGCTGCTCACCAGCACCCTGTTCCCGCAAGTGAACCCGCTGCAGTACGCATTCGTCGGCCCCCTCGTCAGCGCCCTCGCCCGCGTGGCCGGCGGTTACGTCGCCGACAAGCTGGGCGGCGCGCGCGTCACCGCGTGGACGTTCGTCGCCATGATCGGGGCCGTGCTGGGCGTGCTGCACTTCCTGCCGCATGGATCCAACCCGGGCAGCTTCGCCGGCTTCTTCGGCATGTTCCTCGTGCTCTTCGCCTGCACCGGCGTGGGCAACGCGTCGACCTTCCGCATGATCCCGGTGATCTTCCTGACGCTGCACCAGCGCGCCGCGAAAGGCCAGTCGGCAGGCGTCCAGGCGCAAGCCATCGCCAGCGCCAATAAGGAGGCGGCCGCCGTCCTGGGCTTCACCTCGGCCATCGCCGCCTACGGCGCGTTCTTCATCCCGAAGAGCTACGGCACCTCGATCGCCCTTACGGGCAGCGCCGACGCCGCGCTGTGGTGCTTCATCGGCTTCTACGTCACCTGCATCGCCGTCACCTGGTGGTTCTATGCCCGCAAGGGCGCCGAGATCACCTGCTAGTCATAAAGGAGTAGACGGCCTACTCCGTATGTCGCGGCCGGACCGACTTCTTGCGAATACCGCACAGCCGGTCCGCTCCGTAGACTGAACACAGCTGCACACACCGCATATCAAGAGCGCACCACGGTGCGCCGTTGGAGAAACCATGAGTCACTTTTTGGACCGCCTGAAATTTTTCGGCAAAACGGGCGAGACGTTCTCGAATGGCCACGGGGCCGTCGTGGGCGAAGACCGCACCTGGGAAAAGGCCTACCGCCAGCGCTGGCAGCACGACAAGATCGTGCGCTCGACGCACGGCGTGAACTGCACGGGTTCGTGCAGCTGGAAGGTCTACGTCAAGAACGGCCTGATCACCTGGGAAACCCAGCAGACCGACTACCCGCGCACCCGCCCCGACCTGCCGAACCATGAACCCCGCGGTTGCCCGCGCGGCGCCAGCTATTCGTGGTACGTCTACTCGGCGCAGCGCGTCAAGCACCCGATGGTGCGCGGCCGCCTGATGCAGCTGTGGCGCGAAGCCCGCGCCACCCGCGACCCCGTCGCCGCCTGGGACTACATCAGCACCGATCCGGAGCGCGCGGCGAGCTACAAGACCGTGCGCGGCCAGGGTGGCTTCGTGCGCGCCAAATGGGACGAGGTCAACGAGATCATCGCCGCCGCCAACGCCTACACCATCGGCAAATACGGTCCGGACCGCATCATCGGCTTCTCGCCGATCCCCGCCATGTCGATGGTCAGCTATGCCGCCGGCACCCGCTACCTGAGCCTCATCGGCGGCGTCGCCATGAGCTTCTACGACTGGTACTGCGACCTGCCGCCGTCCAGCCCGCAAGTGTGGGGCGAGCAGACGGACGTGCCGGAATCGGCCGACTGGTACAACTCCACGTACCTGATGGTGTGGGGTTCGAACGTCCCGATGACCCGCACCCCGGACGCCCACTTCTACACGGAAGTGCGCTACAAGGGCACGAAGACCGTCGCCGTGTCGTCCGACTTCGGCGAGATGGCCAAGTTCGGCGACATCTGGCTCGCGCCCAAGCAGGGCACGGACGCCGCGCTGGCGATGGCCATGGGCCACGTGATCCTGAAGGAGTTCCACGCGACCGGCAAGTCCGCCTACTTCCGCGACTACGCCAAGCAGTACACCGACTTCCCGATGCTGGTCATGCTCAAGGAACGCGACGGCACGCTGGTCCCCGACTACTTCCTGCGCGCGTCGCACTTGGCGAACAACCTCGACGAGACGAACAACCCGGAATGGAAGACCCTCGTCATCGACCGAAGCACCGGCAAGATCGTCGCGCCCAGCGGCTCGATCGGCTTCCGCTGGGGCGAGTCGGGCAAATGGAACCTGGAACAGAAAGAAGGCACCACCCGCAACCCGATCGATCCACAACTGTCCCTGCTTGACGACCATGACCGCATCGTGCCGGTGGGCTTCCCCTACTTCGGCGGCAAGGATGCCGACGACCTCCTGCTGCGCAACGTGCCCGTCAAATCCATCACGCTGGCCGACGGCACTACTGCCCTCGTCACCACCGTGTACGACCTGTCGATGGCGAACTACGGCGTCGACCGCGGCATCTGTCCGAACGCGGCGACGAACTACAGCGACGACGTGCCGTACACCCCGGCATGGCAGGTGAAGCACACCGGCGTGAAGGCGGACGACGTCGTGACCGTGGCGCGCGAGTTCGCCGACAACGCCGACCGCACCCGCGGCAAGTCGATGGTGATCGTCGGCGCGGCGCTGAACCACTGGTACCACATGGACATGACGTACCGCGGCATCATCAACATCCTCATGATGTGCGGCTGCATCGGCCAGAGCGGCGGCGGTTGGGCCCACTACGTCGGCCAGGAAAAGCTGCGCCCGCAGACCGGCTGGACCCCGCTCGCGTTCGCGCTGGACTGGAACCGCCCGATGCGCCAGATGAACGGCACCTCGTTCTTCTATGCCCACACGAGCCAGTGGCGCCACGAAAAGCTGCACACGGCCGAGATCCTGTGCCCGACCGCCGACGGCAAGCTGGAAGAGATGGCCCTCATCGACTTCAACGCCAAGGCCGAGCGCATGGGCTGGCTGCCATCGGCGCCGCAGCTGGAGACGAACCCGCTGGACGTCGTGCGCGCCGCGGAAAGCCTGGGTCAGGACCCGGCCAAATACGCGGTCGAGCAGATCAAGGCCGGCAAGCTGAATTTCTCGTGCGACGATCCGGACAATCCCGCGAACTTCCCGCGCAATATGTTCGTGTGGCGTTCGAACATCCTGGGCAGCTCGGGCAAGGGCCACGAGTACTTCCTGAAATACCTGCTGGGCACCCAGAACGCGCTGATGAGCGACGAAGACGCGTGCGTCAAGCCGCGCGACGTCAAGGTGCGCCCGGCCGCCGAAGGCAAGCTCGATCTGCTCGTCGTGCTGGACTTCCGCATGTCGACGACGTGCCTGTACGGCGACATCGTGCTGCCGACGGCGACCTGGTACGAAAAGGACGACCTGAACACGTCCGACATGCACCCGTTCATCCACCCGCTGTCGGAAGCCGTGCAGCCGCTGTGGGAGGCGAAGTCCGACTGGGAAATCTACAAGGGCATCGCGGCCAAGTTTTCCGAGATCGGCGGCGCCCACCTGGGCACGCGCAAGGACCTGATCCTCACGCCGCTGCTGCACGACACCCCGGGCGAACTCGGTCAGCCGTTCGATCCGAAGGACTGGCGCCTCGGCGAATGCGAGCCGGTGCCGGGCAAGACGATGCCGTCGATGACGGTCGTGGAACGCAACTACCGCGACATCCACAAGAAGTTCACGTCGATCGGCCCGCTGCTGGAAAAAGTGGGCAACGGCGGCAAGGGCATCGACTGGAAGACGGCGCATGAAGTGGACGTCCTCCGTGGCCTGAACCGCACCGTGCTCGAAGAAGGCGTCTCGAAAGGCCAGCCGCGCCTGGACACGGCGATCGACGCGGCCGAGATGATCCTCACGCTGGCGCCGGAAACGAACGGCCACGTGGCGGTGAAGGCCTGGGAAGCGCTGTCGAAGATGACGGGCCGCGACCACACGCACCTGGCGATCCCGCGCGAGCATGACAGCATCCGTTTCCGCGACGTGCAGGCGCAGCCGAGAAAGATCATCTCGTCGCCGACGTGGTCGGGCCTGGAAAGCGAGGAAGTCAGCTACAACGCCGGCTACACGAACGTGCACGAACTGATCCCCTGGCGCACGCTGACGGGCCGCCAGCAGTTCTACCAGGACCACGTCTGGATGCGCGACTTCGGCGAGGGGCTCTGCGTGTACAAGGCCGCGATCAACACCAAGACGACGGAGGCGATCATGAACCGCCGCCCGAACGGCAACAAGGAACTGGCGCTGAACTGGATCACCCCGCACCAGAAATGGGGCATCCACTCGACCTACTCCGACAACCTGCGCATGCTGACCCTGTCGCGCGGCGGCCCGCACGTGTGGCTGTCCGAAATCGACGCAAAGGCCGCCGGCATCGTGGACAACGACTGGATCGAGGTGTTCAACGTGAACGGCACGCTGACGGCCCGCGCGGTCGTCAGCCAGCGCGTCCCGGAAGGCATGACGATCATGTACCACGCCCAGGAAAAGATCGTCAACGTGCCGGGCGCGGAAATGTCGAAGAAGCGCGGCGGCATCCACAACTCGGTGACGCGCACGGTGACCAAGCCGACCCACATGATCGGCGGCTACGCCCAGCTGTCGTACGGCTTCAATTACTACGGCACGGTGGGCTCCAACCGCGACGAATTCGTGGTGGTCCGCAAGATGCGCGACGTGGACTGGATGGAAGGCGCCCGCGACGAGTCGCGTCCGAACGGCGACCGGCAGCCGGCGCACCCCGCGCCGGCGACGCCGGCCGGGCTGCCCGTACGCGAGACGGAAGAACGCGAACCCGCGCTGGCACGCGTCGCCAGCCCGAAGGGTGCTTGAGAGAATAGCGAGGAACAAAAATGAAAATCAGAGCACAAATCGGCATGGTGCTGAACCTGGACAAATGCATCGGCTGCCACACCTGCTCGGTGACCTGCAAGAACGTGTGGACGAGCCGGGACGGCGTGGAGTACGCGTGGTTCAACAACGTCGAGACGAAGCCGGGCATCGGCTACCCGAAGGAATGGGAAAACCAGGACAAGTGGAACGGCGGCTGGAGACGCAAGGCGGACGGCAGGATCGAACCGCGCCAGGGCAGCCGGTTGAAAATCCTGGCGAACATCTTCGCCAACCCGAACCTGCCGCAGATCGACGAGTACTACGAGCCGTTCACCTACGACTACGAGCGCCTGCAGAACGCGCCGCTGTCGGAAACGCCGCCGACCGCGCGTCCGATCTCCGTCCTGACCGGCAAGAAGATGGACAAGATCGAATGGGGCCCCAATTGGGAAGATGACCTGGGCGGCGAATTCGCCAAGCGCAGCAAGGACAAGCTGTTCGACAACATGCAGAAGGAGATGTACTCGACGTTCGAGAACACCTTCATGATGTACCTGCCGCGCCTGTGCGAGCACTGCCTGAACCCGACCTGCGTGGCATCGTGCCCGTCCGGTTCCGTGTACAAGCGCGAGGACGACGGCATCGTGCTGATCGACCAGGACAAATGCCGCGGCTGGCGCATGTGCATCTCGGGCTGCCCATACAAGAAGATCTACTACAACTGGTCGTCCGGCAAGGCCGAGAAGTGCACGTTCTGCTACCCGCGCATCGAAGCGGGCCAGCCGACCGTTTGCTCGGAGACCTGCGTGGGCCGCATCCGCTACCTGGGTGTGCTGCTGTACGATGCCGACCGCATCGAGCAGGCCGCATCCGTCGCCGACGAGCAGGACCTGTACGAGGCGCAGCTCGGCCTGTTCCTCGATCCGCACGATCCCGACGTGATCGCCGAGGCGCGCCGCCAGGGCATCCCGGACAGCTGGCTCGAATCCGCAAAGCGTTCGCCCGTGTACAAGATGGCCGTCGAATGGAAGATCGCCTTCCCGCTGCACCCGGAATACCGCACGTTGCCGATGGTGTGGTACATCCCGCCGCTGTCGCCGATCCAGGCCGCCGCGGAAAGCGGCAAGATGGGCATGAACGGCATCCTGCCGGACACGCAGAGCCTGCGCATCCCCGTGCGCTACCTCGCCAACCTGCTCACCGCGGGCAAGGAAGCGCCGGTCGTGCATGCGCTGGACCGCATGCTGGCGATGCGTGCCTACATGCGGTCGAAGTCGGTCGACAAGGTCGAGAACCTGGACGTGCTGCGCCGGGTGGGACTGACGCAGGCGGTAGTGGAAGACATGTACCACATCATGGCCATCGCGAACTACGAAGACCGCTTCGTGATCCCGAGCAGCCACAAGGAGATGGCCGAGGACAGCTTCAACGAAAAAGGGTCGTGCGGATTCTCGTTCGGTAACGGCTGCTCGGACGGCACCAGCGACGCTTCGCTGTTCGGCAAGAAGAAACAAGGCTCGACGATCTTCGTCTCGATGCCGAAATCGCGCAAGAAACAAGAAACGGAAGGAGCCTGACATGAACCACTACCGCATCCTGTCTGCGCTGCTGCTGTATCCGGAGGGCGACCTCGTCGCCGCCCTGCCCGAGCTGGAAGGCGGCCTGCCGCCGCCGATGCGCGCACGCGTGGCGCCGTTGCTGGCGCACCTGGTCGAGAACGACATGATCACACTGCAGCAGGAATACGTGCAGACGTTCGACCGTACGCCGTCGCACTCGCTGCACCTGTTCGAGCACATCCACGGCGAATCGCGCGACCGCGGCCAGGCCATGGTCGACCTGATGGAAGAGTACAAGAAACACGGCCTGCAGATGCAGGGCGACGAGCTGCCCGACTTCGTGCCGCTCTTCCTCGAATTCCTGTCGCAGGTGGACGAGGAGGAAGCGGGCCGCCTGCTGGGCGACGCCGTCCACGTGCTGGCGTTCATCGGCCGCAAGCTGGCCGCGAACGGCAGCCCGTATGCCGGCGTGTTCGACCTGCTGGAAGCATTGTCGCCAGTGGCGGCGGAAGAGCTGTCCGAGCCGCCGATCAAGGACATGGACGATGCGCTGGAAACCTTCGGCCCGGGCGCGGACGGCGTCGAGCCCCTTCTCAAGCCGCAGGCCCTCGGCCCGCAACCGATCAATTTTTACCCGCGCGGCACGCGTCCGGCCGTGCATCAGGAGGAGGCAGCATGAACTATATAAATCAATTCCTGTTCGGGATCTATCCGTACATCGCGCTCGCGATCTTCCTGCTCGGGAGCCTGATCCGCTTCGACCGCGAACAATACACGTGGCGCTCCGAATCGACGCAAGTGCTGCATACCGGCCAGCTGCGGCTGGGGAGCATCCTGTTCCACATCGGGATCATCGGCCTGCTGGGCGGCCACGCCGTCGGCCTGCTGACGCCCGTGTGGGTGTGGGACTCGCTGGGCGTCACGCACGGCGCCAAGCAGCTGTTCGCAATGGCCGCCGGCGGCGTGATGGGCAGCCTGTGCCTGGTCGGCATCCTGCTGCTGCTGGCCCGCCGCCTCGGCAACGAGCGCCTGCGCGCCGCCACCACGTTCAAGGACAAGATCGTGCTGCTGTGGATCCTCGGCACCCTGCTCCTCGGCCTGTCGTCCATCTTCGTGTCAGCCGGCCACCTGGACGGCCACATGATGGTCCTGCTGATGACCTGGGCCCAGCACATCGTGACGTGCCGCGGCGACGCCGCCAGCTTCATCATCGATGCCCCGCTGGTGTTCAAGTTGCACCTGTTCATGGGGATGTCGCTGTTCGTCATCTTCCCGTTCACCCGCCTCGTCCACATCTGGAGCGGCTTCGGCGCGGTGACTTACCTGGGCCGTGCCTTCCAGCTGGTCCGTCCGCGTTAAGGAGCCGTCATGGGTATCTCCGTCAACGGCGTCGAGATCGACGACCGCCAGATCGAACTGGAACTGCCGCACCACAAGGGCGCCGCCAACCCGCTCAAGCAGTCGGTGCACGAAGTCGTGCTGCGCACCGTGCTGCTGCAGGAAGCGGACCGCCTTGGCATCTACGGCGATGACGACGCGCGCATCGAGACGCTGCTCACGCAGGAAGTCAGCGTGCCGCAGGCCGATGAAGCGGCATGCCTCACCTACTACCGCAATCATCCGGACAAGTTCATCCGCGGCGCGATGGTCGAGGCGCGCCACATCCTGTTCCAGGTGACGCCGACCGTGCCGCTGGACCTCGTCCGCGAAACCGCGGAAGACATTCTCGCGGCGCTGCGGGCCGCGCCGGAACGCTTCGGCGAACTGGCGGCGCAGTATTCGAACTGCCCGTCCGGCGCCGTGGGCGGCAGCCTCGGTCAGCTGAACCGCGGCGACTGCGTGCCGGAATTCGACGACGTGCTGTTCCGCCTCGGCGAGAACGAATTCGCCGCGCGCCCGATCGAGACACGCTTCGGCCTGCACATCGTCCAGGTGCTGCGCCGCATCGAGGGTTCGCGGCTGCCGTTCGAGACGGTGAAGTCGCAGATCGCCGCGTGGCTCGGGACGGCCGCGCTGCAGCGGGGCATCCACCAGTACCTGCAGATCCTCGTGGGCCGCGCCCGCATCGAGGGCATCACGCTGGAAGGGAGCGCGACGCCGCTCGTGCAGTAGGGTGGGCGCCCCGTGCCCACGCGAAGGCCGGTGTAACGCGAACGTGACTCAAAGACTCGTGAAAAACTGCCCCGGCTGCGGACGCACCCGGGGCGTTTTTTTTGCCTCTCCCGTGCCGAAACCGATAAAGCAGACGGCGCGCTCGTGCGCCTCGAGGGCCAGCAGGCGGCGCATGGCGGGTGTGTCGAGCGCCCCGCCGCTCGCGAGGCCGCCGTCGAAGCCCAGCGCCTGCGCGGCCAGCAGCACGTTCTGCAGCGCGCAGCCCAGCGATATCAGTTTTTCCTCGACCGGGACGGCGGTGCCGGGCGCATCGACGAGGATCGCCACGAGCAGGCACGGCGCATGGAAGGCTTTTTCGCGCGCGGACGTACGCGCGGCGGCGTCCGCGCCGGGGTCGCGCCGCACGAGCGCTTCCTCGAACACGCCACCGAGATCGTCGCGGCGCGCCGGCGGGATCAGCATGAAGCGCCACGGCAGCAGGCAGCCATGGTCGGGCGCCTGCGCGGCCGCTTCCATCATCCGCGCCAGCGCGGCGTCGTCCGGGCCCGGCGCCTGCAGGCGGCGCAGGCCCACGTGCCGGCGGGCCGACAACGTGTTCCACAAATCGTCGTTCATGGCGTCATTATAGGGTCACGTCGCCATTCGGTTGCGGCCGGCGCCGTTATCCGGCGGACGCGGGCTGGCCTGACGCTTTTCGCACGACGTCATACCTGGCGAAATGCTTCCAGCTTCCATCCGATTGCTGTGATTCCAATATGAAGGTCCAATGTCCCGTGTCGGGATCGAACGTAAACGTGTCGCGGAAGCGCCCGCCATCGTAGGGAAACGTGAACTGCAACGTATTCCCGTCAAGGGCACCCGTCCCATGAGGAATGGAATATTTTGCGCCGAAGCTGTCCATCCAGTGAACAATCACCGTCCTCGTCGCCTGGTCGTAGCCGATATACACGTTCGCCGCGTACTTTGCGGGAACCTGGACATCCTGCATGCGTAACTCGGTAAAAGCGCCCAACAGGCTCGGCTTGGCTTCGAGCGAATATGTGACTGGTTTGCCGCGGACATCACCCGACATGGTCCAGTTTCCGTCCAGCTGCTGCAAGAGAGGTGGCCTGCTGGCCGCGTTCTCTCCGTACGAGAGCGTGGCGCAGGACATGAGCAGGGCGGCGCAAAAAATTCTTTTCATCTTTGAATGGTAATCGATCATGTTATGCAGGCAGTCATCGATGTCGGATGTCGACAGCGCCGTGCGGCCAGTGGCCGGTTCAGCATAGTAGCGCGGCCGATGGCAGACGGTCGATGTCGATCGCCATCTCCGGTTCGCCCATCCACACGCGCATGGCGGCGGGATCGGTCAGCGCGTTCCATACATCGGCCGGGGGTGCTGCGATGACGACGGTTTTTTCGATCAGGTGCATGGTCGGATGAGAAGTCGCATGGGGTGCACGATAACCTGTCGGCGTTGTATGGACGTGTCACCGGCACGTACTGCTTGTCTTTATCGCATGTTTGGGTTATTTTCACGCATGATGGTAAACGTTTAACTTCGTATTTTCAGCTGGACGGCTCACGATTTATACGGCAAAGATGCCGAATCGTTTTCCTCCATGAGAATGGACGGCCCGAACGTGCCGTCTTTTTATTTCGCCAAAATTGGAAACGTTGCCAACCAAGCCGCCCCGGCCAGACCGATCACAAGGAGACCAACATGCATTACCCCGGCAAACCTGCCCCCACGTCCACGGCAGCCGCCATCGCCACCGCCCTGCTTACCCTGAGCGCCCATGCCCAGGACGCACGGCAGGCCGAACCCGTGAAACTGGAAACCGTCGTCGTCACCGCGAACAAGCGCGCCCAGAACCTGCAGGACGTGCCTGCGTCGATCACGGTCCTCGGCGACGCCGTGCTGCAGCGCTCCAATGTGCGTGAACTGGACGACCTGCCCGCCCTGTCGCCCGCGCTGACGCTGTCGTACGGCACCCAGCCCGGCAACTTCAGCATCAACATGCGCGGCGTCGGCACGTACTCGCTGGGCATCGGCGTCGAGGCCGACGTGGCCGTGATCGTCGACGACATCCCGCTCGGCATGCAGGCCAACGCGTTCAAGGACCTGGCCGACGTCAACCGCATCGAAGTGCTGAAGGGGCCGCAGAGCACCCTGTTCGGCAAGAGCTCGATCGCGGGCGCGCTGAACATCACGACGAAGCCGATCGGCGGCCCGGTCAAGACGACGGCGACGCTCGTCGCCACGAACGACGACGAATGGCGCGCGGGCGTCAGCGTCTCGGGCGCCGTGACCGATACGTTCCGTATGCGCGTCGCCGCCAGCAAGACGAATTACGACGGCACGCTGAACAACCTGACGACGGGCGGCAAGCTCAATGGCAGCAAGGGCGACAACCTGAATGCGAAGTTCGAATGGCGTCCCACCGACGACCTGACCTTCACGCTGACGCCGCACTACAACCGCACCGAGAAATTCTGCTGCACGACCGCGTTCACGTCGATGACGCCGGGCGGCCTGTATCGCAATGCGCCGCAACTGCCGCAATCGGTGGTCCTCGCCGGGATAGCGATCAATCCGTCCAACCGCGATGTGCGCAACGATTATCCGACAGGCGGCAAGTTCCACGACTGGGGCACGGGCCTCAAGATCGACTACGGCCTTGCGAACGGCCTCACGCTCAGTTCCATCTCGTCCTACAGCAAGTACCACATGGACGATTACCAGGACAACGACGCGACCGACATCGACATCCTCCAGTTCCTCACCCTGCCGAACGGCGCACCGACGCAGATGCACGGTGGCCTGTACCAGTACGGCGTGTTCAACGTGAAGTCGACGACGCAGGAATTCCGCCTCACGTCGCCGGACCGCGGCCCGATCCGCTGGGTGGCCGGTCTCTGGTACGGCAAGAACGACCTGAATCGCGAGCTGGCCAAGGTCCCGCTGATCAGCAACTACGGCACCAACTACGGCGCCGACGCGTGGAACGTCAACAAGGCGATCTATGGCCAGGGCAGCTGGGACTTCCGCGCCGACACGAGCGTCATCGTCGGCGCGCGCCTGAACGACGAAGACACCGGCTACCGGTTCCGCCGCTACACGGTGCCGCCGCAGGCGTTCGCGCAGACCGAGTTCTACACGCGCTCGGACAGCAACACGAGCCGCACGTGGAAGCTGGGCCTCGAGCACCGCCTGAACAGGGACGCCATGGTGTACGGCACGATCTCGACGGGCCACAAGGGCATCGCGTACGACCTCACGTCCAGCTTCACGGCCGTGCTGGCGGCGCGCCCGCCGGTGGCGCCGGAGACGGCGCGCAGCTACGAAGTGGGCTGGAAGCAGAGCCTGTGGGACAACCGCGCGATGTTCTCGCTGGCCGCGTTCCGCACCGACTTCCGCAACTTCCAGCAGTCGGCCGGCTTCTTCGACTACGACGGCATCTTCCGCACGGCCCTGAACAGCATCGGCGGCCTGCGCACGCAGGGACTGGAACTCGAAGCCAGCGCGCGCGTCACGCGCCTGCTGCAGCTGAACGGCAGCCTTGCGTACACCGAGGCGACGATCCGCGAATTCCGCAACGGCCCGTGCTACAACGTGCTGAACGCGGCCGCCACGGCGGCCGTGCCGGGACCGGGCTGCCACCAGAGCGCCGAATTCAACAACACCAACGTGCAGGACCTGGCCGGCAAGACGCTGCCGAACGCGCCGAAAGTGAAACTGAACCTGGGCGGCCAGCTGGACGTGCCGCTGCCGGCGCTGCCGTTCGACGGCTTCATTGCCGCCACCACGCGCTACCAGAGCCGCACGCAGTTCTCGCTGAACCAGGATCCGAACACGATCCAGGGCGCCTACAGCATCACGAACGTGAGCTTCGGCGCCGCGGACCGGGGCGGCCGCTGGAAGGCGACGCTGTTCATCAACAACCTGTTCGACCGCCAGTACGCGGCGGGCCTGAACAACAGCATCGCCAACGGCACGTGGAGTCCGAAGGCGCCGAACCTGCCCCATGCCGTGAACACCACCGAATGGCTGCCGCCGCGCGACTGGCACCGCTACGTCGGCGCGCGTGCGGACCTCACGTTCTGATTCAGCCTGAAGGTGGGCGAAGCGGTCAGCGCCCCGTCAGTTCGATGGTCTGGCGCAGGCGGATGTCATCCGATGCGCTGCCGACCATCAGCTCGAACGTCCCGGGCTCCGCACCCCACGCCAGCTTGCGGTCGAAGAACGACAAGGTGTCGCGGTCGACCGTGAAGCTGACGGTGCGGCGCTCGCCCGGCTCCAGCACGACGCGCTGGAAGCCCTTCAGCTCCTTCACCGGCCGCACGACGGAGGCCACCGGATCGCGCAGGTAGAACTGCACGACCTCGGCGCCGGCCACGGGGCCGCTGTTCGTCAGCGTGAACTGGAGGGCGATCTTCCCGTCCGGCGCCATCCGCGTGCTGGACAGGCGCAGGTCGCCGTACGCGAACGTCGTATAGCTCAGGCCATGCCCGAACGCGTAGCGCGGCGTGTTCGGCGAATCGATGTACGCGGACTTGTAGACACTGTTCCCGTCGTTCAGCACGGGGCGCCCCGTCTGGTATTGCTGATAGCCGATCGGGATCTGCCCCATGTTGCGCGGGAAGGTCATGGGCAGTTTCGCCGACGGGTTCACGGCGCCGAACAGCACGTCCGCGATCGCATCGCCGCCTTCGCTGCCGGGGTGCCACGCGTACAGGATCGCGCCAGCGCCTTCCGCCACGTTCTCGAAAATCAGCGGGCGCCCGGCCATGATCACGACGACGGGCGTCTTGCCGATCGCCTTCAACGCGTCGAAGAGTTCGGCCTGGCGGCCCGGCAGGCCAAGGTGGGCGCGCGATTTCGCCTCGCCCGACATGTCCCAACTTTCGCCGACGGCCAGCACGACGACGTCGGCCGCGCGCGCGACGTCGAGGGCGGCCGCGAAGCCGGCGTCCGAGCGGCAGGCCGCGTCGCAGCCGGCGGCGTACGCGACGCGCGCGCCCGGCCCCGCGTGCGTGCGCACCGCGTCGACGAGACTCGCCATCGTCGCCGCGTTCGAGTCGACGATCCAGCCGCCTTCGAGGTCGCGCCGGGCGTCGGCCAGCGGTCCGATCACGGCGATCGAGCGCGCATTCTTCGCCAGCGGCAACGCCCCGCCGTCGTTCTTCAGCAGCACCATCGATTCCGCCGCGATCCGGCGCGCGGCCGCGCGGTGGCGCGGATCCGCAAGCGCCGCCTTCTCGCGCGCGGGATCGGAGAAGCGGTACGGATCGTCGAACAGGCCCAGCTCGAACTTCTTCGCCAGCACGCGCCGCACGGCGTCGTCCACCAGCGCCGCGTCGACCCTGCCGCCGCGCACCAGGCCCGCGAGCGACGAGGCGTACGCGCTGCTCTCCATATCCATGTCGCTGCCGGCGGTGACTGCCTTCGCGGCCGCATCCGGCAGGTCGGCCGCATAACCGTGGACGACCATTTCGCGCACCGAGCCCCAGTCGCTGACGACGAAGCCCGTGAAACCCCAGCGGCCCTTGAGGATGTCCCGCTGCAGCATCGCGTTGCCGGTGGCCGGCACGCCGTTCAGCGTGTTGAACGAGTTCATGAACGTGGCCGCGCCCGCGTCCAGCGCGGCCTTGAACGGGGGCAGATAGGTTTCGTAAAGCAGGTGCTCGCTCATGTCGACGGCGTTGTAATCGCGGCCGGCCGTCGCGGCGCCATAGCCGGCGAAGTGCTTCGCGGTGGCCATCACGGATTCGAGTCCGCCCAGCTTCGGGCCCTGGAAGCCGCGCACGCGCGCCGCGGCGATGCGCGATCCGAGGTAGGCGTCTTCACCGGCGCCTTCCATCACCCTGCCCCAGCGCGGGTCGCGGCCGATGTCGACCATCGGCGCGAACGTCCAGTGCACGCCGGCGGCCGACGCCTCGCGCGCCGCGATGCGGGCCGATTCCTCGATCGCCTCGAGGTCCCACGACGCCGCTTCGCCCAGCGGCACGGGAAACACGGTATGGTAGCCATGGATGACGTCGAGCCCGAACAGCAGCGGAATGTGCAGCCGCGACTGCAGCGCCAGCGCCTGCACCCGGCGCGTCTCGGCCGCGCCGCGGATGTTCAGCATGGAGCCGATCCTGCCTTCCCGGATGTCATGCTCGATGTCGCGCACCTTGTCGGTACCCGGTCCCGTGCTGAAATCCTTGCCCGACAACTGGTTCAGCTGGCCGACCTTTTCCTCCAGCGTCATCTGCCGCAGCAGCGCTTCCACGCGCGCGCTCACATCCGCCCGCGCCGCGCCCGCGAGCGCCATCAGCGCGCAGGCGATGGCCGTGCGCGCAAACCGCTTTTTCTCCATGTGGTCTCCACCGAGTTATCCGGTGCAATATAACCTCAAGTAAAACGTTTTACAACGCTCGCGGACGCTACCTGGTGTACTTGGGCGAGACGTCGCTGCGGAACACGCGGCCAGTGCCGCCCGTCTCGGGACTGGTCCGTTTGCCGTTTACGAATTCATGACGAATGCTCACGGTGGATCTCGCGGGCGACCGGGCCGACGCGTCAGACCACCGCGTCGCTGAACGAGTCCGGCCGCCGCGCCAGCAGCTGGGACAGGCGCTGCAGGCCCGCCTGCAACCGCGCCCGGTCCTTGACGCTGCCCAGCGAAATCCGGATCGCGTTCGCCGCCTCGGCGCCGGTGGCGAACACCTCGGCCGGGGTCAGGGCCAGCCCTTCCTTGTCGGCGGCTCTCGCGAGCTGGTACGAATGCCAGTAGGCGGGCAGTTCGAGCCATACATGCAGCCCGTCGCCGGCGCCGTTGTAGCGTCCCGCGAGCACATCGCGCGCCATCCGGTGGCGCAGCCGCGCTTCGTTGCGCACGCCTTCCATCAGCCGGTCGGCCGAGCCGTCCAGGATCCATTGCGTCGCCAATGCCGCCGTCAGGGGCGCCGCCATCAGGGCGAACGACCGCAAGGCGGCGAGAAAACGTTCGCGCTCGGCCGAATCGCGCACGAGCACGAACGCGATGCGCAGGCCCGGCGTCAGGCATTTGGACAGGGTCGAGATGTAATACACGCGGTCCGGCGCGAACGTGGCGACGGGCGGCGGCGGCGCCTCCGCGAGCAGCCAGTACGGATCGTCCTCGACGATGCGCACGTCGCAGCGCTTCGCGACTGCGGCCAGCTCCCTGCGTCGCCGTTCGGGCATGGTGGCCGTCGTCGGGTTCTGCAGCGTCGGGTTGAGGTACACGAGCCGCGCGCCGTGCTGGCGGCTGGCCGCTTCGAGCGCCTGCGGCGACATCCCGTGCCTGTCCGTCGCGACCGGGACGATGCGGCGGCCGAACTGGGTGGCCGCGGCGCGCAGGCCCGGGTAACTGGTCGGCTCGGCCAGGATGACGTCGCCCGGCCCCGTCAGCGCGAGAATCAGCGCCGCGATCGCCGCCTGTGCCCCCGGACAGACGACGACGTGGTCCGGCTGCACGCTGCCGAACATCGGTTCGATCCACCGGGCGCCGGCCTTGCGGTCGGCGCTGCCGCCGCCGCCCAGGTGATATGTCATCAGCAAATCGGTGTCGGTCCGCATCAGCACCTGCGCCAGGCCCTGCTTCAACAGGTCGTCGAAATCGACATCGCCGGGCGGCGGCGGGATGTTCATGCTCAGGTCGAGCACCGACGTCAGCTCCACCTTCGGGGCCGCCACATACGTGCCGCGGGCGCCGCGCCCTTCCAGCAGGCGCCGGCGCCGCGCTTCGTCGTAGGCACGGGTGACCGTCGTCAGGTCGACGTCCAGCGCTGCCGCGAGCTGGCGTTGCGGCGGCAGGCGGTCGCCCGGGTTCAGCCGCCCGTCCGCGACCGCCTGCTGGAGCGCATCCGCGATCTGGAGAAAACGCGGACCGGCTTGCGGCTTCAACCTGGGCAGCCAGGTCGGCGCGCCATCTTGTATGGTTTTTGACTGGGACATTACGTCTGAATGTATGTGAGGCGCCGCTCGTGGATCATGACCTGTTCGAGTCTACGCCAACTTGGCCAGGTCACCCTTGCGCTGCGCCACCGTCGGCGTGACGACCGCGAGAAACGCGGCTTCGCGCGCGCGGCGGGCGTAACCACCGCATCGAGGCCGGCGCACAGGGTCTTCCGGTATGCGGCGATGTCCGCATCAAGCGCGTCGATCTCGCCGGACAAGACCGAAGTCCTGCCGTCGAGTGCCGCCCGGAGCGAGGCGCGCGCGAGCCCGAGTCCGAGACCGCATTGCAGGCCGACGGAAGCGTGACAGAATGACCGATCTCACCGCGACGTTCGCGATTCATATCCCCGTCAAATTGAAAGGCTTCGAACACCCCGGTGCGTCAGGGCGCCTGCACGCCGCTCCAAATTCCGGGGCGCGACAGGGCCGAACCCGACGACAAATAAGGCCGTCAGGCGCCCCCACCCACGCCCGCACGCCGCCCATGCTTGACCCGATACATGGCCCGATCCGCCAGCTCGATCAGCTGCTCCAAGTCGTCCCCATCATCCGGCCACAAGGCGAATCCGACGCTCGCCCCCAGCGGCAGCGCGCGCCCCTCGAATTCGAACGGCGCGCCGATCGCCGTCGTCAACGCATCGCACTTGGACGCGGCGCTGTGCCGGTCGCGCACGCCGACGAGGATCACGCCGAACTCGTCGCCGCCCACGCGCGCCGCCACGTCCTCCGCCCGCAGCGCGCCGCCGATGCGGCTGGCCACCTCGCACAGCGCGGCGTCGCCGGCGCGGTGGCCGAGGGTGTCGTTGATCGCTTTCAGCCCGTCCATGTCGATGTTGACGACGGCGATATTCCCGTGGGTCCGCGCCGCCCGCTCCAGTTGCTGGCGCAGGCTGTCGTAGAACAGCGCCCGGTTGGCGAGACTCGTCAACGCATCGTGCGTCGCGCGGTAATACAGGTCGTTCGACGCGTTTTGCACCGCATGGTAGATCGCCGCGCCGACGAGCGTCGACAACAGGCCGAGCACCTGGGCGTGCCAGGCACCGAAGGCGTTCACCCGGGGAGACACCACTTTCAGTACGCCCACCGACTGGTTCTCATGGCGCAGCGGCACGACGAGCATCGAGCGCAGGCCAACCTTGCGGCAGGCGACGCGGTCCACGCGCGGATCCGTCTCGGCGTCGTCGCAGCGCAGGATTTCATTGCGTTCCACGCACAGCCCGGACAGACTGCCCTGCCGCTGCAGGCGCAAGCCCAGCTGCGCCCGCGCGAGCCCGGCCGCCGCGCGATATACCATTTCGTTGCCCTCGGCCAGCTCCAGCACGGCGCCGTCGGCGCGGCACAGCGTCTCGGCACGCTGGCAGACCAGCTGCATCACGCCGCCCAGGTCCAGGCCCTGGCAAGCGATTTCAGTCTGGATGGCAATGATATCCAGCAGTACAGCCGCGTCCAGCGAGACGGCACTCATGGTGTAGTCGAGAAGAAATATCACAAATAATCACACTTCCAAGTGTGGACTATTTGTCCCTTGTTGACAAGTTAATACTGAGCGCTGTCAATCACATACGTTACTCGGTCGACATCCACGACCCCGCGCTCGCCCGCCGGATTGAACGTGAACACCCCGACCCGGCTGCCGCGGTAGGCGCCCCAGGTCAATGAAAAACCGGGCAGCACCGTCTCGTACCGCGCGCCGTCCGCGCTGACGGCCAGCGTGCTTCGGCCGTCCAGTCCCCACGTCGAACGCAGCCAGATCGCACGCGAGGTCCACGGCCGCAGGCGCGTGTAGACACCATCCCGCGACACTTCCAGGTAACGCTTGCCCGCCTCCATCACGATGCCCGCCGACGCCGTGGATTCGGCCGGATTGCTGGAGCGCGGCTGCGCCGTGAAGTGCACGAGACCCGCGTGCTGGCCGTCGGCCATGCCCGCCAGGTCGAGACGCGCGGCGAACGACTGGCCGCGCGTGCGCACGACGCGCTGCGTGAGCACGTTGCCCACCTTGAGCAGGTTGGCGCCGTCCAGGCCGGGAAACGCATGCAGGCGCAGAAAGCCGGGCCGTTCCGACAGCGACCACTTGTCCGCGCGCGGCTGGTAATTCCATTCCCACACGGGCGCCAGCGCCCGCGCCTCGAAATCGTCGCCGCCTTGCGGGAACTGGCGGACGGCGTTCATGGCCGGCATCCGGCCTTCCCACACCATCGTGCCGATGCCGGCCGCGTCGGGCTGCCCGATCACCGGCCAGCCGTCGACCCAGTGGACCGGCAGCAGGCTCGCCGCCCGTCCCGCCCAATCGCCGCTGCCGTGATGGGTGAAGAAATACCAGTTGCCGTCCGGGCCCTGGACGATCCCGCCCTGGTTCGGTTCCATGGCCGCGCGGTCGTCCCGCATCAGCTGGCGTTTTTCCGACCACGGCCCGCGGATCGACGGCGCCCGCCGCATCATCATCACGCGCACGTCGCCCTGCACTTCGCTGAAGAAGTGGTAATAGGCGCCGTTGAACTTGTACAGCTTGCTGGCTTCGCTGCCCTTGGACTGGTAGATGACGGTGTCCGTCCCCGGCGCCAGGTCGAGGCTGTCCGGGGTCATTTCCCACAGGTGGATCTTGTACCCGTCGCTGAAGTGCGTGCCGATGAAGTACCCCTTGCCGTCGTCGTCCCAGAACGGCGCGCAGTCGTCCCAGCCCGCCGACCGCAGCATCGGGTGCAGCGGTGTCCACGGGCCTTCCGGCCGCTGCGCGCTGGTCACGAAATAGCCCTCGTCCGGGGTGCCGAAATAGATCCAGAACCGGCCCGCGTGGTGGCGGATGGCGCCGGCCCAGATGCCCCGGCCGTAGCGGTTCATCCGCTTCCAGTCCAGTTCCGGCGAGATCTGCGTGAGGTCGGACACCGCGTGGCCGACGGTGCGCCAGTTGACCAGGTCGCGCGAGTGCAGCACCGCCATCCCGGGAGAAAACTGGAAGGTCGACGAGATCGCGTAATAGTCGTCGCCGACGCGGATCGCATCCAGGTCGCTGTAATCGGCCGGCAGGACGGGATTGCGGTAGCGGCCGTTGCCCAGGTCGCCCCACCCGGTCCAGTCGCCCCAGGCCACGCCCTCCCCGGCCAGGCAAGGGGTCGTCAGGGCGGCGGCGACCAGCATGGCGGACAGCGCGGCGGCGCGCCGGCGGGAGAGGTCATGGTTGCGGATGATGGACATGGTTAAAAATTTGTGTGCGGCGGCTGAGATTAGGTCTACAATTGTATGGTATCGATAACGTACCATCCTGTCCATCTCATCTGCAGCAAAAAAGGGGGCGGCGCGGTCGATATCGTCCAAGTCTGGACGTATTTCATACATTAAAAACCTCTGGAGGCGGTTCAGGGACGATTTCCCGGCACCGACTCCGGCACAAGATGTTATCGGTAACCTAAACACGAAAGAGGTAGAAAAATGAGGGGACAGATATGACAGCACTCAAATTCGACCATGCGTTAAGGCGCATCGTCTGCATGGCGTTTTCAGTCGGCATCGCGACGACGCTGGTACCTTTACCGGGCCAGGTCGCCATGGCCGCGGACCCGATCGACACCATGGTGACCAGCTACCAGCCGGTCATCAGCGAATCGATCGATGCGAACGGCTTCAGGCATCCCGGGGTCGGGCTCACGAAGGAGACCCTGGAAACCATGCGGGCCCAGGTCCTGGCGAAGAAGGAGCCCTGGAACACCCACTTCAACATGATGCTCAAGTCGGGCAAGGCGTCGCGCACGGTGGGCATCTCGAACGTCAACGGCGCCGACCCGACGCAGCCGCGTATCCTGGGGATCGATTCCCAGGGCGCCAACGGCCAGTTCATCGCGGATTCCCTGACCGCCTACACGCAGGCGATCCTGTACTACGTGACGGGCGACGACGTCTATCGCGCCAACGCCATGCGGATCATCCGCTTGTACGAGAAGATGGATCCGTCCAGGTACGTGTACTTCGTCGACTCGCACATCCATACGGGTATCCCGCTGAGCCGCATGACGGCGGCGGCGGAAATCCTGCGCTACACGAGCACCCAGACGCCGGCGCTCGAGTGGACGGACGACGATACGGTCAAGTTTTCCGCCAACCTGGTCACGCCGGTGATCCAGACCTTCGACAACTGCAATTGCCGGTTCATGAACCAGCATCTGTACACGACCATCGCCAAGATGTCCGGCTCCATCTTCATGGGCGACCGCGACGGGTACAACACGGCCGTCGAGTGGTTCATGGTCAACAAGGATGCCCCCGACCCCGCCTGGACCGGATCGATCAAACAAATGTTCCGGACGGTGACGCGCAACGACGCCACCGGTGAGGCGATTCCGCCGCAGATCCAGCACGTGGAAATGGGACGCGACCAGGCCCACGGCGCCGGCGACCTCACCAACTCGGAGATCCTGGCGCGCATGATGATGTCGCAGGGCACCAAGGTCGATCCGGTGGCGGGTACGCCGTCCACCGCGTCGGACGCCGTCGGCCCGTACGAGTTCATGGATGACCGCCTGCTGGCCGTCCACGAACTGTTCGGCAAATTCATGATCGGCTACGAGATTCCCTGGGTGCCCGTCGCCATGAGCGTCAACCCGGACGGCAGCATCCGCGCCATGTATACCAGCGTGTCGCAGTCGTACCGGGGCCGGCTCAGCCAGAACACCTGGGAAGCCTTCTATTACTACAAATACGTGCGCGGCATCGACCTGGAACAGGTCTCGCCGGGCTACACGACGATCTACGCCAAGCGCAAGGCGTACAACTGGGACGGCGCCGACGGCGGCGGCGATTTCTGGCTGACGATTCCCAAGGCCGCCGAAGCGGAAGGCGGCAAATACCTGGGCATCCCGATCGTCGACCCCTACCGTGAAGTGGAAGACCGCTTCACGCCGCTCGCCGGCACGACGGTGGCGCAGACCGAAGGCTCGACCGGGTATGTGCGCAGCACGGCCTCGCCGGAAGGCACGCGCATCGTGGTGTACAGCTACAACGGGGCCACCGTCCCGAACATCGGTTTACGCATCCGGACCGATGGCAAGGCCATGATGGACGTCAACGGCAATGCGCTCGCGTTGCCGAATACGCGGGGCCAGTGGCGCTATGTGGTGGCGCCGGTCAACCTTCCCGACTACCTGCCGCTCACCATCACCGGCGCCGGCACCACGGTCGACATCGACCACATCAACGTCCAGTCCAGCACCCTGCTGAGCCCGCCGGTCTTCAAGTCCGGCAATGGCGACCTGACGGCGTACACGTATGCCGGCGCCACCATCGCGACGACGTTCGATCTCTCGGCCACCGACCCGGCCGCAGGCGATACGGTGACCTACAACATCGACAACCTGCCGCAGGGCGCGTCGTTCGACACCAGCACCGGCGCATTCTCGTGGAAGCCCACGCAGGCCGGCACGTACGCCCTGGTGGTCGAGGCGTCGGACGGGACCACGGTGACCACCAAGCGCGTCACCGTCGTCGTGGGCGCGGACCGGCAGGCGGTGGTGACGGCGGTGACGGCGCCCGTCAAGTCGGACACGCTGTACGTCACGGCCACGAAGGCCGTCTACGACAGCGCCTATGCGGACCTGCAGGCCGCGATCGGGTCCGGCACGGACACCGCCTACTTCCAGAAGCTGGCGACGTTGCAGACCGCGGTCTCCGGCCTGCGTGAACTGACCCCGCTGCTGAAGGACGGCAGCATGGACTACACGAACCTGCTCTTCAAGACGAACCTGGCGACGAATTTCGGCAGCATGGCGGCGAACGGCGTCGATAACAACACCGACAGCTTCATCGCGTTCACGATCGCGCTGGACAGCAACCGCACGATGACGCTGGACTTCGGTCCCAGCTTCAAGGTCGCGGCGACGGCGTTCCAGATCCAGCCGCGCACGAGCTTCCCGGAACGCGTCGGCGGCGTGACCATCTTCGGTTCCAACGACAACGAGAACTGGACGCGGATCACGCCCGACGAGACGCGCGGGATCGAGGACGTGCAGACGCTGAACGTGCAGGACAACCTGCGCAACCAGCGCTATCGCTTCTTCAAGATCTCCATGATCGATCTGCTGTGGTCGTACAACATCCTCGAGCTCGGCGAATTCCGGATCTTCGGCACCCGCTATGAAACGGTCAACAAGCTGACCAGCGTGTCGCTGGGTTCCGACCAGGCGCTGAAGAACCGGGTCGTGCCCGGCAATACGGTCAAGGTGTCGTTCCAGTCGTCCGAGCCGATCAACAACGTGAGCGCGACGATCCAGGGCGAGCCGGCCACCCTCACCACCACGGATAACCTGAACTGGACGGCGACGACGGTCATCAAGGCCACGACGGCGCCGGGACCGGTGAAATTCCTCGTCAACTACAAGACCGCCGACGGCGCCGCCGCCGAACCCGTCCTGTTCCCGACCGATTCGTCGACCGTGTTCATCGCCGACCAGAAGGATTACATCGGCAACCTGCTCGACATCGCGACCGTGACGGATTCCAATGGCCGCAACGCGACCGATGTGGTCACGAACGTCAACCGGCTGTTCGACAGCAACCTGACGTCGGCGACCGATTTCCGCCTCAACGGCAGCGGCAACAATGGCTGGGTCGAGTTCGATTTCCGCGGCGGCGGCACCGTGGCGCTGTCGCGCGTCGAAGTCGTCGGCCTCCAGAACCAGTACTCGGGCCGAATCAACGGCACAGTTGTCCAGGGTTCCAATGACAATGCGACGTGGACCAACATCTCGACCTTCGCCGGGAATACCCCGGAGTGGCAGACGCTGAAGATCGCCGACACGACGCCGTACCGCTACATCCGCATGACCAACGGCAACGCCTGGTTCGGCAACATGACGGAACTGCGCCTGTATGGCGCCGCGGCGTCGACCAACAAGATCGCCACGGCGTCCCTGAGCTCGGCGCAGGCGCTGCGTAACCGGGTCGTTCCCGGCAATACCGTGAAACTGACCTTCACGGCCAAGGAAGCGATCAGCAACGTGACGGCGATGATCGCCGGCCTGGCCGCCACGCTCAGCACGACGGACAACATCACCTATGTCGCCACCGCGACCGTCCCCCAGGGCACGCAGCAGGGCCCGGTGAAGTTCGCCATCAACTACGTCACACAGGACGGCAAGCCGGGCTACCAGGTCACCGAGACGACGGACAGCACCGCGCTGACCCTGGTCGACGAAAGCGACGCCATCCAGAACGTGCCGACGATCGCGACGCTGATCGATTCGACCACGAACCGCAACGCCGCCACGACGCTGGCGAACGTGAACGCGCTGTTCGACGCGAACCTGGGCACGGGTTCGGACTTCCGTAATGGCTCCGGCGGCTCGGGCACCGGCGCCTGGGTGGTCTTCGACTTCAAGGACGGCAATCAGGTCAGCCTGACCGGCACGGAAGTCATCGGCCGCCAGGACCAGTACTTCACGCGCATCAACGGGCTCGTATTCCAGGGCTCGAACGACAATGCCACCTGGACCACGCTGACGCCGGCGGCGAAGTCGACCGCGGATTGGCAGACGCTGCCGGTCAACAGCATGGTGCCTTACCGCTACATCCGCGTGTACAACCCGAACGCGTGGTTCGGCTCCATCAATGAGATGCGCCTGCACGGTACGGTGCACGGCGCGGACGTGACCGCGCCTGTCACCACGGCCACCGCGCCGCAAGGCACGGTGACGACGGACGCCACGATCACCTTCGCGGCCACGGACAACCAGGGCGGCTCGGGTGTCTCGGCGACGTATTACAAGGTCGACGGCGGCGCCCAGCAGAAAGGCAATGCGGTCACGCTGAATACCAGCGGCACGCACACGGTGAGCTACTGGAGCACGGACTGGGCGGGCAACAACGAAGCACCGCGCACGGTGACGGTGACGATCGACAAATCGGTCGATGTCACGGCCTCGGCGACGATCGCGCGCTCGGGTCTGACGGTTGACCGTTTCACCAGCAAGTACACCGGTACCGTGACCGTCACGAACGCCAGCGGCCAGACCCTCGCCGCCCCGCTCCATCTGCGCCTGCAGGGACTCACCGCCGGCGTCACGCTGGACAACCAGACTGGCGTGAAGGACGGCGTGCCGTATATCGCGTTGCCCAGCGCCCTGGCGCCGGGCCAGAGCGTCAAGCTGACCACCACGTTCTCCAACCCATCCAAGGCGGGCATCAGCTATACGCCGCTGCTCTTCAGCATCCAGTAAAGGACATGACGATGTTCCACTTCAAGCACTTTCTCTCCTGGCTGGCATTCGCCGCAGCCATGACCGGCGCCTGCGGGCAGGCGGCCGCCACGCCCCTCTACCGGGTCGACATCGACACCGCGTCGCTGGGTTCGGGCCCCGCCTTCCTGGACCTGTATTTCCTGGCCCTGGACGGCGCGCCGACGGCGACCGCCACGGTGGACCACCTGACCGGCGCGGTGGCCGGCAGCCCATCCGGTCCCCTGGTGTTCAGCAACGCCGGCGGCGGCGTCGACCTGGTCCTGCCCATCCAGCTGGGCGGCGCGTTCAGCTTCGACGTCAGCTTCACGATGGCCCCGGGCGACATCGGCACGACGTTCGGCTGGGCGCTGTTCGACGCGACGCACTACCTCGGCGCGGACGGCGACCTGGGCAACCTGTTCCTGCAGCCCTTCGCGGACGGCGGCGACCAGGTGCTCGTGGCGGCGCCCTCGACCCGGGTAAGCAGCGTGACGACCATCCCGGAGCCGTCGACGGCGGCGCTGGTGCTGGTTGCGCTGCTGGCGATGCAGCTCTGGCGCGGGCGTGAAGCACGCAGGTCCTGACGGGTCGTGATGTCGTGACGATGCCCCGGAAGCCGGTGTTCGGCTTCCGGGGCATTTCACATATCTACCCTGGATCAGCAACAAACATAGTTACGCAGGCCGCGCGGCTGGGCGTGCCGGTCGGGACAGTTTCCTGGCCAAGGCGTGAGGGACGACGCGATCAGATTTCCACGTGCGCGCCTGCCCGGCACACCTGGTTCCTGCCGCTGGCCTTGGCTACATACAGCGCCGCGTCGGCCGCGGCCAGCAGCGCGGTGTCGTCATGGCCGTGCAATGGAAACAGCGCGACGCCCGCCGAGAACGTCCGGCTGATATCGAGGCCATTGGACGCGAAACGCAGGGCCGAAAAGGCGATCCGCAATTCGTCGATGCGTTCGGCGGCCAGGTCGAGCGTCACGTCGCGCATGATGATGACGAATTCTTCGCCGCCATAACGGCATGGGGAATCCGTCGGCCTGACCTGTTGCCGGAGCAGCCCGCCGAGCGCCCGCAGGATCGCGTCGCCGACAGCGTGGCCATGGACGTCGTTGACCGACTTGAAGTGGTCGACGTCGATCATGACGACGGCAAAGGCGCCCTGGCTCCTGGCGCTGCACGTCAATTCCCGCGCCAGCGCGTCCGCCAGGTAGAGACGGTTGTACAGCCCCGTCAGCGGATCGCGGATGACCTGTTCCTGCAGTTGCGCCTGCATGGACCGGATGGTGTCCAGCTGCACCCGGAGTTGCTCGTTCGCCTGCTCGAGGGCAAGCGACGTTTTTCGGGTGACGGTCACGTCGCGCACGATCAGGACGTAGCCGAGCACGTTGTCGTCGTCATCGCGGATGGCAAACGTGCGCAGTTCGAGATGCTGTGCGGCGCCATGGACGAATTCGGTCGTCGTCGGGGTCGTGCCGATGCAGCCGACGCGTTCATCGAGCTCGGCCAGTTGAGCGCCGAGCAAAGCTCCCGGCCTGATCGGCTGGCCGATTTCAAAAATCTTCCGGATCGCCGCATTGCTTTCGACGATACGCCGCCGCGCATCGATCACGATGACACCGTCGGTGATCGCCGCGCCGATCTTTTCACGCGCCACGGCGACGAGATCGAACAGGCCGCGGCGGAACATCGCCAGCGACACCAGGATGCCGCTCGCGACCAGCCCGAGCGGCGTCGGGTCGATGTCCGGCGGCGACACGCCCGTGATGAAACTCGCGTTGCAGACCAGCGGGACGAGCAGTGCACCCAGCAGGACGCGCGTCTGGCGCCGTACCTGCGTCGTGCCGTGCTCGTATGCGGCCATCAGCGAGAGCACCGCTGCGCCGACCAGCGCATAGCTGTACAAGGCATGGGCCCAGAACAGCGGGCCCATCTGGAAAATATTGTCCGTCGCCACGCCGCGCCAGGTGCCGAAGCACAGGTCATGCAGCGGCGACAGCGCGACCGCGAGCACGGCGGCGGGCATCGCGCCCAGCGCCAGGAGCCGCGCCAGGGGCCATTTGTTCGTGCCGCGCGTATAGCTCAGCACGAACACCAGCGTGATCGGCGCGATCATGACGACCGCCGGGAAAATGACGCGCGTCCGCAGGAACATCCCGTCGTCCGGCCACAGGCGCGCGAACGGCAGCGCGTAGCAGGCCAGCCACCATGCCGCGCTGAGCTGCATCGCCAGCAACGCCGGCGCACCGGGCGCGTGACGGCGTCTCCAGGCGACGGACGCCAGGAGCAGCGCCGTCACGGCGCCTGCCAACAGGAAGAAGTTAAAGATCTGCATGGTCGCGGATGAGCAAGGGCTCATCTTAGCATCGCGTCACGCGTTATTTCCCGTTGGAACTACTTTTTGTTACAGGCAAACAACATCCCGCGCATTACTGCTTGGTGAGCTGCCACCAGTTCATGTTCCACCCGCCGACCTTCGAGAAGATCGTCAGGTTCTGCTGGCCCGCCGTCAGGTTCACGGTCGCGCTGACCGTGGTCCAGTTTTGCCAGCCGCCCGTGTTGGGCGCCGTGACGACCGCCAGCTCCGTCGCGTCCTTCTTCAGCGCGAACTGGCCGCCGGCGTTGGCCGAGGCAACGCGGAACTGCACCGTGTACGCGCCGGACGTCGGGACGTTGACCGGATAGCTCATCCAGTCGTTGTTGTCCGTGTGGCCGACGTTGAAGCCGCCGCCCGTGTCCGTCGTCGTCTCGACCTGCATGCCGGCGTGGTACTGGAACATCTCCGCCTCGATGCGCTGGCCGACGGTCGGCTGCCAGTTCATCCAGTACGTGATGTCGGCGTTGCGCACGAGCGGTTGCGTACCGAAAGCCTTGAAGTAGGCCTCGACCTGGGTATTGCTGGCCGTGCTGACGTTCAGGCCGCCGTAGGCGCCGCCGCCCGCGCTGTTGGTGACGAGGCCCCAGCCCCAGCCCGACGTCGCGCCGTTCGAGCCGCCGGGCGACGTGTTCTTGTACGCCCAGCTCGTGCCGGCCCAGCCCAGCGAGTTGAACACGTCGAAGGCCTTGCGCGTGTTCTGCCCGCCGTAGCCGCCCACCAGCGTCCACGGCTGGAACTCGCCGACGAGGAACGGCGTGTTCAGCGCCGTCAGCTTCGCGTCCCACGGGCAGACTTCGCGCGAGTCGCCGGTCGCGCAGTGCAGCCAGTTCTGGTACATGTCGGCCTGCGCCGTGGCGCCCGACACCTCGTTCCAGCCCCACAGGCCGGGATAGAAATGCATCCAGAACGCGGCGTTGGACAGGCCGTGCGAGGCCGGATTGCCGTACGCGTCGATGCCGCTGTTATGGCCAGGCAGCAGGATCACGTGGTTCGGATCCTTGTTGCGCACGACGGCGGCCAGCTGGTACGCGAAATTCGCGAGCGTGGCGGCGTCGGTGCCCCAGGGTTCGTTCAGCAGGTCGTAGGCCAGCACCGCGCCGCGGTCCTTGTAGCGCGAGGCGATCATGTCCCACAGCCATTTGGTGCGGTCCTGGTAGGTGGAATTGGTCCACATGGCCGCCGGCCCGACGCAGCCGTCGTGCTGTTCGCTCGCCGCCGCCTGGCCGCCGACGGCGCCGTGCAGGTCGAGGATCACGTACATGCCGCGCTTTTCCGCCTCGTTGATGGCGAAGTCCAGGTATTTCCAGGCGTCCGCGCGCAGCGAGTACGGCACGGCGTCGTTCTCGACGACGTTGTACAGGAACGGCACGCGCACCACGTTCATGCCCACCGCCGCCATCTGGTCGAAGTCGCGCGTGGTGATCCAGTTGTCGCGCCACACGCCCATCAGTCGCTCCTTTTCCGTGGCGCCGAAGCGGGCCGATAACGTATTCTCCAGCGTGCACTGGTCCGGCACGGCGCCGTTCGACGTGCTGATCGAGGACCCCAGCATCCAGAATTCCATCGCCAGCCAGTTGCCCAGGTTCGTGCCGCGCAGGTTCAGGCGCTTGCCGTTCGCGTCGACCCAGTACTTGCCGCTCTGGTGCACCATGGGCAGAGACCCGGTAGCCTCCTTCGCGAAGCCGACCCAGTTCAGGTTGAAGCCGCCGCCCTTGGCGTAGACGGCGACCGACTGTGGCCCGGCCGCCAGGAACACGCGCGTGGTGACGGTCTGCCAGTTCTGCCAGCCGCCCGTGTTCGGCAGCGCGATCGTCGGCCCGATGTCCTGGCCGTTCTGGCTAAGCACGACCTGGCCGGTCGTACCCGTCGTCGCGATGCGGTACGACACCGTGTACCAGCCGGACGACGACGGGTTGACGGCATACGCCATCCAGTCGCCGGTGTCGATGTAGCCGACGTCGCTGCCGCCGCCGGTGTCCGCCGTCGGTTCGATGACGACGCCGGACATGCTGGAATACGTCTCCGCCTGGACCGTGCCGGGCAAGGCCGTCTGCGCCTGCGCCTGGCCGGCGAGCAGGCCGCCGGCGAGCGCCAGCAGGGCCGCCGTCCGGCGCGTTGTTGGAACGAGGTTGCGATTCAATTGGGTCTCCTTGTTGTCATGGTCGAGCAATCACACTGCGGGCAGGTCCGGTCAACCTCCTTTCTTCCGATGTGGACGTTCAGCGCACGACGGTCTGGATCGCGTGCGCCGGAATGTCGACCGCCGTTTCCATGCGGTCGACGACGAGGCGGTAGCGCTGCGGCTGGTCGGTCTTGTTCATGACGACCACCGCGAGCCGGCCGTCGCCGTTGCGGAACGCGACCGTCTGCAAGGTGCTGCGGCTGGCGGCGGCGCCGACGCGGCGCCCGCCGGGCCGGATCCAGCGAGAGAGGTGCCCCATGTAGGCATAGCTGGGCGTGAACACGAGCTGGCCGTCGTCGCTGGCGTGCAGCAGCGCGAAGCAGTAGTTGCCGACGTGGTTCGGGCCGCCTCGGCTGTCGAGCAGCATGTTCCAGTCGACCCAGCCGACGGACCCCGCGGCCAGGTCGGCGATCATCTCGTCGCCATAGCGTTCGCCGTTCGCCCAGCTCTGCACCTGGGCCGGGTCGAACTTCTCGATCGACGATTCGGTGAGCAGGAAATTCACGTCCGGCCAGCCTTCGTGGACGGCGGCCAGGTTGCGGTGCATCGGCTCGCCCTTGGCCCAGGTCTCGTACCAGTGGTAGCCGACGCCCCACACGTACGGCCGCGCCTTCGGATCGTCCAGGACATGCGCGGCGCGCTGCGGCAACAGGTCGCGGTTGTGGTCCCAGACGATGATCTTCGTGTCGCCCAGGCCGGCCGCATGCAGCGCGGGGCCCAGGTGGTCGGCGAGGAAGCGCGTCTCGTCCTCGGCCGAAAAGATCATCGACTCCCAGGTCTGCTTCGCCATCGGCTCGTTCTGTACCGACAGGCCCCACAACGGGATGCCCTCGTTCTCGTACGCCTGCACGAATTTGACGATGTACTGCGCCCACGTGGCGGCGTACCCGGGCAGCAGGCTGCCGCCGCCCAGCATGGAACCGTTCGACTTCATCCACGCGGGCGCGCTCCACGGGCTCGCGAACACGCGCATGTGCGATCCGTACGCCTTGCCCGCGTCCAGCGCCTGGTGCAGCAGCGGTAGGCGGTAGCGGCGGTCGTGGCCGATGTCGAACGAGGCGAGCGTACGGTCGCCCTCCTTCACGTACGTGTAGCTGCCGCTGGAAAAATCCGAGCTGTGGATGGTCGTGCGCAGGATCGTGTAGCCCAGGCCCTCGCCCGGGTCGAGATAGGCTTTCAGGAAGGCCCGCTGCGCTTCCGGCCTGAGCTTCGCCCAGGTCTCGGCGGTGGCGTCGGTGATGGCGCCGCCGAAGCCGAACACCTCCTGGTAGCGGCGCGTCGTGTCGACGAAGACGGCCGTCTCCGTCTCGAGCGGCTGGGTTGCCGCGCGCGGCGCCTCGAGCCGGCGCGCCGCGAACGGCTGGCCGCCCTGCGCCGTCGTGTAGACCTGCCAGGGCGGGTCCGCCGCGTTTGCCGCCGCGTTTGCCGCCGTATTCGCCGGCGCGATGCCGGCCAACAGCACCGCAGCGATGCCGGCGACGCACACCAGCCGGATCATGGTTCTTGTCGTGGTCACGATGGTCTCCTCGCCGTCGTTACAGGCCCGCGAACGGATCGGGCGCGTTGGAGCTGGTCATCCAGTCGCGCAGCGGCCGGTGCGGCTCGTAGCGCACGGCGCCGTAGCGCTTGAACAGGTCCTCGATCTCGGCCAGCGACGCCGTGTTGAAGTCGAGCGCCGGGATGGTCTCGCCCGCCGCGTTGGTGACCATGCCCCAGGTGCCGGTGCCGTGGCCGCCCCCGTTGCTGACGTACTTGTAGGCCCACACCGTCGTGGCCCAGCCGAGCTTCGCGTACGTGTCGAAGGTGGCGCGCGTCACCTGGGCGCCCGCCTCCAGGCCCATGCTGGCCCACGGCTGCGTCTCGCCGACGAGGAACGGCGTCCTGAGGCCCTGGATGCGCTTGTCCCATTCGCACACGCCGGTCGTCTGCGCCGCATTGCAGCGCAGCCAGTCGCGGTGCACGGCCGGGCCGATCGAACCCCAGCCGAACAGGCCCGGATAGAAATGCATCTCGAACGCGACGTTCGTCATCCCCTGCGCGGCCGGGTCGCCGTACGCGCCGATGCCGCTGCTGTGGCCCGGCAGGATCGCCACGTGGTTCGGGTCCACGGCGCGCACCGCCGTGTACAGCCTGCCGATGAAGGCGGCCAGCGTGGCCGGGTCGGTGCCCCACGGCTCGTTCAGCAGGCTGTAGCCCGCCACCGCCGGACGGTCCCTGTAACGCGCCGCCACCTGCTGCCACAGCCACACGGTGCGCTCCTGGTAGGCCGGCGTGGTCCACAGCGCCGCCGGGCCAAGGCACCCGTCGTGCTGTTCCTTCTCCCCGGCCTGGCCGCCCGCGGCGCCGTGCAGGTCGAGGATCACGTACATGCCGCGCTGCTCCGCCTGGGCGATCGCGTCGTCCAGGTAGCGCCAGGCGTCGGCGCGCAGCATGCCGGGATGCCGCTCGTCTTCCACGAGCGTGTGGATGAACGGCAGGCGCACCACGTTCACGCCGAACTGCGCGAGCTGGTCCCAGTCGGCCGGCTTCATCCAGTTGTCGCGGAACAGCCTGAACAACCGGTCGCGCTCCGCGTAGCCGAAGCGCTTGTCCAGCACGGCCTCCAGCCGGCATTGCGTGTCGACGCCGTTCGAACCCTGCCCCATCATCCAGAATTCGTTGATCAGCCAGTTGCCGATGTTCGCGCCCTTCAGATGGATCTCGGCGCCGTCGGCCGTCACCCATTTGGCACCTTGCGCGTGAATCATCTGCGCCGCCTTCGTGATCGGCGCCGCGGGTGCCGGCTCGACGGGGTGCGCCGTCGGCGGGGGCGTCATGCCCGTGGCCGGGACCGGGGCCGCGGCCGGCGGCACGGATGCGCCGCCGCCGGTCCCGCCGCAGCCCGCGCACAGGACGAGTGCGGCCAGCGCCGCTGTCGTGAGTCGCATGGTCATGGCATCACAGGCGGTAGTTCAGGCCGAGCAGCACCTGGCGGCCATAGGTCGTGTAGCGCTCGGGCGCATAGGCGCCGCTCGCGAACGGGCTGCCCTGCTTGGTCTGGTACGGCGAGTTGTTCAGGTTATTCACCTGCAGCAGGATCGACAGGCCTTTCAGGCTGCCCTGCTCGAACGCGTAGCCGGTCTGGAAGTCGATCTGCTTCTCGGCCAGGATCTCGCTGAACGAGCGCAGCGCGAACAGGCCGGTGACTTCGCCGCGGAAGGCCGAGCGGTAGCGCTGGCTGACGCGCGCCGAGAAGCCGTTCTTTTCGTAGAACAGCGTCACGTTCGACACGCTGCCCGACAGGCCCGGCAGCTTCTCGCTCGTCCCCGGACCGTTCGGGTGGATCGACGACGCCGTGAGCGAATAGCTGGCGACGATGCCGAAACCGTCCAGTGCATGCCACAGCAGGCCGCCTTCGAGGGAGCCCGACAGCTCGAGGCCCTTGACCATGCCGCCCTGGCCGTTGGCCGGCCGGTTCATCGTGCCGATATTGCTGATCGGGACTGTCTTCGACTGGGTCGGGAAGCCCGTGAAATCGTACGACGTCTGCTGGTTGTAGATGTAGTTGGTGAGGTTCTTGTAGAACGCGGCGACGGCGACGTAGCTGCTCCTGGCGAAGTAGTTTTCGAGCGACAGGTCGAACGCGCGGGCGCGCCACGGCTCGAGCGTCGGGTTGCCGCCGCTGCCGCTCCATTCGCGCGTGGTGTCGCTGATGCCGCCGGACGCGCCCGCGCGCATGTCCTGCATCTGCGGGCGCGCCACCGTCTTCGCGGCGCCGAAGCGCAGCGCGGTGCGGTCGACGAAGTGGCCGAGGTCGAAGTTCAGGTTCAGGCTGGGCAGCACGTCCCGGTAATCGCTGCCGCCGTGCAGCGGCGTGATCTTGTCGCCGTCCACCGCCAGGCCGTCCGAGCCCTGCTTCACGCCGATCACCTGCACGCCCAGGTTGCCGCGCACCGGGATCGGTCCCAGGTCGGTGTCGATGCCCAGCTTGGCGTAGCCGGTGGTGACCTTCTCTTCCACGCTCCAGTTCTGGATCGCGAGGTCGGCGCTGCGGGCCGGCTGCTGATCGTAGTATTTGGCCAGCACGGCCCGCGTGTCGTACGTGAGCACGGCCGGGATGCCCGCGAACGACAGCGACGTGGACGGCTTGACGAGGTCCGGCGACACCGACACCGGCGCGTGGCCGTTCTTCAGGAAGTAGTAATTGTTGATGTCCGAATGCTTCTTGTCGCGCTTCGAATAATTCAGGCCGCCCTCGACGTAGCTGAACATGCCGGTCAGGCTGCGCTTCGCCGAGACCTTGAGGGAGCCCAGCGTGTCGTCGACCTTGGGCCGGTGCATGTCCGCATCCTTGCCCCAGCCGCCGACGTCGGTCAGTTTGACGAGCGCCGGGTCCGTGAAGTCCACGCTCGGCGTGAATCTGGGGATGCCGTCTTCGACCGGTATCTTGAACTGGAAGTTGTTGTCCGTGATGCCCGAACCCGCCGGACCGAGGCCGGCATAGGTCTCCAGCACCTGCTCGTGGCGCTTGGCCTCCGAGTACGACAGGTCGCCGACGAATTCCCATTCGCCCGTCCGGTACTTGTTGTTCCAGCCGAGCGCGCCCAGCGTGTCCTTGCGGGTGTTGTAGTCGTTGCGGGCGATCGGTTCCAGGTTCACGAGCGTGCCGCCGGTGAGGAGTTTCACGTTGCCGATCGTCTGGATCTGCGGATCGCGGTAGGTCACCGCGCTCCACTGGTGCGAGTTCCACATCATGCCGCGCATGATTTCCGTCTGGTCGAACTGCGAGTAATACAAGTCGAGCGTGCTGCGGAATTCACGCGACGGCTTGTAGTCCAGCACGGCCATCAGCCCGTCGCGCACCTGCTTGCGCGAGGTGGCGGTCACTTCCGCGCCCTTCAGGGCCACGACGTCGGCATTCCCGGGCGGCAGGTTGTTCTGGTCGCCCCACCACCAGGCCTTGTATTCCTTCTGCTGGCCCGGCGAATTCAGGTGCGCGAAGCCGACGGCGACGCCCAGCGTGTTGTTCATGAACTGGTCGATGTAGGCGGCGCTGACGCGCTGGCCCCAGGCCGACGATTCGTCGTTCAGCTTGCCGTTGCCGTTGCGCTCGCCGCGCACGTTGAACGCCAGCGCGCGCCCGCGGCGGTCGAGCGGACGCACGGTCTGCAGGTCGACGGTGCCGGACAGGCCCTGCCCCACGAGCGACGCGTCCGGCGTCTTGTACACGGTGACGCCGTTGATCAGCTCGGAAGGATACTGGTCGTATTCGGCGCCGCGGTTATTGCTGGTGCTGACCAGTTCGCGCCCGTTCATCAGCGTGCCGGCGAAGTCCGGCGACAGGCCGCGCAGCGAGATCACCTGGGCACGCCCGGCCACGCGCTGGGCCGTGAGACCCGGCAGGCGCGCGATCGACTCCGCGATCGACACGTCCGGCAGCTTGCCGATGTCCTCGGCCGTGATCGCTTCGACGATGGAATCGGAATCGCGCTTGATGGCCATCGAGCTCTCGATGCTGCCGCGGATGCCCGTGACGACCACGGTGCTCGCGGTGGCGGCCCCGGTGTCCTGCGCGCCGGCGGCGCCGCCCCACAACAGGGCGGCGCAGGCGGCGGCGATCGGGGTGATGGACAGGATGCGTTGCTGATGGCGGACTTTGCCGGGTTGGTGCATGGTGATCTCCGTATTGTTTGAACTAATGTGATCTGGAAGCGCTTCCCCTTCTCCGGTACCGCTGGCAAGCGCTTCCATTCATGAGGTACGCCGCGTGCGGCGCCTCGATTGGAAACGTTGCCAAATCCGACGAAAAAAAATTTGGAAACGTTGCCAAATTGGCGATCATTGTCCGCTGAGGCTGAATCCAATGTCAATACTTTTATTTGTGATCGGTCAGCGACAGCCTGCGGCAGGCCCGTAACGAGAAAAGGCTCGCGCAATCTGACGCGCCGGCCGAGAAAGCGCGATGGCGTGGCGAAGCGGCGCGGCATCGACAGGGAGCACGACTGCCTGCTCGTTGCGCGCGACCGCACCGGCAAGACACTGGACTTTCACACCGGACGCGGACAGGTAACCGCAGCGCAATTGCACGAGTGCCTCAAACCGGTATTGCCGGCCGACGTCCTGCTCATCGGCGATGGCGCGGTCGCGTATCGACGCTTCGCTGGCGACGCGGGCATCACACTTGAAGCCGTCAACGTACAGGCGGGCATACGCGCGCCCGGCGCGATCCATCTACAAAACGTAAACAGCTGGCACAGGCGCTTCAAAACCTGGCTGGTGCGGTTTCGCGGTGTGGCGAGCCGCTACCTGATCCATTACTCCGGATGGCGGCGGGTGCCGGACGACCGCCGCCTGACGACGCCGGCCCGCCTGTTATGCGCGGCGGTCCAGCTCGGTTAGATGGCGCGGCTGCCTAATCAACGCGAACACAGCCGAAGAAAAAGCCCCTGAAATTCAGGGGCCCGTTTCAACGCGCTTGCCTGGACCTGGCCCGCGCCGCATGCAGCTTCTTGTAGCTGTCCATCAGGCGATGATGCCTGTCGAGCCCTTCCAGCTTCATGCTCGTCGGCGCAAGGCCGTGGAAGCGCACGCTGCCGTCGACCGACCCCAGCACCGCGTCCATGCGCGGATTGCCATACATCCGGCGGAAATTGGCCACGTAGTCGTCCAGGTCCAGCTCGTCGTCCAGCTCCACCTCCAGCACCACGTTCAGCGCCTGATAGAACAGCCGCCGCTCGACGGTGTTGTCGTTGTATTGCAGGAAGGCCCCCACCAGTTCGTGCGCTTCCTCGAACTGCTGCAACGCGAGATGGATCAGCAATTTCAGTTCGAGGACCGTCAGCTGGCCCCACTCCGTGTTCTCGTCGAACTCGATGCCGATCAGCGTGGCGATGTCCGAATACTCGTCCAGCTCATTGTTCTCCAGGCGGTCCAGCAGCGCGGCCAGGGCGTCGTCGTCCAGGCGGTGCAGGTTCAGGATATCTTCGCGGAACAGCAGCGACTTGTTCGTGTTGTCCCAGACGAGATCCTCGACCGGATAGACTTCCGAGAAACCGGGTACGAGGATCCGGCACGCCGTGGCGCCCAATTCGTCGTACACCGCCATGTACACTTCCTTGCCCATGTCTTCCAGAATCCCGAGCAGGGTCGCCGCTTCCTCCGCATTGGCATTCTCGCCTTGCGCGGTGAAATCCCATTCCACGAAATCGTGAGCCGCCCTGGCGCTGAAAAAGCGCCACGACACGATGCCGCTCGAATCGATGAAGTGCTCGACGAAATTATTCGGCTCGGTCACCGCTTCGCTGGCGAAGGTCGGTTGCGGCAAATCGTTCAGGCCTTCGAAACTGCGTCCCTGCAGCAGTTCCGTCAGGCTCCGTTCCAGCGCCACTTCGAAGCTCGGGTGCGCGCCGAACGAGGCAAACACGCCGCCGGTTCGCGGGTTCATCAGGGTCACGCACATGACCGGATAGGCGCCGCCCAACGACGCATCCTTGACCAGCACCGGAAAGCCCTGCGCTTCCAGTTCCTGGATCCCGGCCACGATGCCCGGGTATTTCGCCAGCACGTCCTGCGGCACGTCCGGCAGCGCAATCTCGCCTTCCAGGATCTCGCGTTTTACCGCGCGCTCGAAAATCTCGGACAGGCACTGCACCTGCGCTTCCGCCAGCGTGTTACCGGCGCTCATGCCATTGCTGGCGTAGAGGTTCTCGATCAGGTTGGACGGGAAATAGACTGTCTCGCCGTCCAAACGCCGCACATAGGGCAGCGCCACGATACCGCGCGCCACGTTGCCCGAATTGGTGTCGATCAGGTGCGAGCCGCGCAGTTCGCCGTCCGGATCGTAGATATCGCGGCAGTACGTATCGAGGATCCCGTCCGGCAGCGCATCGTCGGGACCGGGCTGGAACCAGCGCTCGTCCGGATAATGGACGAAGGCCGCGTTGGCGATGTCCTCGCCCCAGTAGCTGCCGGCATAGAAATGGTTGTTGCTGACGCGTTCGATGTACTCGCCCAGCGCGGAAGCCAGCGCACTTTCCTTGGTCGCGCCCTTGCCGTTGGTGAAGCACATCGGCGAGTGCGCATCGCGGATATGCAGCGACCACACGTTCGGCACGATGTTGCGCCACGAAGCGATTTCGATCTTGATGCCGAGCTCCGCCAGCAGCCCCGACATATTGGCGATGGTCTGTTCCAGCGGCAGGTCCTTGCCGGGGATATAGGTGGCCGCGTCGGCGGCGGGCTGCAAGGTCAGCAATGCCTGCGCATCGGCATCCAGGTTGTCCACCTCTTCGATCACGAACTCGGGCCCGGCCTGCACCACTTTTTTCACGGTACAGCGGTCGATCGAGCGCAGGATGCCCTGGCGGTCCTTTTCCGAAATGTCCGGGGGCAGCTCGACCTGGATCTTGAAGATCTGCTGGTAACGGTTTTCCGGGTCGACGATATTATTCTGCGACAGGCGAATATTCTCGGTCGGTATATTGCGGGTGTTGCAGTACAACTTCACGAAGTACGCCGCGCACAAGGCCGACGAGGCCAGGAAGTAGTCGAACGGACCGGGCGCCGAGCCATCACCCTTGTAGCGGATAGGCTGATCGGCGATGACCGTGAAGTCATCGAACTTGGCTTCCAGACGCAGCTTGTCGAGAAAGTTGACCTTGATTTCCATCGGAGATTTCCAAACTTTATAAAATACAAAGCCCTGTAAGGACAGGGCTTCGCTTCAATCCACTACCAGGGAACTGTTCCCCCTCAAATCAGCAGTTCCGCAGGTCCGAAGGGTCAGGCGGAATTGTACCATCGTGAGGCAAGAGCATTCGATCAGTCCGGAACCACCGTCACCGCCTGGCGCGGCATGCCGGCCGCGGCCCAGCTCAGGTGCATGTTCGACGGCCCGCCGGCATGAACGTACTCGACGCGGATCGGGTAGCGACGGCCCGCCTTCAGCTCGATACGCCCGTCGAGCGTCGCGCGGCCGGCGGTCGTCTTGTTCAGCACGAGCACCTCGTTGACCCAGACCCGCGCCACGTTGTCGCTGTCGACGTCGAAGGTATACACCCCGCCCGCCGGCGGCGCCAGCGTGCCGCGCCAGCGGATTGCGTAATTGGTCTCGCTGACGCCGGCCGATGCGTCGGGCGAGGCCGTCCCGCGCTCCGTGTTCAGGTCGAAATCCACCAACGGCGTGACCGAGGTTTTTTTCAGCGTGTCGAAATTGCCGTTGTAATACTCGACCTTGAACACCGGCATCCTGGCCACCGGTCCGCCCAGCGCTTCCACATCGGCGATCGCCCACGGATGGCCATCCGGATACACCAGGCCATGGAAGGGCGTGGCCGGCTCCGGCGCACCGTCCGGATTGTTCCAGGCGAAGCGTGTGTTGCTGCGGCCGATGCCGAATTCCCAGATGACGAAGCCAGTCCGGGTGGCGCCGTAATGGGCGACGATGCCGGGCACCGTCTGCGTACCACGGTTCATGCTCTCCGAATTGAACACCGTCGGGCCGAAAGGACCCGGATAGGCGGCGTCGTAGGAGTGAAACGAGAAGAAATCGGAAAAATACCAGCCCTCCCACTGCTGCACCGACGGGGAGCCGACCGGTATGTTGCTGCCGGTGTCCTTGATGGCGATGCGCGCGTCGTTCATCAGCACCACATTCATCGCGCGCTCGCGGTTGGCCGAATTGCAGCCCGCTTCGTTCATCTGCTCCCACGTCAGGATGCGCGGGTCGTCGCGGTGCGCCTGCACGATGTCCTGCACGTAGGCGCGCACCTTGTCCTTGTAGACTTTATGGTAGTTATTCTTGACATAGGCGCCGGGCGACTGCACCCAGCGGCTGTTGTGCCGGCCGGGTATCGGCGCGCCCTGGTCGCCCAGATGCGGATTCGGGTCCCAGCAATCGTCGAAGAAGATCGGCGCCACGCGCATGCCGTGCGCGGCGGCGCTGGCGACGAAGTTCTCGAATTTTGCCAGCAGGCCGACGCGGTCGCGCTCCCATTCCAGGTAGTGCAGATACACGGCCAGCGTATTGATGCCGTAGACCTGGGCGTAGCGCAGCTCGCGGTCGACGATGGCGGCGTCGTAGTTCTGCCACCACTCCAGGTAGTTGACCACGTTCGTCGGCACATACACCGCGCCCTTGACGTGCGAGAAGTCGTAGGCGGGCACAGGCACCGTGCCCAGGTCGCGCAGCGCGACATGGCTGAACCTGGCCGTGGCGCCCGCCGCCCGCAGGCCGGCGCCGCCGCGCATGGTCATGTCGTCGCCGGCACTGAGCATGTGGACGCCGTCGACGTACACCTCGATGCTCTTGCCCGACGAGACCAGCTTGAGGTGGTAGGACTTGCCGGCCTCCACCTCCAGCGGATAGGCGATCATCTCGGTCCAGCTCTTGCCCACTGCCTCCGGGTCGGTCTTGTCCTTGTACTGCCCTTTGCCGATGCGGGCCAGCACCACGCTCTTGCGCGCCGTGCTCAATCCGACATAGTAGCCCTGGTAGCCGGCCGGATCGGCGGCGCCGCCGTCCGTCTTGCCGCTGGTGCGGAATTCAAAACCGGCATCGCCGCCGGCGCCGACTTCCACGTCGGCCTCCATGCTCAGGCTCTGGTAGACGGTGCCGTCGAGCAGCGTCCTGGTGGCGGCGCCGGCGGCGACGCTGTGGCGGTCGCCGTCATGGGACCATGACGCGCCGTGGTCGGTCCAGCGCGCGTCCGGCGCGGCGGCGACGAGGGACGCCCCCGCCAATACAAGCAGTGTTGCACTCAGCGCGTTTGCGGCGCATCGTTTCATCATCGATATCATTGGTCAGTTCCTCATGGTGCGCGCCTGTCAGTGGGGTATCCCGAAAACTCGTGGCAACTTGACAATACTGATGGAATTTCTTGTTTCTTTCAACTTTAATTGTGACAAATAGCTATATGCCTTTGGAATACGTATTGAGGTAGCAGATGATGCATTTGACACACGAACGGAAATCAGCCAGACTCAGTGGGATGTTAGCGCTATTTGTTTGATGGTATAGGATGTTATAGCGCATCGATCCCGATGCGCCCGGGGCGTGGCGCAAACGCAATAACAAACCAAGGAGACTTTTATGAACACCAGTGCCGTCGAGAGCACGAGTACCATTCAGGAGGCGGAAAACACGCGCCTCATCATTCTGATCAGCTGCGTTGCCACGATCGGCGGCTTCCTGTTCGGCTTTGACAGCGGCGTCATCAACGGCACCGTCGACGGCCTGAAGCAGGCCTTCCATTCGACCGACGCCGAACTCGGCTTCGAAGTCGCATCGATGCTGCTGGGCTGCGCGCTCGGCGCCTTCTGCGCCGGCCGGCTGGGCGACCTCTGGGGACGCCGTACCGTGCTGCTCATCTCGTCCGTGATGTTCCTGCTGTCGGCGCTGGGCGCGGGCTTTGCAACGACCTCGGTCGTCTTCGTCGCCGCGCGCGTGCTGGGCGGCTTTGCGGTCGGCGCGGCCAGCGTGATGTCGCCCGCCTACATCGCCGAGGTAGCCTCGGCCCGCTACCGGGGCCGGCTGGCGACGGTCCAGCAGATCGCCATCATCAGCGGCCTGTTCTGCGCCTTCCTGAGCAACTATGTCCTGGCGCGGGCGGCCGGCGGGTCGACCGGCGCGCTGTGGCTGGGACAAGAGGCATGGCGCTGGATGTTCTGGATGATGGCGATTCCCTCCGCGGCATTCCTGCTGCTGCTGCTGACGATCCCGGAAAGCCCGCGCTTCCTCGTCGCCAAGAAGCGCAAGGATGAGGCGCTGGCCGTGCTGGAACGCCTGTACGGCGCGGCCACGGCCCGCGCGAAGTTCGCCACGATCGACGTGTCGCTGGCGGAAGACCACCACCGTCCGCGCCTGTCGGACCTGGTCAACAAGGCCACCGGCAAGCTGCGTCCGATCGTGTGGGTCGGCATCGGCCTGGCGACGTTCCAGCAACTGGTCGGCATCAATGTGGTGTTCTATTACGGCGCGGTGCTGTGGCAGGCCGTGGGCTTTTCCGAGAGCGACGCCTTGCTGATCAACGTCCTGTCGGGCGGCCTGAGCATCGGCGCCTGCATCGTCACGGTGTTCCTGATCGACCGCATCGGCCGCAAGCCCCTGCTGTGGATCGGCTCGGCCGGCATGGCCGTGACGCTCGGACTGGTGACGTTCGCCTTCGCCAGCGCCTCGCTCGACGCCAACGGCAAACTGGCCCTGTCCGGCACGATGGGCGTGGTGGCCCTGGCCGCGGCGAATATCTACGTGATCTTCTTCAACATTTCCTGGGGTCCGGTGATGTGGGTGATGCTGGGCGAGATGTTCCCCAACCAGATCCGCGG
>JBJMVU010000089.1:0-35133 GCA_045810485.1 Massilia sp. | reverse complement strand
ATGAAGTCCTCCATGTCCTTCGCACCCCAGACCCAGCGCACGTGCTCCCAGTAGTGCGGCACCGGGAAGCTGCCCTCTTTCGCCAGGCGCTTCTTCTGCACGTCGCGCCAGTCGTGGTTCGCGCCCCACACGACGCCCAGCGCGAAGCGCGGCTCGAACGCGACGGCGCGCGGGCAGTAGTAACCGCCCAGCGACACGCCTTCCAGGCCGATGCGCCTGGCGTCGACGTCGACGCGCGTCTCCAGCCAGTCGACGACCTTGCCGGCCCAGCGCTCGCTGTCGACCACGGCGTGCATGCCATGCAGGCGCAGCGCCTCGCCGGTGCCCGGCTGGTCGATCACGAGCGAGGCCACGCCACGCTTCGCCAGCCATTGCGGCAGGCCGACGCGGTACTTCATCTCCTTGGTCGAATCGAGGCCGTTGACCTGGACGAGGATCGGGGCGGGTCCTTCCACGCCTTCGGCGCGCACGTACAGCCCGGAGATATGCGCGTCGCCGTACGGGATCTCGACGCGTTCGCAGTTCTCGCCGGTGAGCTTGACGCCGCGGGCGAACACCTCGAGGAAGCGCTTGTACAGCTCGACGCGGCCGGGCGCGCCATGCGCCTGCAGGCGCTCGGCCGTCAGCAGGTAGATGGCGGCGCGGTTGTACTTGTCGCCGGCGGACATCAGGCGGCCGCGCGCCTCGTCCTCGTCGGCGAGGCCGCACAGCTTGTCGGCCATCTTCGACCAGGTCTCGCGGAACGCCTTGGTGCCGGCGGCGTCGGGCTGCTTCGCCGCGTCCTGCAGCGGGGCGCACATTTCCTCGATCTCGCCGATGCGCGCGCCCATCTCGATCGCGAGATCGACGGAGAGGTTCCAGACGTAATTGGTTGGGAAATACTTGAACATGTTGAACGCTTGGTTGATTGATCGGGGCCGGCGCGGTCGGGCGCCGCCACTGATGCGACAACGGGTACTGTACGGACCGGGGGATGGATGAGTAAAATGGATTTTTCCCATACGAGCTATCCATGGCATGAATACGATCTCGCGACGGGAAAACGGGAAAAGCGGCGGGCGGCAACCGCCGCACCGCCGTGAGAAAGCACGCCGGGCGGCGTGCCAGGAGGAAGGTCAGTCGTCCGCAGGCAACGCGGTCCATGCGCCGCCGGCGCGGCCCGACGCCTGCACGGCTTCGATGAACCCGACGGCACGCAGGCCGTCGTCGATGGTGGGAAATTCGGCCTCGGGAGGCGCCGGGGTGCCGCAGCGCGCGGCGAGCAGGTGGGCGGCGATCTCGCCGTAGAGCGCGGCGAACGCTTCCAGGTAGCCCTCCGGATGGCCGCCCGGAATGCGGCTCACGCGGGCGGCCGCCTCGTTGGCGGCCGCCGTGCCGCGCCTGACGATCCGGGTCGGCTCGCCCAGCGGCGTCCATAACAGGTCGTCCGGCGTCTCCTGCGCCCACTGGATGCCGCCCCGGCTGCCGTACACGCCGATGCGCAGGTCGTTCGCATGGCCGGGCGCGACCTGGCTGGCCCACAGCATGCCCCGCGCCCCGCCGCCGTAGCGCAGCAGCACCTGCACGTCGTCGTCGACGGCGCGTCCCGGCACGAAACTGTTCAGCTGCGCGGCGAGCGCCTCCAGCGGTTGGCCGACGATGGTATCGGCGAGCTGCCAGGCGTGCGTGCCGATGTCGCCGATGGCGCCGCCGCCCGCGCGCGCGGGGTCGGTGCGCCACGCGGCCTGCTTCTGGCCGTCCTGCTCGATCGGCTCCGCCAGCCAGTCCTGGGCATAGCGCACGTTCACCACGCGGATCTCGCCCAGTTCGCCATCGCGCACCATCCGGCGCGCATGGCGCACCATCGGGTAGGCCGAATAGTTGTGCGTCACCGCGAAGATCAGCCCGCGCGCGCGCGCCAGGTCGCGCAGCATGCGGGCGTCGGCGCTGTTCGTCGTCACCGGCTTGTCGCAGATGACGTGGATGCCCGCTTCCAGGAACGCCCGCGCGACGGGCGCATGCATGTGGTTCGGCGTGACAATGCTGACTGCCTCGACGCCGTCCGGGCGCGCGGCCTCGGCCCGCGCCATCTCCGCGTAGTCGGCATACACGCGGTCCGGCGCGAGACCGAGCGCAAGGCCCGAGCGGCGCGCCGCGTCGGGCCGCGAGGACAACGCACCGGCCACCAGTTCGTAGCGGTCGTCCAGCCGGGCCGCGATGCGGTGCACGGCGCCGATGAAAGCGCCCTCGCCGCCGCCGACCATGCCGAGCCGGATCCGGCCCGGGAACGTTGGATCGTTCATGGCCGCCTCACAATTTGCCGGCCTTGACCTGGGCCACGGCGTAGTCGACCGCGCGCACGGTCAGCGCCATGAAGGTCAGCGACGGGTTCACGTTGCTGCTCGACGCCATGGCCGCGCCATCGGTGACGAACAGGTTCGGCACGCCGTGGACCTGGTTGTGGACGTTCAGCACCGACGCCATCGGGTCGTTGCCCATGCGCGCCCCGCCCTGCACGTGCACGGTGACGCCCGGCGTCGCGCCGATCCGCATCGACATGACGCCCTGGGCGCCGGCCGCTTCCAGCATCTTCTTCGCTTCCTGCGTCGCATCCAGCGCCATCTTTTCCTCGTTCTCGCCGCGCGCCACGTTGAAGCGCAGCTGCGGCAAGCCGAAGCGGTCGCGCGCCTGGGGATCGAGCGTGATGCGGTTCTCGGCCCGCGGCAGTGTCTCGATGAACCCGCCCAGGAAGACGACCCACGGGCCCGGAGTCGCGAGACGCTTTTTATAGTCGGCGCCGAAATCGTCGCCGTCGCCGGCCATGTCGGCCCAGCCCATGCGCATCGAACCGCCCTGCATGATGTAGCCGCGGTCGAAGTCGATCCCTTCGTCGCGCACGCCTTTCAGGTTGCGGAAGCGCGGCATGTAGATGCCGTTCGCGCGCCGGCCATAGTAATAGCGGTCCATCATCCCCGGCATCACGCCGAAGGCGGCGGCGTTGTCGTGGTCGCAGATGTAGCGGCCCAGCACGTCGCCCTTGTTGCCCAGGCCATGCGGGTTGCGCTTGTCCGCCGACTGCATCAGGATCTGCACGCTGGCCTCGGTGCCCGCGTTCAGGAACACGATGCGCGACGTGTGGACCTTGCGCTTGCCGGTGGCGGCGTCGATCACTTCCACGCCGCTCGCCTTGCCGGTCTTCGGGTCGGTCACGATGCGGTGGACCACGGTGTCCGTCTTCACGGTCAGCAGGCCGGTCTTCTGGGCGTCGGGCAGCGTCGCCGACAGCGACGAGAAATACGCGCCGAAGGAACAGCCGCGGCTGCAGATGTTGCGGTAGTTGCACGGACCGCGGCCATTGTGTTCGCGGGTCAGGTTGACGGTACGGCCGACGGTGAGGTAGCGCTCGGGCCATTTGGCGCGGATCACCTCGCGCAGGTGTTTTTCCGGCGCCGTCAGGTCCATCGGCGGCAGCAGTTCCATGTCGGGGAAATGCGCCAGGCCGAGATTCTCGCCCGAGCAGCCGATGTACTTTTCCACCTTGCTGTACCACGGCGCGATGTCCTTGTAGCGGATCGGCCAGTCGCTGCCATGGCCGTCGCGCTTGTTGGCCTCGAAGTCGAGATCCGACCAGCGGTACACCTGGCGGCCCCACAGCGTCGAGCGGCCGCCCAGGATGCTGGAGCGGATCCAGGCGTAGGGCTTGGCCTGCACGTACGGGTTCTCGCTGTCCTTGATCCAGTAGTCCTTGTTACTCCACTGAAACTGCCCGAACGGCTGGTTGGACTGGACCGGGTAGTCGCGCGCCATCTCGTCGCGGTCGAGCGCGCCGCGGCCGGGCGCATCCCACGGGGTCACGAACTCGGTCTTGTAGCCCTTCTGGTGTTCCAGCGCCCGGCCGCGCTCGAGCATCAGCACCTTCATGCCGCGCTGCGTCAGTTCCTTGGCCGCCATGCCGCCCGTGATGCCGGAGCCGATCACGATCGCATCGAATTCGTAGCTCATATCTGAATCTGCCTGTTCCAGGTGTTGGTGTCGACGTCCGCATCCCAGCGTCCCGGTACGGGCACGTACGCCAGGTCGCCGTTGACGCCCGCTTCCGACGTGAAGTAGCCGAGCGTGACGAGGTCGCGCATCTTGAAGAAGAACGGCGCGGTGGGGTCGGCCAGGCGGCCGTCGAGGCCGTGCGAGCGCTGCTGGTAGTTGCCTGCCGCCTTGCGCGCGGGCGCGAGGAGGGCCGCCTGCTGCGCCGGCGTGCAGGTGGCGAAGGGGTGGCCGTGCGCGGCCTGCCCGGCGCTCTCCAGGGCGGCCAGGCCGTCGACGACGGTCTTGCGCTCGGCCGGCGCCATCCAGTGGGCGTACATGTCGGCCACGAAGGCCGGCACACCCGCCTGGATCGCGCCCGGCGTGTCGGTTTGCGGGATGATCAGTTCGCACAGCGCGGCGAGGCTCTCCTTGTGCGCCGCCGGGAACGGTTCCGGCTTCCCGCCGTCGTCCGGGCGGCCGCCCGCCGCCTTGGCCAGCTGCACCGCCAGCGTTTCGCCGCTCCAGTAGGCGGCGCCGGCCGCGGCGGCGATCCGCTTGAGCAGGGTTCTTCGGTCCATCTTGTCTCCTTAGGTCAGGCCGAGCATGCGGCGGATCTGCTCCGGGTCGGTGGCGCCGCCCGCGAAATCGTCGAATGCCTTGTCGGTCACCCTGATGATGTGGTCTCGGATGAAAGGCGCGCCTTCGCGCGCGCCCTGTTCGGGGTGCTTCAGGCAGCACTCCCATTCCAGCACGGCCCATCCCTTGAAGCCGTACTGCGCGAACTTCGAAAAGATCGCCTTGAAATCGATCTGGCCATCGCCCAGCGAGCGGAACCTGCCGGCGCGGTCGACCCAGGGCTGGTAGCCCGAATACACGCCCTGCCGCCCGCTCGGCCGGAATTCCGCGTCCTTCACGTGCATGACCTTGATGCGGTCGTGGTACAGGTCGATGAACTCCAAGTAGTCGAGCTGCTGCAGCAGGAAGTGCGACGGATCGTAGGCGATGTTCAGGCGCGGATGATGGTCCACCCGCTCGAGCAGCATCTCGAACGTGGCGCCGTCGAACAGGTCTTCGCCCGGGTGCAGCTCGAACGCGACGTCGACGCCCTGCTCGTCGCAGGCGTCGAGGATCGGGCGCCAGCGCCGCGCCAGCTCGTCGAAGGCGGTTTCCACCAGGCCGGCCGGCCGCTGCGGCCACGGATACAGGAATGGCCACGCCAGCGCGCCGGGAAAGCTGATGGTGGCGGAAAGGCCCAGGTTGCGCGACGCCTTCGCGGCGAGCAGCATCTGCTCGACCGCCCATCGCTGGCGCGCCGCCGGGCGGCCGCGCAAGGCCGCCGGCGCGAACACGTCGAAGGCCTCGTCGTAGACCGGATGCACGGCCACCAGTTGGCCCTGCAGGTGGGTGCTGAGTTCCGTGATCTCGACGCCGTTGGCGCGCGCGACGCCCGCGATCTCGTCGCAGTAATCCTTGCTGGCGGCGGCCTTCTCGAGATCGAACAGGCGCGTGTCGTTCGACGGCACCTGCACGCCGCGGTAGCCCAGCGACGCGGCCCACTTCGTGATCGCGTCCCAGGAATTGAACGGCGCGGCGTCCCCGGCGAACTGCGCCAGGAAGATCGCAGGGCCCTTGATGGTGGTCGCCATGAGGGTCCGTCTCCGTCAGGCCGCGATAGTGTCGGTGCGCCTGCAGGTGGTCACCGGGCTCCACGGCAGGTACGAGATGCGCAGCTGGACGCCGACCTCGACCTCGTGCGCGCCCGCGGCCAGGCCGCTGGCCTGCACGACCGAGACCTCGGCCACTTCGCCGAATTCCCAGCGCTCCGCCGTGTTTTCTTCGAGCTGGTCGAGCGTCCAGGTCTTGCCGCGCACCGAGAAGCGCACCTGGTCGCGCGGGACGGCGGCGCCGTCGACCTTGACCAGGATGTCCTCGACCACCGACAGCGGTTGTCCGCGATAGTAAGGCAGGCGCACGCCGAGGGCGAAGCCGCCGCCGTTGTCCAGGTTGTGCAGGCTGTCCGGGTAGATGATGTGTTTGTCGTACATGTGGTTTCTCCTTATTCCGTCTCGCCCAGCAGGCGCGCGAACATCTGCTGCTGCCGTTTCACCTGTTCGCGGCCGTCGACCTCGAACGCGTCCTCGATGTGGCGCTGGCCCTCGTATTCGCTGGACAGGTGGCCCGTGTAGCCGCCCTCGATCAGCACGGGGATGATCTCCTCGTACGGGATCGCCGGTTCCTTGCCCGTCTCGTCGATCTCGTAGAACTTGGCGTGGATGTGGAAGATCCACGGCATGAATTCCAGCATGCGGCGCGGATTGCTCCAGATGTTGTGGCGGATCGTCTCGGCCATCTGCAGGTCGACCGGATTGCCGCCCATCTTGCGCACGTCCATAATCACGTAGTCGGCCAGCACGCGCGCCTCATGCGCCTGCAGGATGAATTCGACGACCTTCGGCGTGGCACCCATGCGCAGGAAGCGGTCGCGGAAGACGGGCGGGTAATGCTTGATGTACATGCCCATGTCCGGCACATAGCCCACATGGTTCGAACCGGTGGCGCGCGTGATTTCCGTGTAGCGCAGGATCCACGGGTGGTCGAAGTGGAACGGCGAGTGCACCTCGATGCCCATGCGGATGTCGAGCTTTTCCGCCAGCGGCACGCACGCCACGACGACTTCCGGCGGCGTGTTGACGATGATGCGCACGGTCGGGCAGCCGATGCGCTTGGCGAAATGCAGGTCGCGCTCGAGCGACGCGACCATCTCGTCGAAGTTCAGCTTGCGGTGCTTGTACAGCTTCGTGTCGAGGAACATGTCGTGGCACTGGGCGTACGCGCCGTGCTTCTCGAGCGACGCGAAGAAGCCGTCGATCTCGGCCTGCGGCACGTCCGGGAAGTTCGTGAAGGACTGTTCGCTGACGACTTCGATGCCGCGCGCGCCGAGGCCGGCCGCGTGGGCGATGCAATCGTCGAGGGTCATCTCGCGCAGGAAGGTCTCGTACTGGTACGAGTACAGCGACACGCCGCGCTTGATGTTGTGGGTTGGATTCATGTTGACCCTAGTGGTGGTGTTGACAAGAAGTGGTGACGGCTTGGTGAAATCAGATGCTTGCGGAGACGGCGGGCGCCCGCGCCCGGCCCCGCACGACCAGGGTGGCGATGGCGCCGATGCCGGCGACGACCCCGAATACGACGAACGCGCCCTGCAGCCCGCCGGCCATGCCGCGCACGACGTTGACGACGGCCGGGGACACGAACTGCGCCGCGAAGAAGGAACTGGCCCACCAGCCCATGCCGCGGCCGCGGTGCTCGAACGAGAAGCTGCTTTGCGCGAAGGCGACCAGCACGGGCACGATGATGCCGTTGGCGAGCTGCTGCACGAAAGCGAAGGCCAGCGCCACCTTGTAATCGGGCGCCAGGCCGATGCCGCCCAGGCCGATGCAATAGCCGAGGAAGACCAGCGCGATCTGGTTCGGCACGCCGTAGCGGGTGGTGGCGCGGAAGATCACGGCGCCGATCGGCACGCCCAGGCTGGGAATCGCCATCGCCAGGCCGATCGATTGCGGGTCCCGCACGCCCAGGTCCTTCAGCAGCACGGAAAAGTGGATCACCTGGACGTAGTAGATCGTCGACAGCAGGACGGTCACCCCGCACACGAGCAGCGCCACCCGGTACGGGAACGGCAGGGCCGCGGACGGCGCGCCCGCCGCGGCCGAGGCCGGGCGGACACGCGCCTGCGGCTCGAACAAATACAAGATGCTGGCGAACAGGATGGGAAAGGCGACGCCGTAGACGGCGAACGGCCACTGCCAGCCCTTGGCGGCCAGGAAGCCCGAACACGCGATCGTGACCGTGCCGAGGATCGAGCCGGCCAGGCCCTGCAGCATCAGCCAGCGGTGGCGCGCCTTTTCCTCGAAATAGTCGGCGAGCAGCGTATTCGAGACGGTCAGCACCGCCGCCTCGCCCAGGCCGATCACGACCCGGCCGGCGACCACCGCCCAGAAGCTGTCGATGAAAAACGGGATGAACCCGCCGATGCCATAGACGGCCATCGCCCACAGCATCAGGTTGCGCCGGCCGAAGCGGTCGGTGACGACGCCGGCGAGGGGCGCGAACAGGGCGATGCAGGCGCTGGGCGCGGTGATCAGCAGCGGCACCATCAGTTGCGGATTGCCCACGTCGCGGAAATGCGCCAGCAGCGTGGGCAGGGTCGGCGCCAGCGCGATGATCGCCATCACGGGCAGGAAGCCGGACATGACGAGGATCCAACCCTGGCGCCAGTCGGCCTGGCGGTGTACCGGATGATCGGTAGGCATGCGTGTCTCCATGGCGTTCGTGCGGTCATTGCCGCTACGTTTTTTTCATTTAGGAAAGAATACGACCCGGCCATGATAGAGTCTTTCCCAGGCTTTTCCCGGCTTTCCCGTCGTTGATTTTATGAATAGGACCCATCCAAAACTTGAATACCCCGGCCAGCCCAGCGGGGCGGGGTTTTTCGCTATATTAGGAAAGCGCTTTCCCAAACACTTAATTAAAGAACATCGCATGTCCGAGAAACGCCCCCTTTCGGCGCTCCCGTCCAACGGCAGGGCCATTTCGATCAGCGCGGTCGCCGAGCAGGCGGGCGTGTCGATCGCCACCGTGTCGCGCGTGATCAATGCGAGCAAGCCGGTCAGCGCCGACACGCGCGAACGGGTCGAGGCGGCCGTCGCGGCGCTCGGCTACCGCGCCAACGCGTTCGCGCGCAGCCTGACGCGCGGCGAAAGCCGGCTGCTGCTGGTGCTGGTGCCCGATTTCGCCAATCCGTTCTACTCGGAGACCGTCAAGGGCGTGGCGTCGGTCGTCCGGCGCCACGGCTATAACATCGTGCTGGCCGGCGCGCCCGATGCGCTCGCCCCGGACCAGGGCGCGCCGGACGCCCTGTACGGCCGCCTGGTCGACGGCGTCATCAGCCTCGCCAGCTTCCACGACCTGCAGCCCGCGCTGGGCGACCTGCCCGACCTGCCATGGGTGGCGTGCTCGGAATTCGTCGAGGACAGCGGCATGCCGCATGCGAGCATCGACCACGGCCAGGCCGCGCTCGACGCCGTGCAATACCTGATCAACCGCGGCCACCGCCGCATCGCCCTGCTGGGCGCCGACGAATCGTACCTGTGGGCCCGCCAGCGCCACGCCGGCTACGAGGCCGCCCTCAAGCGCGCGGGCATCCCGCTCGACCCGCAGCTGGTGCGCGTCGCGCGCGGCACCGACTACGCCCTCGGCATGGAGGCCGCCGGCGCGCTGCTGGCGCTGGAAGCACCGCCGACCGCCGTGTTCGCGGTGTCCGACACGCTCGCGATCGGCGCCATCAAGGCCTTCCGCCGCGCCGGACGCCGGGTGCCGGACGACATCGCCGTGGTCGGCTTCGACAATATCCCGCTGGCCCAGGTGTTCGAGCCGGCGCTGACCACGATCGCGCAGCCGATGTTCGAGCTGGGCGCGGCCGCGGCCAGGCTGCTGCTCGAACGCCTGGCCGGCGGCCATCCCCGCTCGTTGACGCTCCAGCATGCGCTGGTCGTGCGCGAGTCGGCCTGACAGGAGAATGAATGCGCTTCAATAAACTGGACCTGAACCTGCTGGTCGTGCTGAATGCCCTGCTCACCGAACGCAGCATCAGCCGCGCCGCCGAGAAGATCCACCTGAGCCAGCCGGCCACCAGCAACGCGCTGTCGCGCCTGCGCGACTATTTCGAGGACGAGCTCCTCGTCAGCTCCGGACGCCAGCTGCTCCTCACGCCGCGCGCCGAATCCCTGATCGAGCCCGTGCGCGAAGTGCTGATGCGGATCGACTCGACCATCGCCGCCCAGCCCCAATTCGATCCGGCCACCGAGAGCCGCGACTTCACGCTGCTGGCGTCGGACTTCACGATGACGGTGCTGATCCCGCCGCTGCTTGAAGTGCTGTACAAGGAGGCGCCCGGTTTCCGCATCCACATCCGCACCCAGAACGACCGGCCGGACGAAGTGCTGGAACAGGGCAAGGCCGACTTCCTCATCATTCCCTCGCAATTCCTGTCGAAGAACCATCCGTCGGTCGCGCTGTTCGAGGAAGACTACGTGTGCGTCACGTGGGAAGGCAACACGCGCGTGCGCGAGCGCCTGGTGCTCGACGATTTCCTGAGCAGCGGCCACGTGACCGCGAATTTCTCGGGCGAGCGGCAAAGCACGACGTTCGACAGCTGGTTCATGGACAGCTTCGAGCTGACCCGGCGCGTGGAGGTGACGGCGCCGTCGATGGCCGCCCTGCCCGCCATGGTGATCGGCACCGACCGCATCGCCACGGTGCACCGCCGCATCGCCGAGCGCGCCCGGACGTACCTGCCGGTGCGGCTGTGGGAACCGCCGCTGAAGATCCCGCGGCTGGTGCAGACGCTGCAGTGGCACAAATACAAGAACAACGATGCGGCGACCCTCTGGCTGCGCCAGCGCCTGATCGACGTCGCCGCGCGCATCTAGACCTTTAGGAGACCACCATGCACCACCCATTCCTGCCGCGCCTCGCGGCAGGCGCCGTCACGGCCATCGTCGCCACGGCCGCGGCCGCGCCGGCGCCCACCCAGCCGTCGCTGACCACCCGTACCGTGCCCCTGATCCGGGTCGACGGCCTGCAGTTCCGCGACCTGAACCGCAACGGCAGGCTCGATGCCTACGAGGACTGGCGCCTGCCCGCCCGCGCGCGGGCCGACGCGCTCGTGGCCGCGATGACGCTGGAAGAAAAGGCCGGCGTCATGATGCACGGGAACCTGCCCGTGAGCGCCGACGGCGGCCGGACCGACCTCGCCGCGGCGCGCCCGCTGGTGCTGGAACGCCACGTGAACACCTACGTCAGCCGCCAGCACGGCGACGCTGCCACGCTCGCGGCCGACCACAACCGCCTGCAGGCGCTCGCGGAAGAGACGCGCCTCGCCATCCCCGTCTCGCTCAGCACGGACCCGCGCAACCATTTCCAGTACACGGTCGGCCAGAGCGTGGCCGCCGCCGGGTTTTCCCAATGGCCGGAACCGCTCGGCCTCGCCGCCATCGACGATCCCGCCCTGACGCGGCGCTTTGCCGACATCGTGCGGCAGGAGTATCTCGCGACCGGCTTCACGCAGGCGCTGTCGCCGCAGGCCGACCTCGCGACCGAACCGCGCTGGCCGCGCGTGTTCTCGACCTTCGGCGAGGACGCCGCCATTGCCAGGCGGCACGTCGAGGCCACTGTGGCAGGCCTGCAGGACGGCGCGACGGGCCTCCACGACGGCAGCGTCGTCGCCGTCGTCAAGCACTGGGCCGGCTACGGCGCGGCGAAGGACGGCTGGGACAGCCACAACCCGTACGGCAAGTTCATGACCTTCCCCGGCGCGAACTTCGCCTACCACCTGCTGCCGTTCGACGGCGCGTTCGCGGCGCACGTGGCAAGCGTGATGCCGACGTATTCCGTGCCGGACGGCCGGGTCGACGTCGGCGGCGCCACGCTCGACGCGGTCGGCGGCGGCTACAGCCGTGCGCTATTGACCGACCTGCTGCGCGGCCGCAAGGGATTCGACGGCGTCGTCCTCAGCGACTGGGCCATCACCGGCGACTGCACCGGCCCGTGCATCGACGGCGCGCCCGACGGCGTCACGCCGCTCGCGTTCTTCCCGCAGTTCGGCACGCCGTGGGGCGTCGAACACCTGGGCAAGCGCGCGCGCTTCGTGAAGGCCGTCGCCGCCGGCGTGGACCAGTTCGGCGGCACCGAGGAGGCGTCTTACCTCGCCGACGCGGTGCGCGCCGGCGAATTGCCGGCCGCCCGGATCGACGCGTCGGTCGCCCGCATCCTGCTGCAGAAATTCCAGCAGGGCCTGTTCGAGCATCCGTTCGTCGACGAGGCCCGCGCGGGCGCCATCGTCGGCGGCGCCGGGTTCCGCGCCCAGGGCCTGGATGCGCAGCGCCGTTCGCTGGTGCTGCTGCAAAACAGGGGCAAGCTGTTGCCGCTGGCCGCCGGCGGCCGCAAGGTCTGGCTGCACGGCGTCGATCCGGCGGTCGCGGCGCGCTACGGCTTCACGCCCGTCGCGGCGCCCGAGCAGGCCGACCTTGCCATCGTGCGCGTGGCCACGCCGTCGGAGATGCTGCATCCGCGCTTCATCTTCGGCCTGTTGCAGCACGAGGGCACGCTCGCTTTCGCGGACGGCAATCCCGACTACGACGCCGTCAAGCGCGCGGCGGCCCGTGTCCCGACCGTCGTCACCGTCAACCTGGAGCGGGCCGCGATCCTGACCAATGTCGTCGACAAGGCGGGCGCCGTAGTGGCCAATTTCGGCGTGAGCGACGAGGCGCTGCTCGACGTCCTGACCGGCAAGGCCCGTCCGGAGGGACGCCTGCCCATCGAACTCCCCGCGTCCATGGCCGCCGTGGCGCGCCAGCGTCCCGACCTGCCGCACGACAGCGAGGCGCCGCTGTTCCCGTTCGGCTTCGGGCTGTCGTACCGATGAACGTCTCCCCGTCCGCCGCCTCCCACGAGTCCGCGTTCGCGGCCGCCGCCGGCTTCAGTCCGCGCCGCCGCACCGCCGCCCTGATCGCCGTCGCCTGCGCCTTCGTGATGGACCTGCTCGACACCACCATCGTCAACGTCGCCGTCCCGTCGATCGGCCACAGCCTCTCCGCCGGCACGGCGGCGCTGGAATGGGTCATCGCCGGGTATTCGGTCGCCTTCGCCGTGCTGCTGATCCTGGGCGGGCGCATGGGCGACAGCCACGGCTACCGGCGCATGTTCCTGCTCGGCGTCGCGCTCTTCACGTTCACGTCGCTGCTGTGCGGCCTGGCGCCCGGCGTCGGCGTGCTCGAAGCGGGACGGCTGCTGCAGGGCGCCAGCGCGGCGCTGATGGTCCCGCAGGTGATGGCCCTCGTGCAGGTGATGTACCCGCCCGAACTGCGCTACCGCGTGTACGCCGTGTTCGGCTTCCTGGGCGGGATCTCGGCCGCGCTCGGGCCCATCGTCGGCGGGTTGCTGATCGACGCCGACTGGTTCGGCCTCGGCTGGCGCCTGGCCTTCCTGATCAACCTGCCGGTGGGCGCGGCCAGCCTCGCGGCCGGCATCCTGCTGCTGCCGAAGGGCCGCGGCATCCACCCGGTCGCGCTGGACCTGAAAGGCGCGCTGCTGTCGGTGGTGCTGCTGTTCGCGATCCTGCTGCCGCTGATCGAAGGCCCCGCGCGCGGCTGGCCGCTGTGGGCCGCCGCCACGCTGGTCGCCGCCCTCCCCCTCGCGTGGCTCACCTGGCGCTACCTGGGCTGGCGCGAGCGCCGGCACGGCCACGCGCTGGTGCCGCCGGCGCTCTTCATGCGCCGGCGCGTCGCGCTCGGCCTGTTGTGCGGCCTGTGCCTGCAACCCATCGTGCCGGGCTACCTGCTGGTGATGACCTTCGTGCTGCAGGGAGGACAGGGGCTGTCGGCGTCGCAGATGGCTTATGCCTGCGCGCCGATCGCGTTCGGGGCCATGCTGGGCATCAGCCTGCTCGGTCCCGTGCTGCACCGCCGCCTCGGCACCTACGCGCTGCTGCCCGGCGCCGCCGCGCAGCTGGCCAGCGTGCTCCTGATCGGCTGGGCGATCGGCCAGCCGGCGCTGCCGCTGTGGGCGCTCGTGCTCGGCCAGCTGGCGATGGGCGTCGGCCTGGGGCTGGTCGGGCCGCCGCTGTCGAACGCGACCCTGGCCGACGTCCCGCTCGCGGAGGCCGGCGCCGCGTCCGGCCTGCTGAGCGCCGTGCAGCAACTGGCGGGGGCGCTCGGCGTGGCGCTGGCGGGGCTGCTGTTCTTCCACGGCGGGCCGGCGGTCGACTTCGGCCGCGACTACGACCATGTGGCCGCCTATTACCGGGTGCTGCCCCTGTTCGCCGGGCTGCTGCTCGGCGGCGCGGTCGTGTGCTTCAACCTCGCGCGCAGCCCGGCGGATCAGGCGGCCGGTTCCGGCGCCGTCGTCAGGTAGGACACGCACAGGTGCTGCAGCTGCGCCAGCAGCTTCGGCCACTGCGCGTCCTCCGCGCTCTTGCGCCGGCCGAAGCCGAAATGGCTGGCGACGATCTCGTAGATGCTCAGGAAACAGAACTCGATCGCCTCGTCCGGTGCCGGATGGGCGATCTCGTCGCGCCGGGCCAGCAGCGCGGACCGGAACAGCGCGAGCTGCCCCGCGTAGACGTGCAGGCCCTCCTGCGCGATCTGCGCATCGGCCAGCGACGCGTCGACGATGGCCTTGATGATGTCGCGGTCCCGGCGCAGCGATTCGGCGACCTCGACGGCGAGGCGCCGCATCAGGTCCCTGCCGTCGCGCGCGGCGGCGCCGGCCTGCGCGATGCCCGCCGCGCATTCCTCGAGCATCTTTTCGTTGGTGCGCAGCTGCACTTCCAGGATGAGCGCCATCCGGTTCTCGAATCGTCCGTAGATCCCGCCAATCGAGACGCCCGACTCCCTGCTGACGTCGGCCAGCGTGAAATCCGCGCCTTTTTCGTCGGTCAGCAGGCGCCGGGTCGCCGCGAGCACCTTCTCATACGATTCGCGGCTGCGCTGTTGTTTCGGGACGGCGGATTGCCTGGTCGGCTTTGCTGTGCTCATGGATGCTCCTGTGACTGACCCCGGCAGTTTACCGGATCGGGGCCAGCCCGGGTTGGCGTCCGCGCAGCGCGAACACGACGCCCGCCAGCACCAGGCAGCACGCGCCGACGCCGGCCACCGCGCCCAGCAGGGACCCCGTCAGGTCGGTCAGCGCGGTGAGCAGCGGTGGGCTCAGGAACGTCCCGACGAAGAAGCAGGCGCCCCAGATGCCCATGCCGCGTCCCCGGTGCACCGCGCCGAACCTGTCCAGCGCCCACCCGATCAGCACCGGGATCGCGAGGCCATTGCCGAATTGCGCAACCAGCGCGCACGCGAGCGCCGTCCCCGCCGTTGGCGCCAGTCCCAGCCCGGCATAGCCGATGCCCAGGCTGGCGAACATCAGCGCGAAGCGCGACGGCATCCGCATGCCGCCCAGGCGCGTGAAGACGATGCCGCCCAGGACCACACCCGCGCTGGCGATGGTGACGTGCAGGCCGATCGCCGCCGGCGACGCGACGCCGTGCTCGTAGAACACGCGTCCCAGCTGCACCGCCTGGACGAAGTACAGGATCGAGACGCCGATCGTCACCAGCGCGACGCCGCGCGCCGCGGACCATGGGAACGGACCCGGTTTGGCCACATCTTCCGCGTCGGCAGCCCGCTCGCGCACCGGCTCGTGCAGGCTGACGGCCGCCCAGGCGAGCATCGGCGCGCCCGTGAGGTACAGCAGGAACGGCGCATGCCAGTCGATGGCGCCGAGCGCGCCGCCGGCCAGCACGAACGTCGCGGCCACCACCGGGCTGATGACGCTCAGCAGGCCGAGCCAGCGCTGGCGCCGCGCGCCCGCGAAATAGTCGCCCATCAGCGCGTTCTGCGCGGCCAGGATGCCGGCCTCGGCGATCCCGACGAAGAAGCGCGTGACGAGCACCCAGGTCAGGTCCTCCATCGCATACGGCAGCACGCCGACCGCGGTGAACAGCGCCAGCGACGCCAGCATCACGGGGCGCCGGCCCCAGGTGTCGATGAGATTGCCGATCAGCGGCGAGAACAGGGCGATGCACAGCGACGGCAAGGTGATGATCATCGGCACCAGCCACGCCGCATGGGGCGTGGCGCCGAAATGCGCGAACAGCTGCGGCAGGTTGGGCACCAGCGAGACGATCGCCATCGTCGGCAGCGCCGCCGCGAAGATCAGCGCGAGGCCCTGCGCGGCGCCGGCCGTCCGCGCGTCCGGCCGGGTAAGTTGGAGAGTATTCATGACTGTCCTGTCGGATGGATTGGAACGGCCGGTCGGCCGTTCCGTTCACGCAATGGGCTCAACCGCCCGTTGCGAGCGTGGCCCTGATCTCGTCCAGCTGCGCGCAGATGTGCCGGGGTGTATCGTTGCCGATGACCTTCTGCAGGAAGGGCGTGTGGTCGTACACCAGGTCGCGCAGCGGCCGCAGCGGAGCGGGCATGTGATGGAACGCCTTGCCCGTCATGTACGCCTGCTGCACGACCCGCGCCGTATGCGGCTTGCGCCGGTCCTCGTACGCCTGCAGGGCGCGCCGCGTCGCCGCGGTGTCGGCCAGGTCGACCGCGGCCAGCGCGTGCGCGAGGAAGTAGCCGTCCTCGATCGACATGCCGGCGCCGTACGCCGCGTAGGGCGACGTCGGGTGGGCCGCGTCGCCGACCAGCGTGATGCGCCCTGTCGACCATTGGTCGCGCGGCACCCGGTCGCGGATCGGCCAGCGCTGCACGTGCTCCGGCGGCGTGCGCGCGATCAGGTCGCGCATCGTCGGCGAGAAGTTCGTCGCCCGTTCCGCCGCCCAGCCCAGCAGGTCCGGCGGCGGCGGCGCGTCGGGATCGCACGCTTCCAGCACCCACCATTCGTAGCCGACCTTGTCGTCGTGCCGGATCGGCGTGTAGCTGCACTGCGTGGTCCGGTCGTGCGCGATCACGCCCTCGGTCGGCGCCTCGCCATCCCACAGCAGATACCCGCCGACCAGGTGCAGGCGCTGGTGCCGGATCGGCTCGTCGCCCCACAGGTGGCGCCGCACGAACGAATTCAGGCCGTCGGCGCCGATGACGACGTCGGCGGCGTATTCGCGTCCGTTCGCAAAGCGCAGCAGCACGTCGCGCCCGCGGTCTTCGATCGACCGGCAGTCATGGTCCAGCTGGAGCATCCCGGCCGGCATGGCGGCCAGCATGCGCTTGTACAGGCCCCAGCGGATCAGGCCGATGAACCCGCCGCCGTATTCGCGCACGACCTCCTCCGGCAGCACGACGTCGGCCCGCTTGCGGCCGTCGTGCCGCTCGAACCGGATCGCGCACGGCGCGCCGAGATTGTCGGTATCGACGCCGATCAGCTTGAGGATCTGCTGTGGCGGCGGCCACAGGTTCAGGATGTTCCCCGCCGGTTTCACTTCCGGGTAGCGTTCGAACAGCTGGACTTCGAAGCCTTTCTTGTGCGCGGCCAGCGCCGCCGCCATGCCGCCGGGCCCCGCCCCGACGATGGCGATCCTGCCTTTGCCTGCCATGGTTCGTCTCCTTTCGTGTCAGTCGTTGGCGTCGTAGTCGCGTTCGAGCCCGCGCAGCAGCGCATGCTGGCGCCGCACCTGTTCCACCGAGCGCCACGGGGCGCGGTCGCCCTCGTATTCGGACGACAGGTAGCCGCTGTAGCCGGCCTGCTTCAGCATCGGAACGACGGACGCCCAGGGGATGTTGGCGTCCACGAGGGACTCGTCGATCGCGTGGAACTTGGCCTGGATGAAGACGACGTATTGCGCGATCGAGAGGAAGTCCGCGGGCGGCACCTTGATCCCGTTGAGGAAGTCGCGCCGCATCTCCGGCGTCTCGCCCGGGAAATACGGCAGCGGCCGGTCCTGGAAGATGCCGGTGTCGATCAACAGGCCGAAATGCTTCGTCTTCGTGCGCTCGATGAATTCGATGTACGACTCGACGACCGGATGCCGGATCGGCGTGGGCGCGTGAATTTCCGGGCAGATGACGATGTCGAGGTCGTGCGCGAGGTCGAGGCAGCGCTCGATGGCCTCTTCCCAGATCGGGTCGGGCACGAGGTCGAACGACACGACGCCGATCTTCGGACGCACGTAGCGAAAGCCCAGGCGCGCCGCGAGCCGCAGGTCGCGCGCCAGGTCGTCCGCGCCCTCCCGCGCCGTCAGCGTGCGCCCGGGACGCAGGCGCGTATCGATCCATGCGCCGTAGTTGGTCGGCTCCAGCCTGTATTTCTCGAGCAGCGCGAACCAGTTGTCGATCCACGCCGTCGTCGGTTCCGGGTAGCCCTTGACATGCCCTTCCCCCAGGATCTCGATACCGGTCGCGCCCAGGTCGGCGATCGCATCGAACGCATCCTCCAGGCCCATCACGGTCCCGAGGTCGTCGGTGAAGCTGTACAGGGAGACACCGTACTTGAAGGCGCTCATGGCCGCACCACCGTGGCGTGACGGGTTTCGACGATGACCGAGGGCTGGAATTCGATCGGGATGTACGACTGGCGCACGCGCACGCGCACCGTCACCTCGTGCACGCCCGGCGCGAGGCCGCCGGCCTTCGCAACACGGACGATGCCGGCCTCGTCCATCGGCCAGCGGACGTCGGCGGCTTCGCGCAACGTGGCGAGCGTGAGTTCGGCGCCCCCGATCAGGTAGCGGTTCGCCTCGTGGCCGAATTCCTCGCCGTCGACGGCGACATCGACGCCGTCGACCAGGCTGGCGCGCAAGCCGCGATACGACGGCAGGCGCAGGCGGAACTCGAAGCCGTCGCGGGCCCCCTCGGGGCCTGTGTTTCTGAAACCGGTACTTTGGAAAAGGGTTCGTTCAAGCATGTTTACGGTCTCCTTGGGCTGGACAGCCCGTTTATCGAATCAGAATACGCATTCGTATTCTGTCGTGGATTATGCCAGCGCGCCGATGGAATGCAAGCGGTATTTCACGCTTGCCGCGAATTGAAGAGGGAGGATGCGACGACGCCATGCCGCCGGCCGCCCGAACGCGGGGGCCGGCGGCACGACACGCGACGTCAGGGTGCCGGGCGGTACGTGAACCCGTCGAAATCGGCCGGCGTCGGGCCGGCCTGGCCGTTCGCGGTGGCGTACAGGCCGATGTAGACGCCGGTGAAGCCGCCGGCCGTCACGGAGCTCAGGTAGCGGGTATCCGCCTCGCCCGCGCTGGTCCAGGCGCCGCCGCCCTGGCGGAGGGCGAACGCGTAGCGGTCCTTGTTGCCGCCGACCCGCAACGTGACCGGACCGTCCGCCAGCGGGACCGTGCGCAGGACCGTGCCGATCAGTCCCAGCCGGATGCGCAGCACGGCGACACGTTGTCCGCCCTGCCGCGTCACGGCCAGCACATAGTGATGCCTGTCGTCCTTGAACAGCGCGAGGCCCGCTTCCTCGCCGTCGGCGCGCGGCGCGAAGTCGAGCGTCGTGCTGGCGTCGAAGTCGACATGCTGCTGGCGGCGTCCCACGAAGGTCACGCCGTCGACGTCGGCCAGCGTGGCCGCCGTCCCGTGCAGGCGCAGGAAGCCGGGCCGCTCCGCCAGCGAATAGCGGTCGGCGCGCGGGTTGTGCAGGTAGTTCCATTCGAAACCGAGCCGCTTGCCGGAAAAGTCCTCGGCGCGCGCCGCGTCCTGCTTCACGACGGCCCCCGGCAGCGCGGGCGCTTCCATGCGCTCGCTCACCGTGCCGTTGGCGTTGACGACGGGCCAGGCGTCCTTGTCCCAGCGTACCGGGGCCAGGAAGGTCTCGCGGCCGAGGATCTGGTGGTCGTCGTGCTGGCGGAACGCGTGCGCCAGCATGAACCAGGCGCCATCCTGCGTCTGCACCAGGTCGCCGTGGCCGAGCCCCTGGATGGTGCTGGTCTCGGCGTTCATGTCCGCATGGGTCATGATGGGATTGCCCGGAGCGCCGCTGTACGGACCGTCGATGCGGCGGCTGCGCGCGATCGTTTCCTTGTGGCCGAACTGCGTGCCGCCTTCCGCGATCATCAGGTAGTACCAGCCATCCTTCTTGTACAGGTGCGGCCCCTCGGGATAGCGCCCGCCGGTGCCGGCCCAGACGTTCCTGGGCGTCGTGAGCAGCTTGCCAGTGCGGATGTCGATCTGCGCCAGATGGATGCCCTCGTGGATGTCCGGGCCCCAGTTCACGGTCGACGTCACGTAGACCTTGCCGTCGTCGTCGAAGAACAGGCTGGGGTCGATGCCGGGCATGTCGATCCAGACCGGATCGGACCACGGCCCCCGGGGATCGGTGGCGGTCACGTAGAAGTTGCCCTTGTCCGTGATGTTCGTAGTGATCATGTAGTACACGCCGTCATGGCAGCGCAGGGTCGGCGCGAAGATGCCGAGCGTGACAGCCGATTTCCGCAGCGGGACCTGCTCCGGCCGCGTCAGCACGTGGCCGATCTGTTCCCAGTTCACCAGGTTCGTGCTATGGAAGATCGGCACACCGGGGAAGTAGCCGAAGCTGCTGTGGACCATGTAGTAGTCCTTGCCGACCCGGCACACGCTGGGATCGGAATAGAAGCCCGGCAGCACGGGGTTCTGGTAGGCGACCTGCGCACCGGCCGTCGTGGCGGCGCACAGGGACACGGCGAGGACCAGCCTCGCTAACCTGCCGACGGTCGGTCTGGATGTTGTCATCATCGTGGTCCTGAATGGCGGTGAAAAAAAACGCCGGCGCGGGGCCGGCGCTGCGCGGGCAAGGATGCCGCGTTCAAAGCGCATTGCGTTGCGCGATCGCCCCCAGCACCGTGGCGCTGGGCTTGGGCGTCCGCTTGAAGGTGTTGCGGTCCAGCGTACACAGGCCGAACTTCGGCCCGTAGCCGAACACCCACTCGTAGTTGTCGATCAGCGACCAGTGCATATAGCCGAGTACAGGCACGCCGTCGTCGATCGCGCGCTTGAGTTCCGCGAGCGCCGCCGGGATCAGGCGTTCGCGCTTGCGGTCGTCGGCCGCGTTCACGCCGTGCTCCGTGACCATCACGGGCACGCGGCTGACTTCGTGCGCATACCGGACCACGTCGGCGAGCGACGGCGGGTAGATCTCGGCGCCCGCGTCGTTCGTCTCAGCGCCCTTTGGTGGCGGCAGTCGGCCCTTGTCGTCCCAGATCGTGCGTTCGTAGTTCTGCACGCCGACGAAGTCGTCGCCGCGCGCCGCTTCCAGCCAGGCGCCATACAGCTTCTCGCGCATCGCGTCGCGCAGGCTGTGCGCGCCCGCGCCCTGGTCGTCGATGATGGCCAGGCTGACGCCGACGGGCAGGTCGGCGCGCACCGACTTGATCGCGTCGCGGCCCGCCTTGTGGCCGGCCAGCAGGTGCTTCTGCACGACCTGCGGATCGGCGACGTACAGCGGATTACCGGGCAGGAAGCGCGCCACGCCATGCGCGCGCGCCGCCGCTTCCTGCATCTTGCGGTCGTCGCCGAGCAGGCGCTTGCCGATGTCGCCGGGCAGGACGAGGTCGAGCACGCCCGTCAGGTTCGGTTCGTTGAGCGTGGTCGCGTACCCGATGCCGGCGGCCAGGTGGCGCGCGGCGCGTTCGCAATAGCGGCCGAACAGCGCAGGCGCCTCGGGGTTGGCCCATCCGCCCTGCGCCGCGAACCAGACAGGTGTCGTGAAGTGGTTGAACGTCACCACCGGCACGAGGCCGCGGGCCCGGCAGCCGGCGATCATCGCCTTGTAATGATCCAGCATCGCGACCGAGAATTCGCCCTTGGCCGGTTCGATGCGCCCCCACTCCAGGCTGAAGCGGTAGCTGTTCAGGCCGAGGCTCTTCACGAGATCGAGGTCGACGGGCCACAGCGCGAAGCTGTTGGCGGCGTCGCCCGACGGTTCCATGTAGACCGTCGGACGGGCGTGCTCCATCGCCCAGACGTCGCTGCCGACGTTGTTGCCCTCGACCTGGTAGGCGGCCGTGGCGGCGCCCCACAGGAAGCCGGTGGGGAACCTGGGGTTGACGGCCGCGGCGCGCGCGGAAGTGGGCAGCGTGACAGCGCCTGCGGTTGCCGCGGCGACGGCGCCAAGGAAGGTACGTCGATTCAACATGGAGTCGCTTTCAATTATTGTGTTTGTCGTGCGGCGCCGTCGGCAAGAAAGCCGCGCATCGCTATCCATCGGTATAGCAGATCGAGCCACCCTTCGCTGGTCCTGCCTTTGACGCCCGTGCCGAATCCATGTTCGTCGTCCGAAAGGAAGTGGAATTCGATCGGCTTGCCGGCGGCGCGGTAGCTGTCGACCAAGGGAAAACCCGGCCCTTTCAACAGGAAGTCATGCGCGCCGATGGCGACAAACATCGGCGGGGCATTGCCCGGCACGACGAGCGGCCCCATATTCGGATAGATCGGCGCCGCGAAAGCGGGCACGTCGTGGCCGCCCCTGGCAACCATCGTGCGCGTGAGAAATCCGCCTGCAGAAAACCCCATGAAGCCGACGCGGGCCGGATCGATCCGGTAGCGACTCGCGTGACTGCGGACGTGTCTCAAGGCGGCAACCCCGTCGGCTTCGGCTTCCGGGGTCGTGTCTTCAGGCAGGGAGAAGCTGACCTTCTCGCCGCGCAGCAGTCGGCCCAGCTCGGCCTTGAACTGGTCTTCCGGGCCGGGCGTAGCGCGCAACCGATACTTCAGCACGAAGGCGGCAATGCCCCGGTGGGCCAGCCAATGCGCGACCTGGCAGCCTTCCTTGTCGATCGCCAGACCGAAGAAGCCGCCTCCGGGCGCGACGATCACCGCCGCCCCCGTTGCCGTTCCTTCTGTCGGAAGGACCGGCGTCAACGTGGGCTGGCTGACATTCCGGATGAAAAGCGTAGCGCCATCGTAGCCCCAGCTTTCGGTCGCCGCACCGGTCGCCGCGGGTGCCGGCAGGTCGATACCCGGAAGCTCGCAGACCCGGGCCGGCGCGGCGCTCGCCGGGTGAGCGGCGAGAACAAGAGGCAGCGACAGATACCGGAATCGCTTCAGCATCGCCATCAGAAATCGTAGCGCACGCGCACGCCGTAGGTACGCGGCGGCTGGAACTGGATCGTGTTCACCTGGCCCGTGTAGTTGTGCTGCGCATTCGCCAGCACCACCCGGTCGGTCAGGTTGTTGGCATAGCCCTGGACTTCCCAGTTGCTGCCCTCGCGACGGTATTTCAGCAGCGCGTTCACCGTGGTGTAGGACCCCTGGCGCTCATCCGGGTTGTTGAACACGGAATAGAAGTACTCGGTCGAATACTTGGCCGACAGGCGCGCCGTCAGTTCACCACCGGCGACGTCGAAGCTGCGCTGCGCGCCCGCCGTCAGCACGAACGCCGGGGCGTTCGGCAGGCGGTGACCGCCGATGTCGTGCGGCTGCGCCGGGCTGGCGCCGTCGCTGACGACGATGCCTTCGCCAAACTTCGTGTTCAGCAGCGTGGCGTTGACGTCGAAGCGTGCGACGTCGGGCACGGTCGCCACCACTTCCGTCTCGATGCCCTTGATGGTGGCCTTGCCGACGTTGAACACGCCGGTGCCGCTGCTCAGCGCGTCGGAGGACTGCGACGCCTGGTAATTCTGGTAGTCCATGTAGAACAGCGACGCGTTGAACTTGAGCTGGCGGTTCCAAAACTGGTTCTTGCTGCCGACTTCGAAGGACTTGACCGTCTCGGCCGCGTAGGGCAACGACGCCGCACTGCCGTTCGAGTTGAAACCGCCCGACTTGTAGCCGGTGGCGTATTTCGTGTACAGGAAGTTCTGCGGCGTGAGCGTATAGTCCAGGCCCACCTGCCAGGTCGGCTTCGATTCCTTCACGTGGCCGTCGCCCGGCACGGTGAAGGCCGGCACCGGGATGAACGGGCTGACCAGCGCGCCCAGCAGCAGGCGCGACTGGCCGACACGTTCTTTCTCGTCGCGCGAGTAGCGGGCGCCGACGGTCAGCTTCAGGTCCGGCGTCACGTTCCAGCCCACCTGCGAGAACAGGCCCTGGGTTTTCGTGCGGATGACGTAGTCGAACTTGATGCCGTAGTTGTTCGAGAAATCGATGGGAATGCCCGGGTTCATTGCCAGGTTGAACACGCCGCTGTCGATCAGGTTCCGTTCGGTGAAGTAGAAGTAGCCGGCCTGCGCGGTGACACGCCCCTTCAGCGGCGTCGAGATGCGGATCTCGTGGTTGCGCGTATCCGGCTGCTCGCTCTGGATGAACTGGCGCGTGGCCGGATAGGCGGGGCCGGTGGCGTCGGTCCGGTGATGGCATTCCTGCGAGTCGTAGCCGCCGGCATACGTCAGCGTCAGGTCCCACGGCAGGCGGTCGTAGCTGAATTCCCAGCGGGTGCGGTGGCCGTCGATCTTGGTCAGGGTCGGCGCATAGCCGGGGAAGGTCCTGGCGTCGCCGATCGGCGCCAGCGAGCCGAGGGGCATGATCTTGGCCACGTCGCCGACCGCATCGGTCTTGTCCTTCTGGTACGACAGCAGTCCCTGGAAGCCGGCGAACGGCTGGAACGCCACCTGCAGGCGGCCGGACTTGTTGCCCTCGTCGTCGCCGCGCAGGTTCACGCCGGTCAGGTTGCGGTAGCCCGTGTGGTGGCGTTCGACGCCGGAGAAGCGCAGCTGCACCTTGTCGCTGACCGGCACGTTCACGGCGCCTTCCAGGTTCACGGTGTTGTAGTTGCCGACGTCCGCACTCACGTAGCCGCCGAACTCTTCGCGCGGCTTGGCGGTGATGACGTTGATCAGGCCGCCGGTCGAGTTACGCCCGAACAGCGTACCCTGCGGACCTTTCAGCACCTCGATGCGCTCGATGTCGTACATCGACGACGCGATGCCGAACGAGCGGTTGGTGAAGAAACCGTCGCGGCCGATCGGCACGGCCGGGTCGCCGGTCTCGGTGGTGTCGGTCGACGCGATGCCGCGCACCGCGACGTAGGCGGCGCCGTTGTTGCTGGTGACGTTGACGCTGGAGTCGATGGCCTGCAGCGCCTGCACGTTGCTGACGCCGGCGTCGGCCAGCGCCGCGCCGTTGTAGACGTTCAGCGCCACCGCCGTGGTCTGGGCGTTCGAACGGACGCGGTTCGCGGTCACGACCACGATGTTGGCGTCGGCCTTGGCTGCCGCCTCGGCCTTCTTGCCGTCCGCGGGGGCGACGTCGGCGGGCTGTGGCGCGACCTGTGCGAAGGCCGTGTTGGCCGACATCAGCAGGGCGCCGCTGGCCAGCAGGCATTCCAGGATTCGTTTGTATTGCATGTCATCTCCAATTGCGTCCCGGCGGGACGGCGTTTCTCGTTATATGGCGCCGTTCAGGATCCATCGAACCGGGGCTCGATGAACACGGCAGCGAAGCGTTTGTGTCCAGAAGCATATCCGCAGGCAAGTCACTCGGCTCGTGATTTTATTTATAGGTGCTATCCAAAGCGTGAATGCCCGGACGCGATCCCCTGGCAGCCCCGCCTGCGCTGGCAGCAGGCGACCACAGGGACCGCGTCGTTTACGCGCGCGGCCGATCCATCGGTCGGACGAATGGTCAGGTATCGGGAATCAGGGTTGGGTTGTGTCCGGGCCGCATGCCTATAATTGCCCGACCTGACTTTCGCCCTCCGGACATGCGCCTCAAAACCCTCAGCCTGTTGCTAGCCTCCCTGTTCGCTGCGCTGCCCTGCACCGCCGCCCCCGCCACGCCGCTGGCCGCCGGTTTTGCGAACCCGCCGGACGCGGCGCGCCCGCGCACCTGGTGGCACTGGATGGACGGGAATGTCAGCGCGGACGGCATCCGGCAAGACCTGGCATGGATGAAGCGCGCGGGCCTGGGCGGCCTGCAACAGATCGACGCCAGCCTGGAGACGCCGCAAGTGGTGACGGAACGCGCCCTGTACGGCAGCCCGGCCTGGCAGGCGAACCTGCGCCTCGCCGCCGCCGAGGCGGAGCGGCTCGGCCTGGAATTCGGCATCGCCAGTTCGCCGGGCTGGAGCCTGACCGGCGGGCCATGGGTCGCGCCGGCGCAGGCGATGAAGAAAATCGTATGGAGCGAGACCACGGTCGAAGGCGGCGGCGCGGCGCCACCGTTGCCGGCGCCGCCGTCGGTGGCGGGGCCCTTCCAGGACCTGGCCGGCGCCCGCCCCGCCCCGTGCTGGTACCGTGACATCGCCGTGCTCGCCCTGCCTGCGGAGGCGCCCGCGCCCGTCGCACGGCGCGTGCGCACGCGCGCGGGCGAGGACGTCGGCCAGGCGCTGTCCGATGGGCGCCTCGCCGCCCCGGTCCAACTGCCGCTTGCTGCGGACGGCCGCACCTGGATCGACCTCGACTACGGTCAAGCAACGTCGTTTCATGCCTTGACCCTGGCGCTGCCGGCGCTCCATGGCTTCGGCGCGCCGCCGTTGCCCGACGTCGTCCTGCAGGCCAGCGAGGATGGCGAACACTACACCGACGTCTCGGCCGTCCCGCTCTCGACGGCCCCGCGCCAGACCGTGGACTTCGCTCCGCACACCGCCCGGTGGTGGCGCGTGCTGCTGACAGCGGGCGCGGACGGCGGCGCCCCGCCGGCGGCCGCGGGCGTACTGCTGCCGCCCTTCGGCCAGCCCGCGCGCGCCTTCCCCGTGTCCGAAGTCGTGCTGCACACGCGGCCGCGCGTGCACCGGGTGGAAGAAAAGGCCGGATTCGCGGCCGCCCGCGACTATTACGCGCTCGATACCCCGCCGGACGCATCCGGCGTACCGCTGCGCGACGTCGTCGACCTGACCTCCCGGCTGCGTCCGGACGGCAGCCTGGACTGGATCGCACCACCGGGACGCTGGACCGTGTTGCGTTTCGGTTACAGCCTGACCGGCAAGGAAAACGCGCCGGCGCCGGTCGAAGGCACAGGGCTCGAAGTGGACAAGCTGAACGCCAGCCATGTTGCGCGCTACATGGACACGTATCTCGGACGGGTGCGCGCGGCGGTCGGCCCTGGCTTGATGGGCCGCCACGGCGTGCGTGCGCTGCTGAACGACAGCATCGAATCCGGCTTCCAGAACTGGACCGACGGCATGCAGGACGCCTTCGCGGCGCGGCGCGGCTACTCGCCGCTGCGATGGCTGCCGGTGCTGACGGGCCGGATCGTCGACGACGGCGCGGCCAGCGACCGCTTCCTGTGGGACCTGCGGCGCACCATCGCGGACCTCTACGCGGACGGCCATTACGCGACGGTGGCGCGACGCGCGCGCGCGGCCGGCCTCACCGTCTACGGCGAGGCGCTCGAGGACAACCGCCCGCAGCTGGGCGACGACCTGGACATGCGCGCCCACGCGGACATCCCGATGGGCGCGATGTGGACGGTCCCGCCGGGCGGACAACCGCGCCCGACGTTCGTCGCCGACCTGCAGGGCGCGGCCTCCGTGGCGCACGTCCGCGGCGGCAACCTGGTGGCGGCGGAATCGATGACCGCGTTCGGCCAGCCCTGGGCGTTCGCCCCGCGCGACCTCAAGAAGACGGCCGACATCGAGTTCGCCCTCGGCGTCAACCGCATCGTCGTGCACACCTCCGCGCACCAGCCGCAGGACGGCGTCACGCCGGGCATGACGCTCGCGCCCTTCCTCGGCCAGTATTTCTCGCGCCACGAGACCTGGGCCGAGGCGGCCCGGCCGTGGATCGACTACCTGGCGCGCACGTCATTCCTGCTGCAGCAGGGCCGCAACGTGGCCGACGTCGCCTACTTCTACGGCGAGGACGCGCCGGTCACGGGCCTGTTCGGCGCGGCGCCGAACCGCGACGTGCCGGCCGGCTACGGCTTCGACTACGTCAATCCGGACGTGCTGCAGCATCAGCTGCACGTGGCGGACGGCCGGCTCGTCACCCGCGGCGGGGCACAGTACCGCGTGCTCTACCTGGGCGGCTCCAGCGGCCGCATGACGCTGGCGACGCTGCGCCGGATCGCGGCCCTCGTGGAAGCGGGCGCGACCGTGATCGGACGGCGCCCGGCCGGCTCGCCCAGCCTGGCCGACGCGCCGGCCGAGTTCGCCCGCCTGGCGGACCGGTTGTGGGGGCCTGCCGGCAGCCTGCCGGGCACGCGCCGCGTGGGCCGCGGCACGGTCGACGGCAAGGGCGACCTGCGGGTCGGACTGGCGCACCTCGGCGTGCAGCCGGCATCGCGGCTGGACGGGCGCGCGGACGGCGTCATGACGATCCAGCGCCACACCCCGACCCATGAACTGTATTTCGTCGCGAACACGGGCGACGAACCGCGCGCGCTCGACGCGCTGTTCCGCGACGCGCACGGCGCGCCCGAGATCTGGCATCCGGACAGCGCCTGCGTCGCCGCGGCCGGCCATGCGCGCGCGCCCGGCGGCACGCGCGTGCCGCTGCGCCTGGACGCCGGCGAATCGCTGTTCGTCGTATTCCCGCGCGACGGCGCCACGCCGGGCCTGCAGGACGGCCCCGCGGTGCCGGCGCCGTGGAAGCCGCTGGACGGGACATGGGACCTCGCCTTCGAAGCGGGCCGCGGCGCACCCGAGGGCGTGCTCGCACTCGATCGCCTCGCGCCCTGGAACGCGAGCGACATCCCGGGCGTGCGCTATTTCTCGGGCACGGCGACCTACCGCAAGACCTTCCACGTGGACGGCCCGCTGCCGGCGCGGGCGATTCTCGACCTGGGCGACGTGCGCGACCTGGCCCGTGTGAGCCTCAACGGCCAGCCGCTCGGCATCGCCTGGAAGCCGCCCTACCGCTTCGACCTGCGCGGCAGGCTGCGTCCCGGCGCGAACCGGCTCGACATCGAGGTGACCAATCTGTGGGTCAACCGCCTGATCGGGGATGCCCAGCCGGGCGCCGTCAAGGTCACCCGGGCCAGCGGCATCTACGCCGCCAGCGCGCCGCTACGGGCGTCCGGCATGATGGGCCCGGTCCGGTTGCTCTCGGCGCCGGCCTCCGGCTGCGTGGACGGCGTCGCAAGGTAGTCGTCGTGCGCGCCGGCCGGAGCGGCCTGGCGCAGCATCGAACGCAGCCAGACATGGGGCGCATCGTGCTGGGTCGACGGATGCCACTGCATGCATTCGACGATCCCGGGTATCGCCAGCGGCGGCTCGACCACGCGCACCGGATAGTGACGCGCCAGCTGCACCGCCAGCCGGCGCGGCAGGGTGGCGATACGCGCGGTGCCGACCACGAATTGCGGCAGCAGGTTGAAGGTGGCGCACACGACTTCGATGCGGCGCGACAGGCCGATACTCTTGAAGTGGGCCTCTTCGAACGCGACCTGCCGGTGCGAGCCGAACGACGTGGCCACATGGCCGAGGCGCAGGTAGTCGTCCTGTCCCAGCGTCGTGCCGACGTGGGCGTTACCGTTCCAGACGATGCAGGCGAAGCGATCGGAGAACAGCGCCTCCGACGGATACGTGCGCGCCAGATAGCGCTCCGGCATGAGCAGGAGGTCGATCTCGCCGCGCTCCATCTGGACCATCGAGTGCTCGTTCGGCTGCAGGATCTCCAGGGTCACGCCGGGCGCCACGGCACAGATCCGCGCGCTCAGCGCCGTCAGCACAACGGAACCGACGTAGTCCGACGCCACGACGCGGAAATGCCGGCAGGCGGCGTCGGGCCGGAACTCGGCCGCCGTTTCCACCGTCCGCTCGATCTTCAGGAGAATGTCGCGCACCGGCTCCATCAGCGACAGCGCCAGCGGCGTGGGCGCCATGCGCCGGCCGGACTGCACGAGCAGCTCGTCGCCGAAGTACTCGCGCAGGCGCGCGAGGATGCCACTGGCGGCCGACTGGCTCAGGCAAAGGCGGCGCGCGGCCCGGGTGATGTTGCATTCCGCGAGCAGCACGTCCAGCCCGATCAGCAGGTTCAGGTCGAGACGGTTGAAGCGCATGCTCTGGACGTTCACGCCGCGCCCTTCATGGGCCGGCGCGCTTCGGATGCGGCACGACGGGGCCGTCCACCAGGCCGAGCGCCCATTCGATGGCGAGCGTGTACATCCGCGCGATGTCCGGATCCTTGTAGGCTTCGCGGGTATGGCCGAGGGTGGAGGCAAACACCCGACCTTTTCCATACGTCTTGATCCAGGCGACCGGTAGATCCCGATCCGGCGGCGCCTCGTCGCCGACGTCGTCCACCGTGGCGTCGTCGATGCGCAGCAGGACATCGATATCGGACCGCGTCCAGTTGCGCAGGGTGTACAACTCGTCCTGCTTGACGAACCGGTGCGGCAGGAAGCGCGTGGGCGCGCCATCCCCGCCTTCGTTCAGCAACGTGAAGGGATGGATCGGCTGCTCCACGGTGTTGTACGGATGTCCGACCTGCTCGGCGCCGACCATGTCGATGTAGTCGCGCCACCCATGGTTCGCATCGATCCCCGCATGCATGACGACGAGGCCCTTGCCGGCGCGGACGAATTCCAGCAGCGCACGTTTCTGTTCCGGGCCCAGCCCCCATTCGCCGTCCGCGCTGGCGATGACGATGGCATCGAAGTCGCGCAGGCCCTTCGGCTGGAAGCCCGCGTTCATCGGCTCGCCGCCCAGGTCACGGACGAGCGCGAAATCGGTGCGCAGCTCCGCGTCCCACGCGCCTGTCGCTTCGCCCCAGGCGAGCACGCTGGCCATTGCCGTCGAAATGGAATCGTGCTGGAATTTCCTGGCGCCGCCGAGCACCAGCACGTGCTTCCTCGCCGGCGTACGCGGGCCGGTCTTCAGGTGCGCGAAGTAATGTTCGATCGATTCGCCCGGCGCCGGTCCGGGGCCCGGCAGCCGTTGCACGGGCGGCCCTGCCCAACTGCCCTTGAATACCCCAACCGCGGACGTCTGCACAGGCGCGCACGCGCCGCAAAGCGGCAGTGCGACAAGGATCATGCCGGCGAGTTGCGAGCGCAAGCTGTTCATGGAAAGTGAACGTCAGCGTGGACGCAACAGCTTGATGCGCACCATGCCAAGACTGTCCGGCGGGAGGAGGTTCAGGCGTTCGTCGCCGTTCAGGACGCGTCCCGCGACCCAGCGGCCGTCGACGTAACGGCCTTCCTCGGTACGCGCCAGCTCGACCGGCTGGTCCGGCCGGTCCTTCGCCGCGAACGTGGTCTCGAGATCCTTGCCGACGGCCAGGAATTCGTCGGGACCGAGCTGGAGAAGAAAGCCGGTCGGGCGAGTATCGGTCAGCTCGGGCGCGCCCCAGCCGTTGAGCTGGGGCTTGCGCTCCGGCGCCGGGGCCGGCGCGGGAACGCCCATGTAGAGCAGCATCTTGTGCAAGGCTTCACGCTGGCCGCGCACGGTGACGGTGTAGTTGCCGAAATCCGCGCTCTGCCGTTCGCCCGGCGCCAGCGCCCAGCCACGCACGGCGCCCGCCGCCTGGGCCTGCGCCAACTGCGGCAACATCGGCGTCAACAACGCATAGGCTTCGGCGATCTGGTTGTCCGGGAGGCCGTCTTCGATGCCGAATGGCGAGAAACCGATCGCCTGGTGCCGGCCCAGCGCTTCGAACAGGTTGCCGACGATGAATCGGGCTTCGGGGACGAACAGCGGATTCCGCGGTCGGCGGTAGGCCGCCGCCCAGCCGTTGAAATCGTCGACGTAGACGTCGGGCGCGAGCAGGTCGAGGTGCGGCGCGCCGGCCTGCCAGACGTCGAACACGCGCGGAACCGGGGCGCCCGACGGGTAGGTGCCGGCGATGTCCCCTTCTTTTTGCGGGCCGAGCCAGGCGTTCGTGTACATCGGCAGCGCCAGCTTCGCCTTGCCCGCGGCGGCGACGCTGTCGATGAAGCGGCTGACGGTCCACGCCATGAACACCTCGTCGGCCTGCCAGTCGGTGCCGAACACCTCGGCCCACGTGCCGGCGCGCTTGCTGCCGTGGCGACGCCACAGCAGGTCGAGCGTCGGGGCGAGACTACCCTTGTTCCTGTCCAGAGAGTCCAGCAGTGCCGCCGGAACGGGCGCGTTCCACGCCGCTTCCGCGGCCGGCGAACGGTCGCGGCTGTCACCCAGCAGGCCGGCCTCGTTTTCGACCTGGATCGCGATGACCGTATGCTGGGGATCGGTCGCGGCAAGGTGAGCCGCCAGACGCGCGAAGGCCGCCGCATCCGCCGCCCCAATCGCGCCGCCAAACAGGCTGACCGGCTTCTCGCCCTGCGCGAACGGCAGCGTCGATGGACGCGTGACCGCGCGCGGAAAACGTTTCAGGTCGGCGCGCACCCACTCGGGCGCGTAGGTCGACTTGGCGTTCTTGACGGTCCCGAACCACAGCAGCACGAGGCGCATGCCATGCTTGCGCGCCTGGCGGATCTGATCGTCCACGAGGGTGAAGTCGAAACGGCCCTCCCCGGGTTCCATGCGTTCCCAGTAGACCGGCGTGACGACGGTATTCAGGTGCATCTTCGCCAGTTTGTCGAACAACGGGGCCATGGCGCGGCTGGTCGACGGGCTCGAATTGTGGACCTCGCCGCCCAGCGCGATCCATGGCTTCCCGTCGACCATCAACTGCATGGCCTGGCCGCGCGTTTCCAGTCTCGGCAGCGGTGCGGATGCATCGCGGGCAAAGGCCTGCATCGGCGCGACCAGCAGTGCGGCGCCGGCCAGCAGTCCGGCGAATCTTTTTTGATAACGCATTTCCCTATTCTTCATGATTGACGTGCGCACGGTTCGGCTGATCGTCGCCGTCGTCGGAACAGACGCCCACCCACTCGAGCCAGATACACAGCGGATTCGCACGTGACAGTACTGCGGCACAGAAGGTCGCCACGCCGGCGAGCAGGATCGTGATCTGGAACGCCATGTTCGATTCAACCAAAGGCAGGACCGTCAGCATGGTGTCTAGAGTCCCGGTTGCGGACGCGCCAGACGCCCGGCACGCACGCGCAGCAGGCCCGCGCCCACGGCGCAGGCCGCCGAGATCAGGCCGAATGCCAGGAACGCGCCCTGCAGGTTGCCGACGGACCCGCGCATCAGGTTGACGACGGCCGGCGACAGGAACTGGGCCGCGAAGAAGGAGCTTGCCCACCAGCCCATGCCGCGGCCGCGGTGCTCGAACGAGAATTTGCTCTGTGCCCAGGCGATCAGCGCCGGCACGATGATGCCATTGGCCAGCTGCTGGATAAACGCGAAGGCCAGCGCGACCTGGTAGTTTGGCGCGAGGCCGATGCCGGACAGGCCGATCGCATAGCCGAGAAAGACCAGGCCGATCTGGGCGCCCGCGCCGTAGCGCGTGGTCAGCTTGAACACGATCGCGCCAAGCGGCACCCCGATGCTCGGGATGGCCATGGACAGGCCGATCTTTTGCGGATCGGCGACGCCCAGGTCCTTCAGCAGCACGGAGAAATTGATGACCTGGACATAGTAAATCGTAGACAGCAAGACGGTCACGCCCGCGACCATGAAGGCGATCGCATACGGGAACGGCGTGGCGGCGTTGGCCTGGCCCGGCTGTCCCTGCCTGTGGCGCGACTCGGGCTCGAACAGGAACGCCAGGCTGGCCAGCAGGATCGGCAGCGCGACGGCGTAGACGAGGAACGGCCACTGCCAGCCCTGGGCCGCCAGGAAGCCCGAGCTGGCGATGGTCAGCGTGCCGAGCACGGAACCGACCACACCCTGCAGCATCAGCCAGCGGTGGCGCGCCTCCTCTTCGAAATAATCGGCCAGCAGCGTGTTCACGACGGTCAGCACGCCCGCTTCGCCGATGCCGATCACGACCCGCCCCGCCACCACGGCCCAGAAATTATCGATCGCGAACGGGACCAGTCCGCCGGCAGCGTAGAAGGCCATCGACCACAGCAGCAGCGGACGGCGCCCGAAGCGGTCCGCGATCGCGCCCGCGCCCGGCGCCAGCAGGGCGATGCAGGCGCTGGGCGCGGTGATCAGGAGCGGGACCATCAAGGCCGGGTTCGGCACGTCGCGGAAGTGCCCAAGCAGCGTCGGCAACGTCGGCGCCAGCGCGATGATGGCCATGACCGGCAGGAAGCCGGAGATTACGAGGATCCAGCCCTGGCGCCAGTCGGCTTCGCGTTTGTGGGAAGGGGCCGCGGCCGAAGCGGGCGGCCGCGTGGAAGTGCTGCGCATCTGGTAAGTCTCCTTGTCATTGCTGCGGCGAAGCGCCGCCTCCTGTCTTACGCAGGCTCCGGAACCAGACTCAGGATAATAATGTTTTGCGATTTACCCAAGCAAAAGACGATGCGTATCCGCTGATTGTTTGAATAGCTGCTATTGGTACGACAAATACCGGCGCCTGGCGTACCCGGCAAAAAAAATCCGGTGCGGGCGCACGAGCGCAACGCACCGGCGAAGAGACACGGTGGAACTCAGACGCGCACGACCCGCTGTTCGATGGCGGTGGCCATGCCGGAACAGCCGCCGCCGATGATCGGAACCTTGTCGACTGGCGCTGCCATGTCATGTCTTCCGTAGGTGGATCCCGTTGTCGCCGACGCGGCGCCGGAACGCGTCAGTGCCTCTCCCCCGCACCCGCGGCGCCCGGCGGCGGGCCGCCCGGCGCCCATTTGTCGCGCTGCTGGAACAGGAACAGCTGCGAGGCGTCGGCGCTCATCGGAATCGCACGCGCCGTCCACTGGTCGTCGTGCAGGTCCATGTCGGCGTCGTACTCGACGTGGCAGCCGAGCGGGCTGTTGAAGTACCAGAACCAGTTCGAGCCCATCTTGTGGCGGCCCGGGCCCCAGAACGACTGGTAGCCCTTGTTGACAAAGCGCGTGCCGGCCTGCAGGACTTCCGTCGGGCCGCCCATGTGGAACGTGAAGTGTTCGCAGCCCTTCATGAACGGCGGGGTCTGGATCAGGAAGAGCGTGTGGTGATCGATCGTGCCGGCCGGCTTCAGGAACGGTCCCGCGCCCAGCAGGCGGTCGGTGCAGGCGAAGCCCAGGCGCCCCACGTAGAACGCCTCCGCCTTCGCCGCATCCGGCACGAAGTAGACGACGTGCGACAGCGTGCGGGGTTTCGCCGGCGCGTTCTCGTCGACGGCCGTGTGGTTGACGGGCCGGTTCGGCGCGCCCGGCGCGTTCACGGCTTCCGCCGGCAGGTCCAGCGGGCGGCGCACCGTCACCTGGAAACCGAGCACGAAGCCCATGTCGTCCACGGCCTCGATGCTGCCGTCGGCCAGCGTGCGGACGTCGCGGTCGCGTTGCAGTTCCGTGGCGATGGCGGCCAGCGCCTGAGCGTCGGCCACGCCGTAGACCGTCTTGCGCAGCATGCTGGCCGTGCCGAGGCCCGGGGGCAGCGCGGCATCGTCCTGGTGCCTGAGGACGATCGCGGTGCCGTCCAGTGCCTCGAAACGCCCGTCACCCGCAGGTTCGAGACCGTAGTCGGTCAGGTATTGCGCGCACGCGGCGACGTCGTCCACGCCGAAGACCAGCGCGTCGGGTCCGATGATGTTCATGTGATTCTCTCCGTCGTGTCGTGGTTCAGAGGGCGGTGCGGCCGCCCAGGGTTTCGGCCACCCAGTCGGCGATGTACGCGCCGGCGTTGGCCGAGTTGTCGAAGCTGGAGTGCTGCACGCCGCCTTCGCGTTCGGTAAACACCTTCAGTTCGCGCCTGGGGCTGTTGACCAGTTGCTCGTACGTGCGCTCGGCCCAGTGCAGCGGGATCTGCGAGTCCTTCTGGCCGTGCGTGACGAGGAACGGCACCCTGATGCGGTCCAGGATCCCGTCCAGGTGGACGTGT
>JBJMVU010000088.1:0-27034 GCA_045810485.1 Massilia sp. | reverse complement strand
GCGCCGGCGCTGGCTCATCACGGCGCTGGGCCCCGGCATGATGCTCATTGCCGCGCTGCCTGAAGTGTGGTGGGGCGGGCTGGCGCTCGCCAAATAAAACCGGGGTCAGCCCCAAATTCTGGCAACGGCCTCGAAGACATTTCCAAAAAACGGGCTCTGACCCTAATGCCGGTCACTTAAACCACAAACTCGTCGTTCCCGGGCTAGGCGCCCCCTTGGCGGGAACCCGATTTCCCGGGCTACGGATGCAAAGCCTGGATCCCCGCCTGCGCGGGAGTCATTTCCGGCAATGCCGGGAATGACGGTTTTTCACCCTTAACTGACTGCCATTAGGGTCTGACCCCGGTGTTAACGCTTCTCGCGGCCCCATTTCTGGGCCAGCACCGCGCAGACCATCAGCTGGATCTGGTGGAACAGCATCACGGGCAGGATGACCATGCCCAGCGCGCTCGGCGCGAACAGCACCTTGGCCATCGGCACGCCACTCGCCAGGCTTTTCTTCGAGCCGCAGAACACGATGGTGATCTCGTCCTCGCGGCTGAAGCCCAGGCGCCGGCTCGTCCACGTGGCCAGGCCAAGGGCGATCGCCAGCATCACGCAGCTGATGACGACGAGGCCCGCGAGCGATTCGCCCGACAGCTTGTGCCACAGGCCCTCGTTGACGGATTCCGAAAACGCCGTGTAGACCACCAGCAGGATCGAGCCCTGGTCGACGATCTTCAGCATCGGCTTATGGCGGTCCACCCACTTCCCGATCCACGGGCGCAGGAACTGGCCGGCCAGGAAGGGCAGCAGCAGCTGCTCGACGATGGTGATCACCGCGTCCAGCGACGAGCCGCCCGCCGCGCCCTGCACGATCAAGGTCGACACGAGCAGCGGCGTGACGAAGATGCCGACGAAGTTCGACGCCGACGCGCTGCACACGGCCGCCGCCACGTTCCCGCGCGCCATCGACGTGAACGCGATCGACGACTGCACGGTCGAGGGCAGGGTGCACAGGAACAGGATGCCGACGTACAGGTCGGGCGTGATGACGCTGCCCGCCAGCGGCTTCAGGGCGAGACCCAGCAGCGGGAACATGACGAAGGTCGACGCGAGCACCAGCAGGTGCAGGCGCCAGTGCGTCATGCCGGCGACGATCGCTTCGCGCGACAGCTTGGCGCCGTGCAGGAAAAACAATAATCCGATGGCGATGGTGGTGACCTTGCCGAGGACGACGGCCGTCCCGCCCGCGCACGGCAGCACGCTCGCGAGGGCGACGGTGCACAGCAGCAGGATGGTGAAGGTGTCGATCGACAGGCGGCGCAGGAGGGCGGAAACGGGTGCGAGGAAGCTGGGCATGATGATGGTCGGCGAGGAATCTCCGGACGGCGCCGGACCGTCATTCTATCCGCATCCGCCGGCCTCCGCTCAAGCGCGTGATTCTTTGCGAGGGACGGCGCCCGCCCCGTTGACCCGCTGCGCGCGGACCATCAATACTGATGTGCAAACCCGGCAGCACAGAAAATTCACAAACAGGAGACAGACAATGCACATCCACATGCGCAGGACCGTGTTCGCCTCAACGTTATGCGTACTGGTCGCCGGCTGCGGCGGCGACGCAACCAGTACCGCCACCGGCGGCGCCACCCGGATGCTGGCCGGCACCGCGACGGCATCGTCGTTCGGCCTCGCGCAGGATGCGAATTTCTACACGATCGACACGGGCGCGGGCCTCGTCTTCAAGGTGCGGCGCCTGGACAACGGCGTGAGCACGCAGTCGGCCGGCGACATCGCGTCGCTGGTCTACAACGGCGTCGAGTACCAGGACCAGGGCCGCGGCACGCAGGTCAATTCCGGATTCGACTACCTGTACAAGGGCGTCTCCGCGGTCGACGTGAGCGCGGAGGCGGTGGGCAGCGACGTCGTCAAGGTCACCGTCCAGGCGGGCGGCCTGACGCACTACTACATCGCCCGCCGCGGCGAGGCGAAGATCTACATGGGGACGTACTTCACGAGCGAGCCCGATACGCTGAACCTCGCGCGCTTCATCGTGCGCGTGCCGATCGCGCGGCTGCCCAATGGACCGGCGCCGTCCGATTTGCGCGGCACCAGCGGGGCGATCGAAGCGAGCGACGTCTTCGGCATGCCGAACGGCGAGACGCGTTCGAAGCATTATTCGAACATGCGCCTGAAGGACTGGCGATATATCGGTGCGACGGGCGCGAATGCCGGCCTGTGGATCGTCCGCGACAACAACGAGGGCAATTCCGGCGGCCCGTTCTACCGCAGCCTGCTGAACCAGGCCACGGCCACGAACCAGGAGATCACCTACATCATCAACTACGGCGAGGGCCAGACGGAGCCGCTGCGCACGAAGATCCTCAACACGTACACGATGGTGTTCAACGACGGCGCGGCGCCGGGGCCGGTGGACACCTCGTGGCTCGGCACCCTCGGCCTCACGGGCTGGGTGGGGCCGGAGGCGCGCGGCGCCGTCAGCGGGGCCGCCATCACGGGCCGCGATCCGCGCTTCGCCTACACCGTCGGCTTTGCCAACGCGACGGCGCAGTACTGGGCCGCGGCCGACGCGACCGACGGCCATTTCACCAGTGCCGGCATGATCCCCGGGACCTATACGATGAAGGTCTACAAGAACGAACTGGCCGTCGACACGCGCACGGTGACGGTGGGCGCGGGCGCCACGACGGACGCGGGCGCCGTCGCCGTGACGGGCGATCCGGGCAGCGCGGCCGCGCTCTGGCGCATCGGCGACTGGGACGGCACGCCGGCGGAATTCATCAACGGCGGCAAGGTGACGACGATGCACCCGTCCGACGTGCGCATGGCCTCGTGGACGCCGGGCGATTACGTGGTCGGCACGTCGGCGCCGGCGACGGGCTTCCCTGCTTATCAGTGGAAAGACGTGAACGGCACGCTGACCGTGCGCTTCAACCTGCGCGCGAGCCAGATCGTGCCGCTGCGGCTGCGCGTCGGCATCACGGACGCCTTCGCGGGCGGGCGGCCCAAGGCGCAGGTGAACGGCTGGGTGTCGGCGAATCCGCCGGCGTCCACGCAGCCGTCGTCGCGCACGCTGACGGTCGGCACCTACCGCGGCAACAACACGATGGTCACGTTCGACATCCCGGCCACGGAACTGGTCGTGGGCCAGAACGTGCTGACGCTGACCGCGATCAGCGGCTCCAGCGGCATCCGCTTCCTGAGCCCCGGCTACGGCTACGACGCGCTCGACCTGATTCCGACCCCATGATGGAGACCACCATGCATTGTATGAACCGCCTGCTGTGCGCGACCGCGCTCGCGCTGGCACAGGCACTGGCAACCCCGGGCGCAGGCGCCGCCGTGCTGCAGACGCTGGGCGCCGGCACGGCCGTCGGCGTGACGACGAACGCGGCGCACTTCGAACTGAACACGGCGCTCGCCAGCGACTGGGTCGAGGACGGCCTGCTGTTCCACGCCGGCGGCTACGGCGCCAACAACGGCTGCGGCTACGCGGGCGCGGACTGCTACGACGCCGTCTCCGACCTGAGCCCAGCGTTCGCCGGCAACTACATGGCGACGTCGGGCACGAACGCCTACGTCAGCGTGCGCCGCGCGGACGGCGCGGACTTCTACCGGATCGAGTTCGCGGCCGCCAGCGGCTACCTGGCTCCGAACGGCTACTGGGCCACGTATCACGACGGCCTGCGCACGGACAGCGGCAACTTCACTGCGGCGCGCGGCGCGATCCTCGGCCTGGTCGACGGCGCCGGCTTCGACGAAGTGCGCTACTTCGCGTTCTCGGCCCCGAACAGGCAGGCGGGCTACAGCGCGCCGGCGCTGGACGAGGTGCGCATCGGCCTGCCGGAACCGGCGTCGCCGGCGTTGTGCGCGGCCGCGCTGGCGGGGATGGCGGCGGTGCTGCGGCGGCGCAAACGTAAATACGCCTGAACGGGGAATTTACGGGATGTGGCGCCCGCGCGACGCCGATACGCGGGCTGTACATACTCTCCGTTGACGAATCGTGACAATTTTGTTTCCGGAACAAGACAAGCAGACGATATACTCGTGGTTGCTTTTTTCTATCCGGGGATTGTCTTGTTCAAATCCGTCGTCCTTCCCGTCGCCCTGCTGGGGGCGAGCGCCGGTGCGCTCGCCGACGAGGGCCAGTGGCAGCCGCACCAGCTGCCGCAGCTGAAATCCGAGCTGAAACGCATCGGCGTCACGATCCCGGCCGAGCGGCTCGCCGACCTGTCGAAACACCCGATGAGCGCCATCGTCGCGACGCCGGGGTGTTCGGCGTCGTTCGTGTCGCCGGATGGTCTCGTCGTCACGAACCACCACTGCGGCTACAGCGCGATCCAGCGCAACTCGACCCCGGAACACAACTATATCGCCAACGGCTTCCTCGCGAAGACGCGCGGGGACGAACTGCCGGGCGGCCCGAACACGGTCGTCTACGTGACGGAAAAGGTCGAGAACGTGACTGACCGCGTGCTCAAGGGCCTCGCGCCCGGCGCGTCGGGCAGGGAGCGCCACGAGCAGGTCGAAGCGCGCATCAAGGCGCTGATCGCCGAATGCGAAAGCGACAAGGCGTACCGCTGCGCGGTCCCCGCATTCAACCGCGGCGGCGAGTACTACCGCATCAAGCAGCTCCTGATCCGCGACGTGCGCCTCGTGTACGCGCCCGCGAACAGCGTCGGCGACTTCGGCGGCGACATCGACAACTACGAATTCCCGCGCCACGTCGGCGACTTTTCCTTCCTGCGCGCGTACGTCGGCAGGGACGGCCGCCCGGCCGATCCGTCGCCGGACAACGTGCCCTATAAATCGAAGAGCTTCCTCGTCGTCTCGGCCGCGGGCCTGAAGGCGGGCGACCCGATCCTGCTGGCCGGCTACCCGGGCCGCACGAGCCGCTACAAGCTGCCGGCCGAGATCCGCTTCGCACGCGACGTCGACTATCCGGCCAAGGTGGGGTCGATCACGGCCGACCTCTCGGTGATCGCGGCCGCCACGATGGGCAACCCGGACTACACGGTGCGCTACGCCAGCGTGGCGAAGAGCCTGAACAACGTGCTGAAAAAGACGCGCGGCCTGCTGGACGGCTTTACGCGCAAGGACATCGCCGCCATCAAGGATGCGCAGGACGCCGAATTCCGCGCCTGGTATAAACAACATGCCAGCGGCCCGAAGAACCTGATGGCCGACCTCGACGCCGCCATCGCCGCCGACATGGCGACGACGCAGCAGGAGACGGCATGGGCGGAAGCGACGCACAGCGACCTGCTGAAGAGCGCGCGCACGCTGTACCGCCTGGCGCTGGAACGGCAGAAGCCGGACGCGCAGCGCGAAGGGGGCTTCCAGGACCGCGACGTCTCGTTCATCAAGGCGCGCCTGGCTCGCCTCGAACAATCGTTCGTGCCGAGTGTCGACCAGGCCCGCTGGCAGGCCGCGCTGGTCCGCTACGGCAAGATCGACGGCAGGGCGCGGCCGCACGGCCTCGATGCGCTGCTGCCCGCGCAAAACGCGTTGGCGCCGCTGTACAAGGGCACGGAGCTGGGCGACACGGCGAAGCGCCTCGCGTGGATCGGCCGGGATGCGGACGCATTCCGCAAATCGAACGACCCGTTCATCCAGCTGGCCGTGCACCTGCACGACGTCGGCCTCGCGCTGGAGGAACGCCGCAAGGAAGTCGACGGCAACCTGGAACGAGTCGTCCCGCTGTACATGGACGCCGTCGTCGCCTGGAAGAAGGCGCAGGGCAAGCCGGTCTACCCGGACGCCAACGGCACCTTGCGCGTGACCTACGGCACCGTGGCCCCGTACAGCCCGCGCGACGGCATCGTCAAGGGGCCGTTCACCACCGTCGAAGGCATCGTCGAGAAGCAGACGGGCAAGGCGCCGTTCGACGCGCCGGCTTCACTGCTGCAGGCGATCCGCGACAAGCGCTACGGCCAGTTCAGGGATCCGGCGCTGGGCACGGTGCCGGTGAATTTCCTGTCGAGCGCCGACACGACCGGGGGCAATTCCGGCTCCGCCGTGATGAACGGACGCGGGGAGCTGGTGGGCCTGAACTTCGATTCGACCTATGAGTCGATCACGAAGGACTGGTATTTCGATCCGGTGATCACGCGCGCGATCCACGTCGACATCCGCTACATGCTGTGGGTGATGAAGGAGGTTGATCATGCGGACAACCTGCTGCGCGAGATGACCATCAAATACCCGAAGAGCTGACGGTGTGCATGGTGGGCACGCGAACGTCCGCATCACGCCACCGGAAACCAGATATCGAACCGCGTCTCTCCCGGCGCCCCCGGCGCCAGCGAATACGTGCACCCGTGCCGCTGCAGCACCTCGCGCACGAACATCAGCCCGATCCCCTGGCCGCCTTTGCGCGTCGTGAAGAACGGCGTGAACAGCGGCCGCGCCGGCCCCGTCGCCAGCAGGTCGCCCGAGTCGACGACCGACAGCCGCACGCGCCGGCCTTCGTCCGCGAGCTCCAGTCGGATCGTACCCTGCGCCTGCCCGGCCGTCTCGATCGCCTCCATCGCATTCTTGACGATGTTCATGAGCGCCTGCTCGATCAGCTGTGCATCCAGCGCCAGCGGCGCGACCGGGTCGCAGCGGTGCCAGCCCAGCGCGATGCCGCGGCTGTTGCACTGTTCGCGGTTCAGCCACAGGATGTCGTCGACGACGGCTTTTAAATCCGTCGGGCGCGGTTCCGGCGGCGGCATCTTGACGACCCTGGTAAAGCGGTCGATGAATTCGCCGAGGCTCGTATTGCGGCGTTTGACGGCGACGATGGCCGTCGCGAAGTCGCCCGCATCCCGTTCGTCGAGCTGGTCGCGGTAGTACAGCAATGAGTCGAGCACGGAGCCCGTCGCGGCCACCGTGTTGTTGACTTCATGCGCCAGCACGCGGATCAGGCGCGCGTACGTGGCGCGTTCGGAGTCTTCCAGTTCCGCCGTCAGTTCCTCGACCATGATGAAGTGGCGCGCGAAGCCGCGGTCGTAGAACTGGCCGCGCTGGGCGCGGTAGCGGCGCCCGTCCGTGTCCGTCAGCAGGCGCGATTCGCCCAGCGGCAGCGCGTCCAGCTGCGCGGCGAGCTGGCGGCCGCGCGCGCGGCCGCGTGCGTCGAGGCCAGTCGCAAATCCCGCGTCGCCTTCGGCCCACGCGGACAGCGGCTTGCCGTGCGGCCGTTCCAGGCCGAGGAGGTCGCCCGCGCTCGCGTTCACGAGGCTGATCGCGCCGTCGAAGTCGAACACGAGGACGGCGGCCGGCGTCGCTTCCAGCAGGCGGTCGAGGAAGCCCTGCTGCTCGCCGATGGCCAGGCGCTCGCGGTGCAGCGCGGCCAGCATCGTGTTGAACGTGTCCACGAGGTCGTCGAGTTCGCGCGAGGCGGGGGCGGCCAGGCGGTTGGCGTAGTGCTGGTCCTGCAGCAGGTCGTGGAAGCGGCGCGTATAGCCGAGCGGTTCCAGCGCCTGGCGCACGAGCCGCCAGCCCAGGCCCAGGCTCGCCAGCAGCAGGCCTTCCGCGCCCACGAACAGCACAGGCCGCGCGGGCAGCAGCAGGGTGGCGCAGCCGAACAGCGGCACGTGCAGCGCCAGGACGTACACGCCGAGGCGCGGGCGCAGCCGCATCATGTGGCGCCGTCCGCGCCGGCGTCGCCGAGGCCGTGGCGCTCCAGCCGGCGGTACAGCGCGGTGCGCGACAGGCCGAGCGCCTTCGCCACGCGCGAGATATTGCCGGCGTGCTGGCGCAGCGCCTGCTCGATCATCACGCGCTCGACCTGGTCCAGCGTCATGCCGTCGACGCCGAGCCGGCCGCCCGCCACGCCCTCGTCGACGGCGCTCGTCGCCTGGAAGTCGGCCTGCGTGAGCACGTCCTTGCCGGCCAGCAGGAGCGTGCGCTCCAGGGTCTGTTTCAGCTGGCGGATGTTGCCGGGCCACGGCTGCGCCGCGAGCCAGTCGAGCGCCTGCGGGGCGAGGGCGACGGGGCCGATGCCGTAGCTGTCGGCCACATGCGCGACGATGTGGCGCGCCAGTAGCGGGATGTCGCTGCGCCGTTCGCGCAGCGGGGGCAGGCGGATCGTGATCAGGTTCAGGCGATAGAACAAATCTTCGCGGAAGTCGCCGGCCGCCACCAGTTCCGCCAGTTCGCGGTTCGTGGCCGAGATCACGCGCACGTCGGCCTGCTCCGCGCGGCTCGCGCCGACGGGCTGGTAGCGCTGGTCCTGCAGCACGCGCAGCAGCTTGACCTGGTCGCCGCGGTTCAGTTCGCCGATCTCGTCGAGGAACAGCGTGCCGCCGTCCGCGCTGGCGATATGGCCCTTGCGGTTGTCGCGCGCGTCCGTGAACGCGCCGCGCACGTGGCCGAACATCTCGCTCTCGAACAGCGACGTCGTGATGGCCCCCAGGTTGATCTAGACGATGGGGGCGGCCCGGCGCGGGCTGTTGCGGTGGATGGCGTCCGCGATCAGCTCCTTGCCCGTGCCGCTCTCGCCGAGTACCAGCACGGGCGCGCGCGTGGCCGCGACCTGCGCGATCGTCTCCAGCACTTTAAGCAGCTTCGGATGCTCGCCGACGATGCCCGTGAAATCGTACTTCGCGTCGAGCGCGGCGCGCGTGCGGCTGCTCGATGCCGGGGGCGTGCCCAGGTCCAGCGTCGCTTCGATCAGGTCGACCAGCTGGGCGTTGTCCCACGGTTTGGTGAAAAAATTGGCGGCGCCGGCCTTCACGCCGCGCACGGCCAGCGCGATCGAGCCCCAGGCCGTCATGAGGAGTACCGGCAGGGCCGGATGCGCGGCCTTGATGCGCGCGAGGAGGTCGAGACCTTCCTCGCCGCTCGTCTGCAGCGAGAAATTCATGTCCTGCAGGACGAGGTCGAACGGCGTCGCGTCGAGTTGTTCCAGCGCCTCGCGCGGGCCGTCCGCGCACGCGGCGTCGAAGCCGGCCTGCTTGAGCAGCAGGGCCAGCGAGACCTGGACGGCGTGGTCGTCGTCGACGACCAGTACGCGCCGCCTGCGTTGTGATTCCATGGGTGAGTATTCTCTTTATTCGTAATGCAGTGCCGCGGCCGGATCGAGCCGGCTCGCGCGCCAGCCGGGGTAGAGCGAGCACGCCAAGGATAGCAGATAGATAACGGCCATCGATAGCCCGACGGCCCCCGCGAAGACGGGCCAGTTCAGCGTCTCGCCCAGTGCGCCGGTGAGTGGCAGCTGCACGAGCAGCACGAGGCCGACGCCCATCGCCAGGGAGCCGAGCAGCAGTTGTTCGAGGACGATCTGGCGGTAGATGTCGGCGGCGCGCGCGCCGATCGCGCGGCGCAGCCCGATCTCGGGGATGCGCCGCGTCGTGTTCTGCCACAGCACGCCGAACAGGCCGAAGGCGACCATCAGCAACATGAACGCGCCGATCACCGCGGCCACGGCGAGCGGGATCAACTGCTCCTTCAGCAGCGAGGCGCGCAGCGATTGCAGCGGCGCGATCTGGTAGCCCCAGTCGTTGCGGACCGCCTTGAGACGCTGGTTCAGCTTCGCCTCGAAGCCGCGCGGCGTGCCCGGCGCGACGCGCAGCAGGATCGTGCGCACGCGCGACTCAGTCGTGTGCGGCGTGAACCGCATGAGGACGAAGTTCGTCGGCACCATCAGCGGGCCCTGGTTGCGGAACGTGTCCACGATGCCGATCACGCGGAAGGTGCGTGTAACGCCGTAGTCGGCGCTGGTGTAGCGCTGGCCCAGCGCGGGCCGGTTCGGGAACATCTCGCCCGCCACGCGCCGGTTCAGCACGGCGGGCTGCGCGTCCTGGCCGTCGTCGGCGGTGCTGAACCAGCGGCCGGCCACGAGCCGCATGCCCAGCACCTCCGGCAAGTCGTCGCTCGCTTCGATGGTATTGGTCTGCACGGCGGCGCCGGTCTGCGGCGAAGCGAACGTCGTGGTCCACGTCGAGCGGGTGTAGGGCGCGTAGCTGGCAAAGCTCACGGCGCGCACTTCCGGCAGTTCGAGCAGGCTGCGGCGCAAGGTGTCGTAGACGTCCGGCGCGATGGACTTCGGCAGCGCCTCGCCCATCTGCATCGAGACCGACCACGTGTCGGTGCCGTCGAAGCCGACCGGCTCGCGATAGAGCTGCCAGTAGCGCAGCCCGAACGCGGCCACGCCGAACACGATGACGAAGGCGAGCAGGATTTCGAGGCTCAGCATCAGGTTCCTGGACTTGCGTTTCCAGGTCAGGCGCAACAGGTGGCGCAGCATCACGCGGCTCCTTTCAGGGCATGGACGGGGTCGAGGCGCGACATCTTCCAGGCGGGTATCGCGCCGGACAGCAGGCCGAACACGAAGGCGAGCAGCATGCCGCAGCCGAACACGGTCGGGTTGATGTGGACCTCCAGGTACGGGATCAGCTGCGACGCTTCGAGCCACCACAGCACGACCCGGGCGCAGGCCAGGCCGAGCAGGCCGCCGGCAAGGCACAGCAGCACGTTCTCGACGACCAGCTGGCCCGCGAGCTGCAGGCTGGTGGCGCCGAACGCCTTGCGCACCCCGATCTCCGCGCTGCGCTCCATGATGCGGCCCATGTTCAGGTTGACGAGGTTCAGCGCGGGCAGCAGCATGAACACGAGCATGCCGCCCGCGATCATCAGGAGCAGCTGGCTGCCGCCGGAATCCACGTAGCTTTCCCGGCCCTGCAGGGCGCGCGCGACGACATCGAGCTTGGTGTCGGCCCAGAACGTCGTCTTGCCGAAGATCTGCTCGCCCACCGGCTGGATGGTCTTCGCGGCGCGTTCGACGTCGGCGCGGACGCGCGGCAGGTCGGCCGGCGAACGCGCCAGCAGCAGCGCGGCAAACGTGCCCGTGTATTCATCGCGGTAGTTCGACGACGGGAATGTCGCGAGCGGCGCCCAGATGTCGGCGTACGCGTTGATGTGGATGACGTCCGGGACGACGCCGATGATCTCGAACGCCTGGCCGTCCACGCTGATGCGCTGGCCGACCGCGGCGGCCCCGGGGAACAAGTGGCGCGCGCTTGTCGCGTTGATGACAGCCACCATGCGGCCCAGGCGGTCGTCGTCCTCGTCCGGCAGCCGTCCGCCGAGGAGCCGGAACTGCATGATCTTCCAGTAATTCGCGTCGACGCGGCGCATGTCGAGCCGGCTCACGCGATCGCCCTGGTAGACCGAGACCTCGCTCGTCGTCGTGATGGCCGAGACGCGCTCCACGCTCTGCAAAGGCATGAGGTAGCGCGAGATCGTCTTGTAGCCCAGCAGGCCGGTGCGCAGCCCGGTGGGAAGCCCCTTGTCGTTGACCCTCTCGCTGCGCATACCGTACACCTGCAGCAGGCGGTCGCTGCGGCCTTCCACGCCGGTCGGCCAGAACGCCGTGTCGAGGAGGGCGCTGATCACCATCAGCACGACGAGCGTGAGCACGATGCAGGCGAGATTGATGGCCGTGAACAGCTTGCGGCGCATGAAGACCTTGTACGCGGTCAGCAGGTAGTTACGCAGCATGGAGATGCTCCGGCTGGACGAGCTGGCCGTCGAACACGCGCACGATGCGGCCGACCTGCGACGCCTCGCGCTCGTCGTGCGTGACCATCACGATGGTCGTGCCTTCCGCGTTCAGTTTCAGCAGGATGTCCATGATCTCGGCGCCCATCTTGCTGTCCAGGTTCCCCGTCGGTTCGTCCGCGAGCAGCACGTGCGGCTGGCCGACGATGGCGCGCGCGATCGCCACGCGCTGCTGCTGGCCGCCGGAGAGCTGGTTCGGATAATGGTCCATGCGCGCGGCGAGACCCACGCGGGCCAGCGCCTCGCGCGCGAGCCGGCGCCGTTCGCCGCCGGACACGCTGCGGTAGAGCAGGGGCAGTTCGACGTTGTCGATCACGCGCAGGTCCGGGATCAGGTGGAAGCTCTGGAAGATGAAGCCGAACGTCTGGTTGCGCAGCCTGGCCAGCTGGCGGTCGGCGTAGCGCTTGATGGGGATGCCGTCGACCTCGATGCCGCCCTGGCTGGGCCGGTCGAGCAGGCCGATGAGATTCAGCAGCGTGCTCTTGCCGCAGCCGCTGGGGCCCATCAGCGCGACGAATTCGCCCCGTTCGACGCACAGGTCGATGTCCTTCAGGGCCAGCGTTTCCACCTTGTCGGTGCGGTAGGTCTTGCTCACCTGGGTCAGTCGGATCATGGTGTCCTCTTCGTTGGATTCAGTTCGTGATGCGGATGCTGTCGCGGTTCTTGAAGTCGGCCGTGTCGGAGATGACGACGCGTTCGCCCGCGCGGGCGCCGGCCGCGACTTCGACGACCTGGCCGTCGCCGGCGCCCAGGTCGAGCGTCGTCTTGCGCGCCACGCCGTCGCGCACGACGAACACCGGCTGCGGCCCGCGCCCGTTGAACGCGGGGCCGCTGTCGACCACGAGCACGTTGGTGCGGCGCTCGGTGACGACGTTGACGTCCACGCGCATCTTGTTGCGCAGGTGCGGGTTACGGGGCTGGGCCAGGTCGACGAGCAGCTTGATGGTGCCGTTCTGGATTTCGGGCAGGATCGTGTGGACGGTGGCGGCCATGACTTCTCCGTTCTGTTCCACGCGCACGGCCTGGCCCGGCGCGAGCTGGCGCGCGTGGAAGTCGGACAGCGTCGCCTCCACGCGGTAGTTGTTCGATTCGGAGACGCGGGCGACGAGCTGGCCGGCCGCGACGCTGGCGCCTTCCTCCTCCAGCAGCCAGGTCAGCATGCCGCCGAACGGGGCGCGCACGCGGGTGCGGTCGAGCAGCTGTTCCTGCTGCGCGATCTGCTTTTGCAGGATCGCCTTCTGCAGGCCGGCGGCGGCGATGTTGCTGGCCGTCGTGCGGTGCGTGGCATCGAGCAGCGCGCGCTGCTGGCGCAGCTGGATCTCCGTGCGCTTGACGTTCAGTTGCGCCGTCAGCAGGTTTTCGCCCGACACGAGGCCGCTGCTGCGCAGTTTCTCGTTGCGTTCCAGCGTCGCCCGCGCTGCCTGCAGGTCGATCTCCAGCAGCTCGATGGCGCTCGCGATCTGCGTGCGCTTCTGCTCCAGTTCCTGCTTCAGCGTCGCGACACGGTTGTCCTGCTGCGCGAGCTGTTCCTTCAGCGCTTCCAGCGCGAGGCGGATGTCGCGGTCATCGAGTTCGAGCAGCAGGTCGCCCGCATGGACTTGCTGTCCGGGCTTGGCGAGGACCTTCGCGACGCGGCTCGCGCCCGGACTCGCCACGACTTCCTCGTGCACGGGGATGACGACGCCGGCCGCGCCCACCGTGTTGTCCACGTTGCCGCGCCGGATCTCCGCGATGGCGACGTCGGCGGCGGACACGCCCGGACGCAGCGCGCGGTTCAGGCCCCACGCGGCGGCGCACAGGGCGCCTGCCACGAGGAGCGTGGACGCGAGCCGCAGGCGGGTGCGGCGGCGGATGATGTCGAGCGGGATGGCCTGGTCCATGATGATGGCGATGCGTGATGATGCTGCCAGTATTGCAAGCCGCGTGCCAGCATGGTTTCCCTCTGTGGGCAGGCCGCCCGGGGCCGCGGCATTGCCCGGTGGCGGGCAGCGGTGTCCGGAAACGGACACTGGCCGTCGGGTTGCATAAACCCGCGCCACCTTCCATAATCGCCGACTCACCTGTCAATGTCCGCCCATGAACGATACCCTGGTCCTGCTGGGCTTTTCCACCACGCCGCTCGAACTGCTCGGCTTCGTGCTGTCCGTCGCGACGGTCGTCCTGACGATCCTGCGCAATCACTGGGGCTGGTTCTTCGCCATCGTGTCGTCGGCCACGTACGGCGTCGTGTTCTTCGGCGCCCGCCTGTACGGCGACGCCGGCCTGCAGGGCGTGTTCATCGCCGCCTCGATCTGGGGCTGGTGGCAGTGGCTGCGCGGCGCCGCGGGCAGGCCGCTGCCCGTGACGCGCTTGTCGGGCGCGGGCTGGATCGCGGCGCTGCTCGGTTGGGCCGTCGGCTTCTTCGCGCTGTCGGCGTTCCTGAAGGCGTACACCGACACGGACGTGCCGCACATGGACGGCTTCCTCACTGCGGGCAGCCTGGTGGGCCAGCTCCTCACGGCGAAAAAGAAGGTCGAGAACTGGCACACGTGGATCGTCGTCGACGTGCTGTACGTTGGGCTGTACATCTACAAGGGCCTGCACCTGACGGCGATCCTGTACGCCGTGTTCGTCGTGCTGGCCGTGCTGGGCCTGCGCGCGTGGACGAATGCGGCCTCGGCCCTCGATATGCCCGCGGCCGAGGGTGCGCGATGACGGTGGCGCGGGTGGCGCTGCTGGGCGCGGAATCGACGGGCAAGTCGACCCTGGCGCAGGCGCTGGCGGCGCGCTACGGCACGCTGTGGGTGCCGGAATACCTGCGCGAATTCGTCGAGGTGAACGCGCGGGTGCCGCACGAGGACGACCAGCCGGGCATCGCACGCACGCAGCTCGCGCGCGAGCACGCGCTGGCGGTTGACCCGCGCGCGCGCGGCTTCCTGTTCGTCGATACGACGCCGCTGATGACGGCCGTGTACAGCCGCATCTACTGGGGCCGTGTGCCGCCCGACCTGCTGGCGCTGGAGGCGGCGCACGACTATGCGTTCACGCTCGTCGCGGCGCCCGACCTGCCGTGGGTCCCGGACGGGTTGCAGCGCGAGTCCGAGGCAGTGCGCCAGCGCGTGCATGCGCAGCTCGTGGACGTGCTGGATGCGCGGCGGATTCCGTTCGCGCTGCTGACGGGGGAGCTGGAGGCGCGGGTGCGGCAGGTGGAAGCGTTGATCGGGCCGCCGGAAGCCCGTCGTTCCCGCGAAAGCGGGAACCCATACTGAATCGCCGAAGTCGCTTTGTTAAACGAGCAGCGGCGTTTCCAACGTACCGGTTCCTGAAGCTCGGCATGGGCCCCCGCTTTCGCGGGGGCGACGTGGTTAGAAATCAAATTGCGCCGACGCCCGGAACGTCCTCGGCGCCCCCGGCAGCAGATAGCCGCCCAGCGCCGGCGTCACGTCGCGCCAGTAGAACTTGTCGAACAGGTTCTCCGCACGTGCACGCAGCGTGACGTTCGTCGCGCCCCATTTCAGGCCGTACGACGCGCCCAGGCCGAACACGTGGTAGTCCGGTACGAACATGGTGTTCTCGACGTCGAACGCCTTCTTGCCCGAGTACTGCCACGTGCCGTCCAGCTTCAGGCCCGGAATCGCGGCGACGGCGTACTGCACCCATGCCGTCGACTTGAACGCGGGGACGTCCGTCACGCGCTTGCCGTCGATGCTCGCCTGGCCCGTGCCTTCCTGGCGCGTGTTCAGCGCCATCAAGGAAACGCTCCAGTCCAGCGCCGGCGTCGCCTTGCCCTGTGCGGTCAGCTCGATGCCGCGGTGCGTCTCCTTGCCATTGCGGACGAACGTGTTGTTCGCATCCGTGTACTCCAGGCCCTGGCGGATCTGGAACAGCGCGGCCGACAGGTTGATGCCGTTGTCCAGCGCGGCCTTGGCGCCGATCTCGACCTGGTGCGAACGCTGCGGCGCCAGCACCGTGTTCTCGTTCGTCGTCTGCATCGGCGCGATGCCGCCGTGCTGCAGGCCGTGGCTGATGGCGCCATACACGTTCCAGTCGCGCGCCGGGCTGAAGACGAGGGCCACGCTCGGCAGCAGGAACGAATCGTCGCTGTGCCCGTCGCTGCGCTTGATCTGCACATGGCGCAGGCCCGCATGCAACGCCAGCTGGTTCGTCAGGCTCACGATGTCCTGCGCGAAGACGGCGCGTTCCTCGTCGCTGCGGCGTTCGGACACGGGCCCCGTCACGCGGTCGGCGGGGACGTGCGGCGTGACGAGCGGATGCCAGATATTGCTGTAGCCGACGTAGTCGTAGACATAGTCGCCGAAGCTGTCGTGGCGTTCCGAATACGACGCGCCGACGGTCAGCGCGTGGCGGATCGCGCCGGTCGCGAATCGTCCCTGCACCTGCGCCTGCACGCCCCACGGCGACTTGCGCTCGCCCGTGCTCTGGTAGTCGTAGACGTCGTAGTCGCCGTTCGCGCAGTAGCCCGGATAATAGCCCGCGCCCTCGTTGCTGCAACCGTAAGGGAAGGCGGTGAAGTCGTCGCGCTTGAACCAGTGCTTGTTGCCGGACACCGTCGCGAGCCAGTCGGGTGCGAGCTTGTATTCGAAGCGCAGGCCCAGGTTGCTGTCCTTCGTCGTGACGGGGCGTGTCCACGGCTGGTCGTTCAGCAGCATCTTGGCCGACACGCCCGTGGGCAAGGTCGCGTTCCGGGTCAGCTGGAAGCCGGGCGCCGTGATCTGGGCCTTGCGCTGGTAGTCCATGTCGAGCTGCAGCAGCGCGTCCGGGGTGATCTGCCAGTCGAAGGCGGCGGATACGAACTGGCGGTCGCCGTTCGCGCCGCGCACGTAGGGATGCAGGTCGGCGGCGGCCGCGTTGATGCGGTAGCCGAAACGGCGGTCCTCGAAGCGGCCGCCGAGGTCCACGGTACCGTACAGGGTGCCGCGCTCGGACACTTCCACGGTCGCGGAGCGCAGCGGTGCGTTGGTCGGACGCTTGGTCACGTAGTTGACGATGCCGCCCGGCGTGGCAATGCCGGCCGTGAGGCCCGCGAGGCCTTTCAGCACTTCGATGCGTTCCTTGTTTTCCAGCGGGATCTGCGTATCGCCCGGGATCGCGAAGCCGTCCTTGCGGTAGCTGTAGTTGTTGTCGAGGGCGAAGCCGCGGATCGAGAACTGCTCGGCATAGCCGACGGCGTTGTAGGCGTCGGCGACGGACGCGTCGAAGCGCATCGCCTCGGTCGTCGAGCGGATCGACAGGTCCTGCATCTGCGTGCGGCCGATGGCGGTGATGGAAGCCGGGGTGTCGAACAGCGACGCCTCGCCGAAGCCGCCGACGCTGGCGCGGTCGACGGCGATGAAGCGGTTGCCCGTCACGACGACTTCGGCGACGGGGTGGGTGGTGTCCTGCGCGTAAGCGTTCGCGACGAAGGCTTGCGCGATGGCGTACGCGACTGCGGTGTACTTCAAATGACGGTTCATGGTTTGCTCGTTTTCGCGCGCCGGCGATGGCGCGCTGCTTTCTTTTAAAAGCCGGAGCCAACGGGGGGAAGGGCAAACAAGGATGGGAACTGCGTTGCGCTTTCCTTCGCTGGCATTATCCAGATCAGGTACGAAGGGTATCTCTCACCCGGGAAGCGAACTCCCAGGACCCCTAGCGAAGGCGCGAGTGTAGCACAGCGCGCCTTTTTGTGATGCGTCTGTCAATGGGCATGTTGTAAAGCGGGTGGTTCCGCGCGCCGCCCGGCGCGTGTGTGGACCTTGCCGGACGGCTTTCAGGCCGGCTCGGGTATCGCCACCGGATGCGCCACGTGCGCGCGCGCATGCAGCAGATGGCGCTGGATGACGGCGCGGGAAGAGTCGCCGATCAGGCGCCAGTGCTCGCGCCGCAGCGCCGCGCGCTTGCGGTGCTTCGAGGGCATCTCGGACAGCGGCTTCACGTAGAAGGGCAGCGGGATCAGATAGCCGTCGCGGCCCGGCATGTCCTCGCCGCCGAGGATCTTCCAGAAACCGTCATACGCGTTGGCGAAATGTTTTTCCGGATCGGGATCGTAGGCGATGTGCGCTTCGCCGCGGATCGCCACGACCTTGTCCATGCCGAGCGCGAGCGCGATGCCCTGCATGGCCGCGAAGCAGAAGAAGCTGGGCGAGTTGTTCGGAAAGACGCGCTCGAACGCTTCGAACGCGGCGCCGGAATCGGTCCAGCGGCCCTGGTTGCGCGCGATGAACGGGACGACGGGCATGTCGACGCCCGCCATGTCGCCTTCGAGCCAGCTGAACGACAGGCGGTGCAGGCATTTGCCGTCCGCGATGAGGGCCACGGTGAGGTCGCCTTCGGCATTGCTGCGCGAGGCCATTTCGAGCTGGATCAGGAAGGTGCTGCCCTCGGCCTCGTGCTGCCACAGGGGCAGGCTGCGCTGGCCGTAGACGGCGTCGAGGTAGCCGTCGTTGAACGTCGTTTCCTCGAACCGGTAGTGGCTCAGCACGGCTTGCACGCGCTGGCGCGGGGTCAGGCCCTTGATGAGGTAGTCGCGGTGGCTGAGGTGGTGGAACAGGTCGTCGCAGGCGTCCCGCGCGACGTGGTTGCGGTAGACGCCGAGCTGGCACAGCGCGCGGTGGTCGCGGTAATAGGCGAGCACGCGCAGGCTGCGGGCGACGCACAGCACCCACGACGACAGGCTGTACTGGCGTCGGCGGGCCATCCAGTGTTTGGTGAGGTGAGCGAAAATCATGTCGCGCTCCGGGCAATTGTTATCGGTGGAATCGTTTTTTCTTCAGTTGCTTAACGTTAACTACCACCAATACTGCATCCCTTTTTTATGAAATTTTGTTTTCATGTCTCTCTTTTTGTTGATTTTTTGTCAGGCAAGCGCCAGACGCAAGACTAGCACGATTGCCGCGCCGAACTTCGAAATCCTGCTCAATAATTGAGTCAGACCGAACAAGTTGAGGAGCATGGCATGACGTATGAACTTTTTTATTGGCCGAGCATCCAGGGCCGCGGCGAATTCGTCCGGCTGGCGCTGGAAGAGGCGGGGGTAAAGTACTTGGACGTGGCGCGCGAGCCGGGCGGCATGGCGCGCATGATGGCGGCGATGGACGGCGCCGACCACCCGTCGTTCGCGCCGCCGTTCCTGAAGGCGGGCGACGTGACGGTGGGGCAGACCGCCAACATCCTGATGTTCCTGGGCGAGCGCCACGGGCTGGCGCCGGAGGACGTGCAAGGTAAATATTGGGTGAGCCAGATCCAGCTGACCATTGCCGACCTGGTGGCCGAGACGCACGACACGCACCACCCCATCGCCACGTCGCTGTATTTCGAGGACCAGCGCCCGGAAGCCAAGCGCCGGTCGGCAGATTTCATCGACACGCGCATCCCGAAATTCTTCGACTGGTTCGAGAACATCCTGGCGCGTCCCGAGCCCAAGGACTATCTGCTGGGCGGCACGGTCACGTATGCCGACCTGTCGCTGTTCCAGCTCGTCGCGGGCCTGCGGTATGCCTTCCCGAAGGCGCTGGCCCGCATCGACGCGGGCTATCCGCTGCTGGCGGCCCTGCACGACCGGGTGGCCGCGCGGCCGCGCATCGCGGCCTATCTGAAGTCGCCGCGGCGGATTCCCTTCAACGAGGAAGGGATCTTCCGCCACTACAAGGAACTCGACAAGTAGGGTGGGCGGCCCTCCGCCCACGCGCTGCGCCAACAAACCGCATGCGTCACGCGTGGGCACGTTTCATTGGATTGATGCCCCCGGCATCAATCCCCCCCGGCCTCAAATGCCCACCCTACCGGCCGGACAAATAAACGCCGTCAGTCCCAGCGCGGTGCGAAGTCGGGGCTGACGAGGCGCTCGCCCCGGTCCAGCGCGTCGATGTCGGCGATGTCCTGCCGCGACAGGATCAGGTCGCGCGCACGCAGGTTGCTTTCCAGGTTCGCGCGCTTCGTCGACGACGGGATTACCGCATGGCCCCTGGACATCGCCCACGCCAGCGCCACCTGGGCCGGCGTCGCGCCGTGCGCCTGCGCGATGCGGGCGATGGTCGCGTCGTCCATCACCTTGCCGTAGGCGAGCGGCATGTACGCCGTCAGGTGGATGCCCGCGTCGACCATGAAGGCGTCCAGCGCGCCGTTCTGCAGGAACGGGTGGCGTTCGACCTGGTTCGTCGCGATGTTGTCCGCGCCGACGGCGGCGATGGCTTCGCGCAGCAGCGCAATCGGAAAGTTCGACACGCCGACGGCGCGCGTCAGGCCCGCCTCGCGCGCGGCGAGCAGCGCTTCCATCGATTCGGCGACGGAGACCGCGGCGCCGGGCGACGGCCAGTGGATCAGGGTGAGGTCGACGTAATCGGTGCGCAGCCTGGCGAGGCTGTCTTCGAGGCTGGCGCGCAGGCGGCTCGCGGCCAGGTTCTCCGTCCAGATCTTGGTGGTGACGAAGACGTCGGCGCGGGCCACGCCGGACGCGGCCAGCGCCTGGCCGACCTCGGCCTCGTTGCCGTAGATCTGCGCGGTGTCGACGTGGCGATAGCCCAGCGCCAGGCCGGTGGCGACGGCATCGATGGCCTGTCGTTCCTTCAGGCGGAACGTGCCGAGCCCCAGTTGCGGGATCGTGATGTGCATGGTGTTTCCTTTCGATTCAATTCAATTCAATGCATGGCGACGGCGCGTTCGCCGCGGACGGCGGGCTGCGGCGCCGGGTCGCGTCGATCGAGCCAGCCGGCCAGCGTGGTGAGGGCAAGTGCGCCGATGACGATCAGGGCGCCGATCCACGGCGTGTGCATCAGGCCGAGGTGCGCGACGATCAGGCCGCCGCCCCAGGCGCCGATGGCGATGCCGACGTTGAACGCGGCGATGTTCAGGCCCGACGCCACGTCGACGGCGCCGGGGGCGTCGCGTTCGGCGCGCTGCACGACGTAGACCTGCAGACCGGGTACGTTGCCGAAGGCGACGGCGCCCCAGGCCAGCACGGTCACGAGGACGGCGATCTTGTTGGCGGCCGTGAAGTCGAGGACGACCAGCACGGCGGCCAGCAGCGCGAACACGATCTGCAGGGCGCGCACGGGACCCTTGCGGTCCGCCAGCTTGCCGCCCCAGATGTTGCCGAAGGCGACCGACACGCCGTACACGAGCATCACGAGGCCGACGCTGTTCGGCGAAAAGCCGGCGACCTGTTCGAGGATAGTCGCGAGGTAAGTGAACGCGATGAACGAGCCGCCATAGCCCAGGGTCGTCATCGCATACACCAGCAGCAGGCGCGGTTTCTTCAGCACCGACAACTGCGTGCGGAGACTCGACGGCTTGCTGCCGGCGATGCCGCGCGGGACGAGCAGGGCGATGCCGGCGAATGCGATCACGCCCAGCAGCGCGACGGCCAGGAACGTCATCTGCCAGCCGAAGTGCTGGCCGATGAAGGTCCCGAGCGGCACGCCCGTCACGAGGGCCACGGTCAGGCCGCTGAACATCAGCGCGATGGCGCTGGCGGCTTTTTCCTTTGGCACCAGGCTCGTGGCGATCGTCGAACCGATCGAGAAGAAGACGCCGTGCGCGAGGCCCGTCAGCACGCGCGCGGCCATCAGCGCGGCGTAGCCGGGGGCCATCCACGCGGTCAGGTTACCGGCCGTGAACAGCAGCATGAGGCCGAGCAGCAGCGTCTTGCGCGGCACGCGGCCGGCGAGGGCGGTCAGCACCGGCGCGCCGATGGCGACGCCGAGCGCGTACAGGCTCACGAGCAGGCCGGCGGACGGCACCGACACGTGCAGGTTCGCCGCGATGGTGGGGGTCAGGCCGACGATCACGAATTCCGTCGTGCCGATGGCGAAGGCGCTCAGTGTGAGGGCCCATAAAGCGAGTGGCATATGGTTCTCCTAAAAACCGTCGTTCCGCGGAGGCAGGAACCCAAGTTCTTGGCGCCGTCGAGACGCATGCGAAATTGGGCCCCCGCCTTCGCGGGGGTGACGGTGGTTGCGGGGGCGACGTGGTTCATCGATGGCGCATTCTGGCCGTCCCGCCCGCAAAGAAAAACCCGTGGCCGTACAATAGACTTTTGACCTGGGAGCAAAAATGCTGGATGTGGGCGCGTTGATCGCATTCGTCGCCGTGATCGACACGGGTTCGTTTTCCGCCGCGGCGCAGCGGCTGGGGCAGACGCCGTCCGGCGTGTCGCGCACCATCGCGCGCCTGGAGCAGCAGCTCGGCATGACCCTCATCCACCGCACCACGCGCCGCCTCGATCTCACCGAGGAAGGCAGTTGGCTGCTGGCCCGCGCGCGCCGCATCCTCGCCGACCTGGAAGAGACGGAGTCGCAGGCCGCCCTCGCGCGCGCGCAACCCGCGGGCCTCGTGCGCGTGAACGCCGCCACGCCGACGCTGGACCACCTGATCGCGCCGCTGCTGCCCGACTTTCTCGATGCGTACCCACAGGTGCAGCTGGAGCTCACGAGCGGCGAGACCGTCGTCGACCTGATCGAGGAAAAGGCCGACGTCGCGATCCGCATCGGCCAGCTGACCGATTCCTCGCTGAATGCGCGGCGCCTGGGCCGCAGCCGCATCCGCGTGCTCGCCGCGCCGGGCTATCTCGAACGGCACGGCACGCCGACAAAGGTCGACGAGCTCGCGCGGCATCGCCTGGTCGGCTTCGTCGCGCCGGCGTCGCTGAACACGTGGCCGCTGCGCGCCGGCGGCGACGAAGGCTGGCGCGTCGCGCTGCACGTGACGGCCACCAGCGGCGAGACCGTCCGCCACCTCGCGCTGCAGGGCGCCGGCATCGTCAGCCTGTCCGACTTCCTCACGCGCGCCGACGTCGCCGCGGGCCGCCTCGTGCCCGTGCTGGAAGACGCATCCCTGCCGTGGACCCAGCCCGTGTGGGCCGTGTTCTACAAGCAGGGCGCGCTGGCGCCGCGCGTGAAGGCGCTCGTCGATTTCCTCGCCGACCGGCTGGCCGGCGTCCTCGAACCCTGATCATCCATTCATCAAGGAGACCGCATGACCATCACCACCTCGCCGGACACCGCCGGCATCCTCCGCATCGCAGCCTTCTCGGACGGCGACACCGGCGGCAATCCGGCCGGCGTCTGGATCGGACCCGCCCTGCCGCCGGCGGACGAGATGCAGCGCCTGGCCCGGGCGGTCGGCTATTCGGAGACCGCGTTCGCGGCGCAGGAGGGGCAGGGCTGGCGCGTGCGTTACTTTTCGCCTGCGTCCGAAGTGCCGTTCTGCGGCCACGCGACGATCGCGCTCGGCGCCGTGCTGGCGGAGCAGGAGGGCGATGGGGTCTATGCGCTGGCGCTGAACGACGCCGCCATCACCGTCGAAGGACGACGCGACGGGGCGCGGGTAGCCGCCGCGCTGCAGTCGCCGCCCACGTGGAGCCGGCCGGCCGCGCCGGAACTCGTCGCGGACGCATTATTGTTGTTCGGTTACCACGGCGCCGACCTCGACCCGCGCATCCCGCCCGGTTTCGCCCACGCGGGCGCGAACCACCTCGTGCTGGCGCTGGCCAGCCGCGAGCTGCTGGCCGCCATGCGCTACGACCTGGAGGCTGGACGCGCGCTGATGGAGAAGCATGGCCTGACGACGATCGTGCTGGCCTGGGCTGAAACGCCGCAGCGTTTTCACACCCGTAATCCGTTCGCCATCGGCGGCGTCTACGAGGATCCCGCCACGGGCGCCGGGACGGCCGCGCTGGCCGGGTATTTGCGCGACCTCGGCTGGGCGCACGGCGGCGCCATCGACGTCGTGCAGGGCGAAGACATGGGCATGCGGTCTTTATTGCATGCCGAAATCGGTGCGGAAAAGGGGCGTTCGATCCGTGTTAGCGGTACGGCAAGAACGTTGATGAAAGATTAATGAAATTGATCATGATTTATTGAAAATTGAAATAGGGGCAAAAGACACGCCTTTTCGACAAAATGTAAACCCCTGCAACGTTGATAAAGTTCAAAGCACTTTACGTTTCTGAACATCAACACAGGAGTCAACATGGAAATGCGCCACCCCGGCGTTCTTCGCCCCACCCTAACGCCCGCCAGCGTCGCGGGCAAGCCGACCGAACGCCTGCCCTTTACCATCCGCCGCGTCAACAATGAGGCCGACCTCTGGAAGGCCGTCCGCGTGCGCCACGCCGCGTATGCACGCCACGTCCCGGACTTTGCGCGCGAGCTCGTCCGCCCCGAAGCCTCTGACTACGGTGACGACGCAATCGTTTTCCTCGCCGAATCCAAGCTGGACGGCGCCCCGCTGGGCACGGCCCGCATGCAGACGAACCTGCACGAGCCGCTGCACGTCGAGGAATCCGTCGCGCTGCCCGACTGGCTGCGCGGCCAGCCGCTGGCCGAGATGAGCCGCCTGGGCGTGGACAACGGCCGCATCGGCCGCGTGGTCAAGACCGCGCTGCTGAAGGCCGGCGTCATGTATTGCCAGCAGAACGACATCCACTGGGCGCTGGCCACGGGCCGCGCGCCGGTCGACCGCCAATACGAACAGCTGACTTTCGTCGACGTGTTCCCGGAGCTGGGCTTCGTCCCGCTGCGCCACGTGGGCAATATCCCGCACCGGATCATGGCCTTCGACATCACGACGATCGAGGAACGCTGGACGGCCGCGCAGCACCCGCTGCTGAACTTCTTCTGCCACACGTACCACCCGGACATCGACGTCGGCGGCAGGGCCGGCGTGCGGCCGCCCCTGCCCAACGCGGGACGTACGGGTGTTGTACGGCAGGCATCGGAATGGCACGAACTCGTTGCATGATCTATTAATTGCATGACGGCACTACTGTAAAGCTGTATCCTTGCGAAACGATAATGGCCGCCCGCGCCAACGGGCTGCGATACGAGCTTCGCAGATACTCATGCAATTCACATCATCCGGCCGCTGGAAACTGCCGGGCCTGGCGCAAACAGCGCTCGACCTGACGTTCCGGACGTTCGCCTACTATCTGATTCCGATCGCGATCGGTGTCGTTTCCATCGTCGCCCTGGTGTGCTGGGACAGCCAGTACGTGGCCGGGAGCAGCGATGCGCGCGACATCCGCGTCCTGAAGGAAACGACGCCGCTGAGCCCGCCCGCGGCGAACGCCCGCCTGCGTGCCGCCGTCCCGGTGTCATATGTCGACACGCATCTGTCCGAAGCGCCCGTGTGGTTCCGCTTCAGCTCGCGCCCGCGCGCGCCCGGCAGCATTGTCGGCGACGTCATCGAATTCCCCTCCCGCCACGCGGTCGATATCTCCTGCTGGGACGCGACCACGCTGCAAGCGCTCGGCACGGCCACGCGCGACGCGGGCACGCCCTATCTGCATCCGTCGAAGGCCGGCTTCGCCCTGCAGCTGGCCGAGCTGCCGCGCGAGATCCTGTGCCGCGGCACCTTCGCCGGCCCGGCGCGCGTGAACGTCGTGCAATGGCCGGAAACGCAGTTCGACCTGTCCGTCGAGGGTTACCACCGCAAGTCGGGCCTGCTCGACGGCGGCATGATCGTGCTGTCGCTGTTCGTCCTGATCACGGCCCTCATCAACCGCCAGCCGCTGTATGTGCTGTTTTCCGGCTGGCTGCTGCTGAACCTGCGCATCGCGGGACTGTCGGCCGGCTGGGACACCCAGTGGCTGGGCATGACCGTGCCGTCACAGTGGATGCTGCTGGGCCGCTCGCTGACGATCGCGTTGTACGGCGTGTCCACGCTGACCCTGTACCAGTCCCTGTTCCGCGAAGACCTCGTCAAGACGCGCTGGGCGATCCCGCTGCGCATCACCCAGTGGGCGTGCATCCCGCTGCTCATCGGCGCCGTAACCATGCCGTACGGTACGTTCCTGCCGATGCTGTGGGTGATCATGGCCGTCGGCTTCTCGCTGATGACCCTGGGCCTCGTCACGATCATGCTGCGCTCGCGCAATCGCGTGGCGGGCTGGTTCGCCGCGTCGTTCGCGCTGACCTATGTCGCGTCGCTGGCGGAAGTCGTGTCGGCGGCGCTCGGCATGCACCAGGTGCTGAACGTGATCAACAGCGTGACGGCGGCGCTCGCGTCGAGCCTGCTGGCCGCGCTGGCCGTGGCCGAGCAGATGCGCATGGAAACGCAGAAGCGCCGCGAAGCCCAGGAAAAGCTGGAGCATGCGTACGAGGCGATGCCCGTCGGCCTGTTCACGCTCGATACGTACGGCAAGATCGTGAGCGCCAACCCGGCCATGCGCAAGATGCTGGGCATCACCGAGCTCGTCCCCGGCCGCACGTCGTGGAAGCAGTTCTTCGCCGACAGCCTGTGGACGGAGCTGCTGGAGCAGGTGCACCTGCGCAGCGACGCCGAGATGCAGATCGCCAGCCGCGACGGCGCCCAGCGCTTCATGGTCAGCGCCACGCTCGCGCGCGGCCGCGTGGAAGCCGTGCTGCAGGACGTCACCGAGCAACACCAGGCCACCGAGCAGCTGCGCTTCATGGCCAACAACGACCCGCTCACCAAGGTCTTCAACCGGCGCGGCATCGAAAAGATGTTCGAGGGCGCCACACAATTGCTCAACGCCGGCAAGCCGCTGGCGCTGGCCTACATCGACCTCGACCGCTTCAAGCTGATCAACGACCTGTTCGGCCATGCGGCCGGCGACGAAGTGCTGAAGCAGGTGTGCGAACGCATGGAACTGACGCTGGCCGGCGGCCAGAAGATCGGGCGCGTGGGCGGCGACGAATTCGTCATCGTCATGCCCGACACCGCGATCCCGCTGGCGTCGCTGATCTGCCGCGGCATCGTCGACCGCATCGGCGGCACGCCGTACCGCGTGGGCGACAAGGCCTTCCACGTGCGCGGCTCCGTCGGCCTGATCGAAGTGTCGCCGGGCATGCCGATGAAGGATGCCGTGTCGACCGCGGACCGCGCCTGCCGCGAGGCGAAGGGCGGCCACCACGAAGGCCTCGTCGTCTACGAGCGCGGCTCGAACGCGTTCCAGGAGCGCGCCAACGAACTGAACCTGGTCGCGCGCCTGTCCGGCCCGGACGCCACCGAGGGCATGTTCCTCGAGATGCAGCCGATCATGTCCCTGACGGCGCCGTACGAATCGCTGAACTTCGAAGTGCTGCTGCGCATGCGCGAGGCGGACGGGCGCGTGTCCCCGGCCGGCCCGCTGATCGCCGCCGCCGAGAAGAGCGGGCGCGCGGGCGTGATCGACCGCTGGGTGCTGTCGACGACGCTGTCGTGGATCGAGGACAACCTGGAAGCCCTGAGCAATACGCGCTTCGTGTGCATGAACCTGTCCGGCGCGTCGCTCAACGACGAGCGCTTCGTGCAGGACACGCTGGACATCCTGGCGCGCTACACGCACGTGGCGAGCCGCCTGTGCATGGAGATCACGGAAAGCGTGGCGCTGCACGACCTGGACAACACGCGGCGCTTCATCGACCAGGTGCGCAACTTCGGCGTGAAGGTGGCGCTGGACGATTTCGGCGCCGGCTACACGTCGTTCTCGTACCTGAAGGAACTGCCGGCGGACGTGCTCAAGATCGACGGCAACTTCATCGTCAACATCAACGCGCACCCGGCCAACGTGGCG
>JBJMVU010000087.1:0-17162 GCA_045810485.1 Massilia sp. | reverse complement strand
CGGGCCGATGCGCTGGTGGCGCGCCTGAACGAAGCAGGCAGCGGCCGCGTGGCCTGGATCAGTGATTAACTTGGGTCCCCGCCTGCGCGGGGACGACGGGTTTGGTGTGATGGTGCGTGTTTAGAACAGGTCTGCGTCCAGCGCCAGCAGGTTCGATGCGCCCGAACGTGCCTGGCGGATCAGCATCGCGGTTTCCGGGTACAGGCGGGCGAAGTAGAAGCGTGCGGTCGCCAGTTTCGATTCGTAGAACTTGTCGCCCGAATCCTTCTTGGCCAGGGCGATCTTCGCCATCTGCGCGAAGAAGTACGAGAACACCATGTGGCCCACGACGCGCAGGTAAGGCACGGCGGCGGCGCCCACTTCGTCCTGGTTCTGGAAGGCCTTCATGCCGATTTCCATCGTCAGCTTGCCGACCTTCTCGCCCAGTTCGCCCAGCGGGCTCACGAATTCGGCCATCTGCTCGTCCAGGCCGTTCTCTTCGACGAACGCCTTGACCTTCTCGCCGAACGCGCGCAGCTTGGCGCCGTTGTCCATCAGGATCTTACGGCCCAGCAGGTCCAGCGACTGGATCGTATTGGTGCCTTCGTAGATCATGTTGATGCGGGCGTCGCGCACGTACTGCTCCATGCCCCACTCGGCGATGTAGCCATGGCCGCCGTACACCTGCATCGCTTCCGACGTGGCGATCCAGCCGTTGTCGGTGATGAAGGCCTTCACGATCGGGGTCAAGAGCGCGACTTCGCCGGCGGCTTCCTTGCGGACTTCTTCGTCCGGGTGGTTCAGTTCGCGGTCGATCTGCAGCGCGACGTACGACGTCAGGGCGCGCGCGCCTTCGGCGTAGGCTTTGGCGGTCAGCAGCATGCGGCGCACGTCCGGGTGGACGATGATCGGGTCGGCCGGCTTGTCCGGCGCCTTCGGGCCCGACAGGCTGCGCATCTGGATGCGGTCTTTCGCATACACGAGCGCGTTCTGGTACGCGACTTCGGTCAGGCCCAGCGACTGCATGCCGACGCCCAGGCGGGCGGCGTTCATGAACACGAACATCGCGTTCAGGCCCTTGTGCGGCTGGCCGATCAGCGTGCCGATGGCGCCGTCCAGGTTCATCTGGCAGGTCGAGTTGCCGTGGATGCCCATCTTCTCTTCGATGGCGCCGCAGGTGATGCCGTTGCGGGCGCCGACGGAACCGTCGGCGTTCGGCAGGAACTTCGGCACGAGGAACAGCGAAATGCCTTTCGAGCCTTCCGGCGCGTCCGGCAGGCGGGCCAGCACCAGGTGGACGATGTTTTCCGACATGTCGTGCTCGCCGGCCGAGATGAAGATCTTCGAGCCGGTGATGCTGTAGGTGCCGTCGGCCTGCGGTTCGGCCTTCGTGCGCAGCAGGCCCAGGTCGGTGCCGCAGTGCGCTTCGGTCAGGCACATCGTGCCGGTCCATTCGCCCGAGACGAGCTTCGGCAGGTAGAACTTCTTCTGGTCGTCGGTGCCGTGTTCCTTCAGGCACTCATACGCGCCGTGCGACAGACCCGGGTACATGGTCCATGCCTGGTTCGAGGAGTTCAGCATCTCGTAGAACGAGTTGTTCAGCGAGACCGGCAGGCCCTGGCCGCCGTATTCCGGATCGCAGGCCAGTGCGGCCCAGCCGCCTTCCACGTACTGTTTATAGGCTTCCTTGAAGCCCTTCGGCGTGGTGACGGTCTTGGTGGCGGCGTCGTAGTGGCAGCCTTCGCGGTCGCCGCTGTGGTTCAGCGGGAACAGCACTTCCTGCGTGAATTTCGCGCCTTCTTCCAGCACCTGGTTGATGATGTCGGCGTCGATCTCCTGGTACGCCGGCAGGTTCTTGAATTCTTCGGAGACGTTGAGGAACTCGTGCAGAAGGAACTGCATATCCCGAAGTGGCGCGACGTACTGACCCATGGTTGTTCTCCTGACAGATGAATATTTTGTGTGTTGAATTACTGAGCGCGGACGGTATCCGCCTGGCTGCTTTGCTTGTTGGGGTTGCGGTAATCTTCGACCAGGCGCGCGAAGCCGCGGTGAGCGCGGTCGACGGTGCCCGGGATGCGCAGGAAACGCGCATCGTGGTGCACCGCCAGCACGAGGCCATACATCTCGTACACGAGTTGCTCGGGGTCGGTGCCCGCTTTCAGGTCGCCGCATTCGATCGCCTGTTGCGCGCAGCGCAGCAGGGCGCCCTGCCACGTGCGGACCATGGCGACGAGTTCTTCGCGGATCGGGCCCGGACGGTCGTCATATTCGACGGCGCCACTGATATAGATGCAGCCGGACGCGATCTCCACCGACACGCGCTTGAGCCAGTGATTGAACATCGCTTGCAGGCGCGGCAGGCCGCGGGCTTCCTTCAGGCTGGGAAAGAAGACTTCCTGCTCGAAGCGGCGGTGGTACAGCTTGAGCACGTCGATCTGCAGGTCTTCGCGCGACCCGAAGTGCGCGAAGACGCCCGATTTGCTCATGTTCATGCGGTCGGCCAGCAGGCCGATCGTCAGGCCTTCGAGACCGTCGCGGCTGGCGAGTTCGAGCGCAACGTCGAGGATGGCGGCCCGCGTCATCTCGCCCTTGCGCATGCTCATCGATTTAGCTGTCGTGTTAATAATATGCCTCGCGTAAGAGTGGATTTCATCTGACCGAAAAAATCCGAACGCTCGTACTATTATCTACCAGCCGTGAAATGTCAAACGGGAACTTAGAGGCGACGTTCTAGTGCGTTGTCAGCCGCCCGCGCGGGTGATGGCGCGGCGGTCGCGCTTGGTCGGGCGACCCTTGATCGTGCTGCCCGGTTCGGGGAACAAACGGCGTGCTTCCTGGTCGTTTTCCCTACGGACGATACTCTCTTCCGTCTCGCGGTACAACGCCTGGGCGACAGGTGCCGGCCCCCGTTTGTCGGACAGGCCCAGCACGACCACTTCCCAGCGGTTCGAACCGTTGTCGATGAAAATCTTATCATCGACTTTGACGGCGCGGGCGGGTTTGACGGGCTCGCCACCGATCCGCACGCGGCCCCGGTCGACCGCATCCGCCGCCAGCGAGCGCGTTTTAAAAAAGCGCGCCGCCCACAGCCATTTGTCGATCCTTACGTTGTCATTGTCGGTCATAGCGTTTTTCCATCATGCGTAGCCGATCGCAACGACCCGCATGGTCATTTTATAGAGAAGATAGGCCATTTCGTGGCCGCAGCGGCGCACCCAACCGAGTTGCCGCAAGTCATCCTGGCAGACCTGCACGCCATCGGCCACGCCAAGCTCGATCTGGCGCGCCAGCGTGCCCGCGAATTGCGCATCGCGCACGACGACGTTCGCTTCCTGGTTGACGAACAGCGACAGCCCGTCGCAATTGCTGGAGCCGACCGTCGCCCAGTTGTCGTCCACGACGCAGACCTTCGCATGCAGCTGGGTCTTGCGGTACTCGACGATGCGCACCCCGGCCGCCAGCAGCTGCGGGTAGAACGACGACGCGACGGCGTCCTGCATGCGGAATTCGCCCACGCCGATCATCAGGCAGACGTCGACGCCGCGTCGCGCGGCCTGGCACAACGCCTCGCGGAACTTGCGGCCCGGCGCGAAATACGGCGTGGCCATCAGCACCCGCTTGCGCGCGCGGCCGATCGCCTGCAGGTAAGCGCGCTGGATCGTGCGGCGGTTGCGCAGGTTGTCGCGCACGACGAACGCCGCCCGCATCGGGTGATCGCCCAGCGCGGCCGGCTGCTTGCGCATTTCCCGGAACAAATTAATCCGTCGAACGAGCGGCAGATTGCCCGCCCGCGTCCACTGGGCCTGGCCTTCGCGGTGGATTTCCGCCACGAGCGGCCCCTGCACGCGCACGGCGAAATCCCAGCGGGGCGCCGGCAGCGGCGCGTGCGGTTCGTAGTCGTGCAGGTTGTCGTCGTTCGTGTTGATGCCCCCGACGAAGGCGACCTGGCGGTCCATCACGGCGATCTTGCGGTGGCTGCGCGCGGCGCCGCGCTTGAACCACGGATTGAACATGCGGTAGTGCACGCAGGCCGCGCAGAATTCCTCTTTCAGCCGCAAGGCGGTGCGGTTGCCGGTGCCGAACCAGTCGGCCAGCACGCGGACCTTGACGCCGCGCTTCGCGGCACGGATCAGCGCGTCGGTGACGGCGCGCGCCGTGTGGTCCTCGGCATAGATATAAGTCTCGTACAGGATCTCGTGCCTGGCCGCGTCGATGGCGGCCAGCAGCGCCGGAAAATAGGTGCTGCCGCTTTCGAGGAGGGTGACGTCGTTGTTGGCTACATAGGTAACGGTGCGCATCGCTATGCCAGCTGCAGGTTGGCCACGATCGGTGCGTGGTCCGACAGGCGCGCCCACTGCGGGCCGTGCAGCACTTCGGCATGCTCGACCTGGAAGCCGCGCACATAGATCCGGTCGAGCCGGAACCAGGGCAGCGCGGCAGGAAACGTCCGCGCCGGCACCAGGCGTTTCTCGCGCCCGGCCGCATTGCGCACGATATCACCAATCCGCGCGCCGAGCCGTGCCGGCCGCTCCAGTTCATCGAATACCTCAACGACGCCCAGTTTCAGGCGCAGGCAATCGCTCAGGGTATTGCGCCAGTCGTTGAAGTCGCCGGCGATGATGACCGGTTCGTCCGCGCGCGCGGAATCCTGCACGCACTGGACCAGCGCCTCGGTCTGGCGCCGGCGGCTCACTTCGAACAGGCCCAGGTGCACGACGTAGCAGTGGACATTGCCGGACGGCGTCTCCAGCACGCAATGCAGGATGCCGCGCTGTTCGTAGGCGTGGTCCGAGACGTCGTGATTGTTCTGGTTCGAGATTGGAAAACCGGACAGCAGCGCATTACCGTGATGGCCATGGTCGTACACGGCATTCATACCGTAGGCGGCATGCAGGTTTTCACCCGCAAAGAACTCGTGCTGGGCCTTCTCGGGCCAGTGATGATGGGGGGTCCGCACCTTTTCGCCATAGCGGGCGTGGTAGCGGTCGTGCCGTCCCTGCACCTCCTGCAGGAACACGACGTCCGCATCGAAGGCGCCGATGGCTTTTTTCAGCGCCAACACGCGCGGCGTACTGCGAAAGGAAGAGACGCCCTTGTGGATGTTGTAGGTCGCAACACGGATTTTCATGGGAACATTGTAACCCCATCAGTCCGTGCCTTTCCGGGGCGGGGAGCGCAATCGTGCGCCGGGTGGCGCCTTCCCCGGCTCGTGGCCAGGAAAGGCGTTGGGGAACAGCTCAGGGGGCAACGGCGCGCATGTAATCGCCGTTCGGCAGAGGACGCGCTTCGGGTGGTATGACGGGGTCCCGGTAGACCGGGTTGGTGCGCAGCGGGCCCATCAGGCGGAGGCCGCTCAATAGCTCAATGCACAGGTATTCATTATCGACGCCAACGTCTTTGACCTTCTGCTCGTGTCTGCGTTCGCTCATGATTCCTCCCTTATTGGACATTGCTAAATTGAAAAGTCGCAAGAAACGACTTGTGGAACTTAATGAAATCATTTCTAGCTGTCAAACAAACGATTGTATTGTGTGCATCAAATTTTGGTAAATTTAATTCCGTTTATACAATGAAGAGAAATCGCTCGATGTAACAATCGAGCAGAATTGATCGCACTAAAGCTCTCAAATAATCACGAAGCTTGATGGGTCTGCAGCACCCGATCCAGCACCTTTTGCTCCAATGCACCGAACTCCACGCTGCCCCGCGCGCGCGGCCGCGCCAGGCCCACGTCCAGGTCGAGCGCCAGCCGCCCCTGCTCGATCAGCAGAATGCGATCGGCCAGCACCACGGCTTCCTGCACATCGTGCGTGACGAGCACGGCGGTGAAGCCCCGTGCCGTCCACAACGATTCGATCAGCTGCTGCATCTCGATGCGCGTGAGGGCGTCGAGCGCCCCCAGCGGCTCGTCCAGCAACAACAGCTGCGGTTCGTGCACGAGGGCGCGCGCCAGGGCCACGCGCTGGCGCTGGCCGCCGGACAGCGCGGCCGGCCAGTCGTCCGCACGATCCAGCAGGCCGACGCTCCGTAATGCCGCACGGGCCCGCTCCGCGCCATCCTTCAGGCCCAGCGCCACGTTCTGCAGCACGGTCTTCCAGGGCAGCAGGCGTGCGTCCTGGAACATCATGCGAACTTCAGGCTTCTGTCCGCCACCGCCAATTTTGACTTGGCCGGCGTCCGGAAGTTCCAACCCCGCGATCGCGCGCAGCAGGGTACTCTTGCCGCAGCCGCTGCGGCCCACGATGGCGACGAACTCGCCCGGCTCGATCTTGAGGTTGACGGCATCGAGCACGGTGCGCCCGGCATAGCGTTTGGTCAGGCCGCGCACGTGGAGGTGCGCGCCGACCCGCTGGTCTTCGATCTGGTCGATATGCATGGAAACTTGTTGAATCAACGGTAGGCGGGATTCCAGCGCAGGAAGCGGCGTTCCAGGCCACGCGCCGCCAGGTCGGCAGCCTTGCCCAGCAGGGCGTACAGCAGCACGCCGACCAGTACAACGTCGGTCTGCAGAAATTCGCGCGCATTCATCGTCATGTAGCCGATGCCGGCCTGCGCGGAAATGGTTTCGGCGACGATCAGGAGTACCCACACGAGGCCCAGCGAAAAGCGCACGCCGACGAGGATCGAAGGCAGCGCGCCGGGCAGGATCACGTCGCGGTACAGGGCCCAGCCGGACAGGCCGTAGCTGCGCGCCATCTCGATCAGCCCCGAGTCGACCGACCGGATGCCGTGGAAGGTATTCAGGTAGACCGGGAAGAACACGCCCACGGACAGCAGGAACAGCTTGGCCGCCTCGTCGATACCGAACCACAGGATCACGAGCGGGATCAGCGCGAGGGCCGGGATGTTGCGCACCATCTGCACCGTCGTGTCGAGCAGCGTGGCGGCGCGCCGGCTGCTGCCATTCAGGAGGCCCAGGGCGAGGCCTACCGCAGCGCCGAGGCCGAAGCCGGCGGCCGCGCGCCACAGGCTGACGCGCAGATGCGTCCACAGCTCGCCGGACACGGCCAGGTCGCCGAACGCTTTCGCCACGGCCAGCGGCTCGGGCAGGATGCGCGTCGACAGCAGTCCGGTGCGCGATGCGACCTGCCATGCGACGATCAGGAAGACCGGCAGCGCCCACGGCGCCAACGGCGCGAGCAGGCGTTTCAGGGACGCGGCGCCGCGCGGCTGCGCGGACGCCGGAAGAGTCTGTGCCGCGCGCTGCATCACGCCACCTTCTTCGGCGGGCGCTGCGGCACGATATCGACCGCCATCACCTCGCCGAACGGACCGGTAATGGAATGCTCGCCGCGCTCCTTGCCTTTGCCGAGCAGCGGGAACACGAGCTCCGCGAAGCGGTACGACTCTTCCAGGTGCGGATAGCCGGACAGGATGAACGTCTCGATGCCGAGATCCTGGTACTCGCGCATGCGCGCGGCCACCGTCTCGGGATCGCCGACGAGCGCCGTGCCCGCGCCGCCGCGCACAAGGCCCACGCCGGCCCACAGGTTGGGCGACACTTCCAGCTTGTCGCGCCGGCCGCCGTGCAGCGCGGCCATGCGGCGCTGGCCCACCGAATCCATTTTCGCAAATGCCGCCTGCGCTTTCGCGATGGTGGCGTCGTCCAGGTGGCTGATGAGTTTATCGGCCGCGGCCCACGCTTCCTCGTTCGTCTCGCGCACGATCACGTGCAGGCGGATGCCGAATTTCACCGTGCGGCCGTGTTTTGCGGCGCGCGCGCGGATGTCCGCGATCTTCGCGGCCACGGCGGCCGGCGGCTCGCCCCACGTCAGGTACACGTCCATCTGCTCCGCGGCCAGTTCGTGCGCCGCTTCCGACGAGCCGCCGAAGTACAGCGGCGGATACGGCTTCTGCACGGGCGGGTACAGCGTGCGTGCGCCTTTTACTGTCAGGTGCTTGCCCGCGAAATGAAAACCGTCGTCGCCGCCCTCCCCTGCCAGCGCGGCGCGCCAGATGCGGATGAATTCATCCGAGATCTCGTAGCGCGTCTCGTGGTCGGCGAAGACGCCGTCCGCCTCCAGCTCCGCCTGGTCGCCGCCCGTGACGACGTTGATCAGGAGCCGGCCATTGGACAAGCGGTCGAACGTCGACGCCATGCGCACCGAGAGGCCCGGCGTCGACAGGCCGGGACGGATCGCGACGAGGAATTTCAGCTTGCGCGTGGCGTGGATCAGCGACGAGGCGACGACCCATGCATCCTCGCACGAGCGCCCGGTGGGCAGCAGCACGCCGTCGTAGCCGAGCGTGTCGGCCGCCACGGCGATCTGGCGCGTGTAGTCGGCGTCGACGGGGCGGGCGCCCTTGCTGGTGCCGAGATAACGGCTGTCGCCGTGGGTCGGGATGAACCAGAAAACGTTCGGCGTACTCATTGCTTATTCCTTTGCGAGCAGGTTGGCAGGCGGCTGCGCATCGCGCACGACGATCGGTTTCGGGATCAGCTTGAGGCCGTAAAACGTGTCCGCGATCTTCTGCTGCGCGGCCAGCACCTCCGGCGTCACCGTGCGCACGCCGTACGCGTAGCGCCGGGCCGCGAGGGCCACGACGTCCACGGGCAGGCCCGTCTGCGCCGCGAGGATCGTCGCGACTTCCTGCTGGTGCGTGCGGCCCCACTCGTCGACCTTGGCCAGTTCGTCGATCACGGTGCGCACGACCTCCGGATACTGCTCGGCGAACGGGCGCGCGGCCACGTAGAACTGGTGGTTGGCGGCGAGACCCTTGCCATCGGCGAGCACGCGCGCGCCCAGCTGCTTCTCGGCCGCGGCCAGGAACGGGTCCCAGATCACCCAGGCGTCCACCGAGCCGCGCTCGAACGCGGCGCGCGCCTCGGCCGGCGGCAAGTACACGGTCTGGATTTCACGGTAATCGACGCCGGCTTTTTCCAGCGCCTTCACGAGCAGGTAGTGCACGTTCGAGCCCTTGTTGAGCGCGACCTTTTTCCCTTTCAGCTCCGTCACGCTGCGGAGTAGCGACGTCTTCGGCACGACGATCGCCTCCGAATCCGGCGACGGCGGCTCGTTGCCGATGTAGACCAGGTTCGCGCCCGCGGCCTGGGCGAAGATCGGCGGCGCTTCGCCGACCGTGCCGAAGTCGATGCTGCCCACGTTCAGGCCTTCGAGCAGCGCGGGGCCGGCCGGGAACTCGGTCCACTTGACCGTGATGTTCTTCTCGGCCAGGCGCTTTTCCAGCGTGCCGCGGCCCTTCAGCAGCGTGAGGGTGCCGTATTTCTGGTAGCCGATGCGCACCTCGCGCGGCGCGCCCGCGGCCTGGGCCTGCGGCAGATCGGCGAACGGGGCGGCGACGGCGGCGGCGAACAGCAGGCCGAGCGTACGGCGGCGCTGGCCGCGCCGCGTGCCGGCATCGAATGAATCCGTCATGGGGAATATCCTTTTTTTTATCGTGATGATCAGGCGGCGACGGCCAGCACTTGCGTGGCCCACGCCTTGCGTTGCCGCGCGTGCTGCAGTTCGTCGTGCAGCTGGGCGACGCCGGCGGCGATGCGCGCGGCGATGGCCGGCACCGGGCGCAGGCCCAGCTCCGGATCCCACGGCAGCTGTTCCGACGTCGCGAAGATGCTGGGAAGGATATGGCGCGGCGCGAGCGAGGCGAGCACGGGGCGCAGCGCGTAGTCCAGCGCCAGCATGTGCGACTGGCTGCCGCCGGTGGCCAGCGGCAGCACGAGCTTGTCCGCCAGGCCGTCCTGCGGCAGCAGGTCGAGGAACGCCTTCAGCACGCCGCTGAAGGACGCTTTATGGACAGGGGTGCCGATGACGATCGCATCGGCGTCGCGCACGCGGGCGACGGCATCGAGAATGGCCGGGTCCTTGATATCGGCGCGCAGCAGCGCCTGGGCGGGCAGCTCGCGCGCCTGCAGCGCGCCCGTGCGGTGGCCCAGCGCGGCCAGGCGTTCGCCCACCAGATGCTGCAGGCGCCATGTCGTCGAAGGAAAGGACGGGCTTCCGCCCAGCAGGAGAACAGTCATGGTCGTTCCGGGTCGATGAGATAGATGGCCACAGGCTACTGCTGCCCTCATCGAAGCGGAACGAATGCTTTTACGTTTTGATATGCCGTTTTCGTTAAAAGATTTCGCGCATAGGTAACGTCGGCGGTCAGATGACGACGCCCGCCTCGGGCACCGGCAGGAAGCGCGGCAGGACGACGCGGAACAGGGTTCCTTTACCCACTTCGCTCTGCACGTCGAAGCGGCCGCCGTGCTTTTGCACGATCCCGTACGACAGCGACAGGCCGAGGCCCGTTCCCTTACCTACCGGCTTGGTCGTGAAGAAGGGTTCGAAGATCCGCCCCAGCCGGTCCTCGGGGATGCCGGTGCCGGTGTCCTCGACTTCGATCCACACATGCTTCTCGTCGTGGCCCGTGCGCAGGGTGATGCGGCCGTGCTTTTCGATCGCATGCGCGGCATTCACCAGCAGGTTCATGAACACCTGGTTCAGCTGCGACGGGTAGCACTCGATCTGCGGGATGCCGCCGTACTCCTTGGTCACCTCGGCCTTGTACTTGATCTCGTTCCAGACCACGTTCAGGGTGCTGTTCAGGCCCGCTTCGAGGTCGGCGTACTGCAGGTCGCCGCCATCGACGTGCGAGAAATCCTTCATGTCCTGCACGATGCGCCGCACGCGGTCGATGCCGTCCAGCGATTCGCGCAGCAGCGGCTCCAGGTCCTCGCGCAGGTACTCGGCGTCGACTTCGTGCTTCACCCGCGCGATGCCGGCGCGGTCCTCGGGGCTGAACGAACCTTCCAGCGCCGCATAGCTGTCGAGCAGCCGGAGCATGCCCTGGGCATACCGCTGCAGGCTGCCCAGGTTCGAGTTGACGAAGCCGATCGGGTTGTTGATCTCGTGCGCGACGCCGGCCGCCAGCACGCCGATCGACGCCATCTTCTCCGACTGCAGCAGCTGGCTCTGGGCCTCGCCCAGCTTCTTGATCAGCTCCGCCTGGCGCGCCTTTTCCTTCTCCAGCGTCGCATTCGCCTCCTGCAGGTCGCGGGTGCGTTCGCGCACTTTCGATTCGAGCTGGTCGCGCGACTCGCGCAGCGCTTCCTCGGCCCGGTGGCGTTCGGTGACGTCGGTGTAGCCGAACACCCGCCCGATGATGCGCTCGCCCAGGAACTGGGGACGCGAGCGGCATTCGAAGACGCGGCCGTTCTTCAGGCGGAACAGGTCCTGCGTCTCGGTCGTATCGGCCACCTGGCGCAGCTGGCTGCGCATCGAGTCGCCCTGCTCCACCTGGCCCGCGATGTATTCGACGATGCCGTCGTCGTCGCCGGCCTGCAGCAGCACGGCCGGGATGTCCCACATCGCCGAGAACAGCCTGTTCATGCTCGTGATCTTGCCGTGCCAGTCGACCACGAGGATGCCGTCCGCGGTCGATTCGAGCGTCGTGCGCAGCTGGGCCAGGGTCTGCTCGAGCAGGGCCTCGACCTGGCGCTCGTGGCGGCAGTCCTGCGCGCGCACCAGCAGCAGCGGACGGTCGCCTTCGTGGATCACGCGCACGGACTTCATCACCGTCAGCATCGAGGCGTCGGCGCACAGGTATTCGCCCTCCTGCGCCTCGACGTCGCGGTACTGGCCGCCGCGCACGTCCTCCCAATAGAACACGTCCTGCAGCGAGCTTTCGATGTCGGTGATGACCATGTCGCGCAACTGCGCGGCCGGGTAACCGAGCATCTGTTCGACCATGCGGTTGGCGACGACGATGCGCAGGTCGGCCGGATCGACCAGCATGACCATGTGCGGGCTGTGGTCGACCATCAGCTGGTGCAGGTTCATGGCTGGCTCCGCCGCGCCGGATCGCCCGCGTCGAAGTAGTAGCTCACGCGCTTGCGCGGGCTGAGGTAGTTATAAATATCCTTGGGCACCTGGGACGGGCGGATCGACTTCGCGATATTCAGGTCCGGCTGCGTGTCGAGGTTGACGACGATCGCCTCTTCGCGCGGCACGCTGGCCTCGTAGATCATGATCTGCGGCCTGGTCGGCTTGGCGGTATTGACGTTGACGACCATGCCGACGACGCCGTTCGCCAGCTGGACGATCGTGCCCGGCGGGTACACGCCGAGGCAGCGGATGAACACCTGCAGCAGCTTGGGGTCGAAGCGGCTGCGCATCTTGGCGAACATCAGCGACAAGGCCTCGTGCGGCGTGAGCGAGTCGGCCGGATTGCGCGGGTTGCACAATTCGTCGTAGTGGTTCGCGATCGCGACGATGCGGGCGAGGATGCTGATCGCCTCCCCCTGCAGGTGGCGCGGATAGCCGCTGCCGTCGAACATCTCGTGATGGTCGCGGATGATGGCCAGCGCCGGCGCCGCGAGGCCCAGCTTCTGGGCGATCTCGAAACCGCCGTGGCTGTGCGTTTCGACCAGCGCCTGCTCGGCGTGGTTGTAGGCATCGAGCTTGTTCAGCACCTTGTCCGGGATATTCTTCGTCCCGACGTCGTGGAGCAGCGCGCCCATGCCGAGCAGGCTCGCCACCTCGTGCGGCAGCTTGATGTCGCGCGCGATCATCATCGACAGCATCGTGACGTTGAGGGAGTGAAGGTAGATTTCCTCGCCACCCAGCTTGTCGCCCATCAGGTTGATCGCCAGTTCGGGCGCGGACAGGATCGACTCCGTGATCTGGCCAATCAGCTTGCCGGCCACGCGGACCGTCTCGGCCGGCTGGGAAAACAGGTTGCGGTCGATGTCGCGGATCGCGCGCGCCGTATTCATGAACGCCTGCTCGATGCGCGCCGCGTTCTCGCGCTGTTCGCGGATGCGTTCCATCATTTCGCGTTTCGCCGCCATGACGGGCGACTCGGCACGCGACTCGGGCGCCATCGGAACCGGCGTGGCCGGGACGGGCTGCGCCGGCGCCGATGCCGCGGTCGGCACCGGAACGTCGCTGAGCGCGGGATCGACGCGGACCGTGGCCAGGCCCAGGCCGCTCAGGATACGGAGCTGGTCCTCGGTCTTGACCTTGAAATGGCTGAAGGCGAACGGGTGCTGGAACCACTTCAGGTCGAGGTAGATGTACAGGCCGATCTGGACCTGGTCGATTGGGATGGTGACTGTGTCGGCCATGAAAGCACTCCTTCAGACCGAAAGTATCAATTCCAACTTTTTCGGTCAAGAAACATTTGTTGCCATGTGGAATTCATGATACATGTCAGATGCCCGTCACTACCTGGTTGCGGCCATGCTGCTTGGCGCGGTACAGCGCCTTGTCGGCCGCCCAGAACAGCGCCTCGGCATCCTGGGCGTGGGCGGGATAGGCCGCGACGCCAAACGACGCCGTCACCTGCCGCGGCCCCTCGCCTTCCGGGTGCGGCGCGATGGCGGCCAGCGCGACGCGGATCGCCTCGGCGCGCTTGCTCGCGTCCGCCGCCGCGCATTCGGGGAGCAAGAGTACCATCTCCTCGCCGCCGTAGCGGCAGGCGATGTCGCCTTCGCGGATGCCCAGGCGCAGTTGCTGCGCGATGGTGCGCAGCACGGCGTCGCCGACAGCGTGGCCGAAGTTGTCGTTGACACGTTTGAAATGGTCGATGTCGACCAGCACGAGGCTCACAGGCACGTTCTTGCGGCGCGCCCGGGCCAGTTCACGTTTCAGCGCGGCGTCGAAATGGCGCCGGTTGAACAGGCCCGTGAGCGGATCGAGCACCGATTGCCGGCGCAGCGACTCGCGGAGGCGTGCGTTCCCCAGCGCCAGCGCGAGCTGCTCGGCGACCGTCACCGCGAGGTGCTCCTGTTCTTCGCGGCTCGCCCCGGCGGCCAGGCCTTCGAGGTGCAGCATGCCGACCAGTTCATCGTGCGTGACGAGCGGGATGCACAGGCGTCCCAGGGCCTCGTCGTCCGGCTTGCGGTAGTGCGCACACGGCAGGTCGGAACTCGATGCCGTGCGGTAGCGCGCCCCGTGGCGCAGCGACCAGCACGATTCGATGTCGATTTCGGGCGGCTGGTCGGACGGCGCGCCCCACTGCGTGTGCCGGTCCAGCATATGGTCGTCCTCGTCGCGCAGCAGGAACAGCGTGCCGGCCACGCCGGGCAGCAGCTTCGGCAGCGTGCGCGCGATCACCGGCGCGGCATCGGGCACCAACGGCACGGCCTCCACGGCGCGCAGCAGTTCCGCGACCAGTTTCAGTTCGCGGTTGTGGCGCGTCGTCTGGGCGACGGCGTCCTCGAGCTGGCCGGCCTGCGTCTGCAGCTGCCCGGCGACGGCGCGGCGCGCGCGCAGCATGCGCATGACAACCAGCAGCAGGATCCCCAGCGCGATGATGTTGCAGGCGGTGGCCGCGAGGCTCACGGTGAACGACCGCGCGGAACGGGCCAGCAGGTCGGCGTGCAGCGCGTCGCGTCGCGCCCTGCTGCGCGCATCTTCCGCCGCGACGATCCGGCGCAGGTCGTCCATGTACTGCTTGCCGCGCAGCGAGCCGACGACGCGCTCCGCCGCCTCGAACCCGGCGCGGCGGCGGAGCTGGATGACCTCGTCGGCTTCCGCCAGCTTCAGTTCCGCGAGACGCGCGATGCGCCACGCCGTGGCTCGGTCGGCATCCGTGCGCGCCTTGTCCTTGGCGTCGTGCAGGGCCTCGGGCAGCGTGCGCCGGACCACTTCGTACGGTTCGAGGAAGACGTCGTTGCCGGTGATGACGAAGCCGCGCTGCGCCGCCTCGGCGTCGCGCATGGCGGTCAGGATGTCATCGAGGCGCTGCTGCGCGAGCAGTTCGGCGCGCGACTGGGCCAGCAGGTCGTTGACGGAGCGGTTCAGCCAGAACGGCACCGCCGCGACCAGGACCATGACGGTGAAGACAGCAAAGGCGACGAAGCTGAGATGGCGGGCGCTGCGCATGCGGGGTGATCGGGACTCGGTTGCTATGAGGCAAGGGAAAATAGCACAGTTTCCGCCGCGCACGGTTGAAATGGACGATTTACTCGTAGCGCAGCGCCGCGGCCGGATGCACGCGCGCCGCCGACCAGCTCGGGTAGAGCGTGGCGACGAAGGCCAGCAGCACGGCCACGCCCCCCACGCGCGCGACGTCGTCCCAGCGCAGGTCGGACGGCATCTCGCTGATGAAATAGATGTCCTTGTCGAGGAAGTGCACCCCGAACACGTGCTCGATGAACGGGACGATTGCGTCGACGTTGAGCGCCACCGCGACGCCGAGCCCCACGCCGATCAGCGTCCCGATCAGGCCGACCAGCGTGCCCTGCACCATGAAGATCCGCATGACGGCGCCCGGAGACGCGCCCAGCGTGCGCAGGATGGCCACCTCGGCCTGTTTGTCGCGCACCGTCATGACGAGGGTCGACACGAGATTGAACGCGGCCACCGCGACGATCATGGCCAGGATCACGAACATCATGCGCTTTTGCGACTGCACGGCCGCGAACCACGTGGCGTTGACCCGCGACCAGTCGCGCATGACCAGGTCGCCCGACATGCTGCGCTTGAGTTCCAGCGCCACGCGCGGGGCCGCATTCATGTCCGCCAGCCGCAGGCGCAGGCCGGCCGGCGCCGTGGCGCCCTGCAGCCGCTCGGCATCGTCGAGGTGGACGAAGGCCAGGGTCGAATCGAACTGGTAATGCCCGGCCTCGAACACGCCCGCCACCGTGAACGCGTGCGGCCGCGGGAGCATGCCCGCGACGCCGCCCTGCCCCGGCGCGGCCGGCGCCGCCGTCATCACGGTGATGCGATCGCCGACGCCCACGCCGAGCGCACGCGCCAGTGCGCTGCCCAGCACGATGTTCGACGAGCCGGCGCGCAGCGCCGCCAGGCTTCCTTCACGCATCTGCCGCGCGACATCCGACACCTGCGGCTCCGCCTCCGGCAGCACGCCGCGGATCACGGCCGGTTTCATCGTGTCGTCGCGCACGAGCATGGCCTCGGTCTCGGCGAACGGCGCGGCGCCGCGCACCTGCGGATTGTGGAACGCTTCCCGCGCGGCGGCCCGCCAGTCGGGCATGCTGCCGCGCGCATCGAACACCTCGACGTGCGCCAGCACCGACAGCATGCGCGCCGTGACTTCCTTCTCGAAGCCGTTCATCACGGACAGGACGACGATCAGCGCGCCCACGCCCAGCGCGATGCCGGCCACGGAGATCAGGGAGATAAAGGAGATGAAGCTGTTCCGGCTGCTGCGCTTGCCCGCGCGGGTGTAGCGCAGGCCGATGACCCATTCGTAGGGCAGGTTCATCGGGTACCCGGGACATGCCTGGGAAGCTGCAGGATGGCCTCGGCGTTCGACGACGAGAAGCACCGGTCCGCGGCCTCCAGCAGCGGCAGCCAGGCATAGTGCAGGTGTTCGCGCGGCGCGAGGACGATCGGGATGTCGCGCGGGACGCAGACGGAGAACACGTGTTCCGTGTTGTGGGTGACGCCGGGCGCGTAGCGGTGGCGCCAGGTTTGATAGATCTCGTAGACGTTGGACAGGAGCCAGTCCTTGAGGACGATGCGCTCGCCGTCGGCGACGATGCCCGTTTCCTCGAACAGTTCGCGGGTCGCGGTTTCCAGCAGCGGTTCGTCGGGGCGGTCGAGGGAACCGGTGACGGATTGCCAGAAGCCGGGGCGGTCGGCGCGTTCGATCAGGAGCACGTCCAGGTCGGCGGTGTGGATGACGACCAGGACGGATTCGGGGATTTTGTGGGGCATGCCCACATTGTAGCGTCAAACAACGTCGCCCCCGCGCAGGCGGGGACGACGGTAGTTTTGGGCCTTAAGCGACCTTCTGCTCGTTACGCAGACGGATATGCAGCTCTTTCAGCTGCTTCTCGTCGACTTCCGACGGCGCGTTGGTCAGCAGATCCTGCGCGCGCTGGGTTTTCGGGAACGCGATCACGTCGCGGATCGAGGTCGAGCCGGTCATCAGCGTGATCAGGCGATCCAGGCCGAACGCCAGGCCGCCGTGCGGCGGGGCGCCGTACTGCAGGGCGTCGAGCAGGAAGCCGAACTTCAGCTGCGCTTCTTCCGCATCGATCTTCAGCGCGCGGAACACCTTGCTCTGGACTTCCTCGCGGTGGATACGGATCGAACCGCCGCCCAGTTCCCAGCCGTTCAGCACCATGTCGTAGGCCTTGGCCACGCACTTGCCCGGATCGGTTTCCAACAGGTCTTCATGGCCGTCCTTCGGTGAAGTAAACGGATGGTGCGCAGCGGCGTAACGCTGGTTGTCTTCGTCGAATTCGAACATCGGGAAGT
>JBJMVU010000086.1:0-6738 GCA_045810485.1 Massilia sp. | reverse complement strand
GGCGCCCTCCTCCTCGCCGCCTCCGCCTCCGCACAGACGACCGACGACGGCATCGCCACCGTCGTCGTCACCGCGTCGGCCGACGCGTCGGCGCAGGGCCTGCCGTCCGCCTATGCCGGCGGCCAGGTGGCGCGCGGCGGGCGTCTCGGCCTGCTGGGGAACGTGGACATCATGGATGCGCCGTTCAACGCCACCAATTACACGCACGCGCTGATCCAGGACCAGCAGGCCAGGAGTGTTGCCGACGTCGTGCAGAACGACCCGTCCGTGCGCGTGGCGCGCGGCTTCGGCAACTACCAGGAGCTGTACGTGATCCGCGGCTTCGCGGTGAATTCGGACGACCTCGCGTATAACGGTTTATACGGTTTGTTGCCGCGCCAGTTCGTCGCGAGCGAACTGCTGGAACGCGTGGAAGTGCTGCGCGGTGCGAACAGCTTCATCAACGGCGCGGCGCCGGGCGGCGGCGGCATCGGCGGCATGATCAACCTGCTGCCCAAGCGCGCGCCGAACACGCCGCTGAATGAAGTCACGGTCGGCGTCGAAACCGGCGGCCAGACCTACGTCGCGGCAGACGTCGCGCGCCGCTTCGGCGCGAACGACCGCGCCGGCATCCGCGTGAACGCCGTGCGGCGCAACGGCGACACGGCCGTCGACCGCGAGCAGCGCGAGCTGTCCGTGTTCTCGGTCGGCCTGGACTACCGCGGCGACACCTACCGCGTGTCGGCCGACGTCGGCTACCAGGACCATCAGCTGCGCAACGGCCGCCCCAGCGTGACCGTGGGCACGGGCCTCGCGATCCCGGCCCCGCCCGACGCCGAGAGCAATGTCGCGCAGCCGTGGACGCACTCGAACGAGCGCGACACGTTCGGCACCCTGCGCGGCGAAGTCGACCTGGCGCCGCACGTCGTCGCGTGGGCGGCGGCGGGCGCGCGCGAGGGCCGCGAGTCGAACGTGATCTCGTCGCCGACGACGACCGACAACAGCGGCGGCGCCGTGATGACGCGCTTCGACAACGAGCGCAAGGACAAGGTGCGCACCGGCGAGATCGGCGTGCGCGGCGACTTCGCGACCGGCGCCGTGAAGCACACGGTCAGCGCCACCGCATCGGCATTCGAGTCGAAGTCGGACAATGCGTACGCATTCGGCGACTTCGCCGGCTGGAGCTCGAACCTGTACCGCCCCATCGACGTCGCCGCGCCCGCCGCCAACGCCTTCGTCGGCGGCTCGCTCGCGAACCCGCTGCTGACGGCGAAGACCATCCTGTCCAGCTATGCCGTGGCGGACACGCTGTCGTTCCTGGACGACACCGTGCGCGTGACGGCCGGCGTGCGCCACCAGCGCATCAAGGCCTACGGCTATGACTACAACACGGGCATCCAGAACAGCGCGTACGACGAGAGCGCCAACACGCCGGTCGCGGGCATCGTCTACAAGCCTTTGAAAAACGTGTCGATCTATGCGAACTACATCGAGGCGCTGCAGCAGGGCCCGACGGCGTCCGGCGTCGGCGTCGTCAACCAGGGCCAGATCTTCGCGCCGTACACCTCGCGCCAGAAGGAAGTGGGCGTGAAATACGACAGCGGCAAGCTGGGGATGAGCGCCGCGCTGTTCTCGACGGCGCAGCCGCTGGGCTACATCCAGGACGGCGTGTTCGGCGTGTTCGGCGAGCAGCGCAACCAGGGCCTCGAATTGTCCGTGTTCGGCCTGCCGATGCACGGCCTGCGCGTGCTCGGCGGCCTCACGCTGCTGGACGCCGCACAGCGCCGCACGGCCGGCGCCGTCAACGACGGCAAGGATGCGATCGGCGTGCCCGGCACGCAGCTGAACGTCGGCGCCGACTGGGACGTGCCGCAGGTGGCCGGCCTGTCGCTGAACGCGCGCGCCATCTACACGTCGCACCAGTACGCGGATGCGGCCAACACGCAGAAGCTGCCGTCGTGGACGCGCCTCGACCTGGGCGCCACGTATGCGACGCGCGTGCTCGATCGCGACGTGACCGTGCGGGCGCGTGTGGACAATGCGTTCGGGCGCAATTACTGGGCGTCGGCGGGCGGCTATCCTGGCTACGGCTACCTCGTGCTCGGCGCGCCGCGCACGGTGACCGTGTCGGCGACGGTCGACTTCTGACGGCGGCAGGCAACCATGGGCACGGGGTGCCCATCCTACGGCATCACGTCAACGCGATGTGAATGGCCATCCCGATCCACACAGCCAGTGCAGCTGCGGCCAGATACGCCGCATACGTCAGCAACGCGCGCCCGCGCTCCCCGTCGCCGCGGCTGCGCACGAGATACCAGGGAATCGTGGCGACCGTGAACGCCACCACGGCCACGCTGAGCCAGCGCGACCTTTTGTAGCCGCGCGCGTCGCTGTCGCCGCGGTACCACCGGAAGCACAGGTAGCTGACGGCGACGCCCACGACCAGGTGCAGCTGCGCCGCCGCGTCGGCATGGCCGGTGTCGAGCAGGCCCGTACCGGCCATCAAAACCATGATCCACACTACGACACGCTGGTGACTCATCGCGGCTCCCGTGCGCCGCCGGCACGGGAAATCCCGGCCCCGGTCAGCGCGGTCTGACGTCGTCCTTGGGTGCGGCCAGGGCCATTCTTTCGACCAGGCCGGGCACGAACAGCTTAAGGATCGGGCCAAGCTTGCCTTTGACGGTCATCACGACTTCGCGCCGGCGCGCGTCCCGACGAGACCCGCCAGCGACGACACGGCGCCGATGCCGTCCGAACCGCCCGTGATGACGACCACGCGCATCGGTCAGGCCTTCTGCGACTTCACGATCGTCAGCGCCGACGCGATCAGGCCGCTCATGTCGCCCAGGTCGGCCGGGACGATGATCGAGTTGTTGGTCTTGGCCAGGTTGCCGAACGCGTGCACGTACTCTTCGGCGACGCGCAGGTTGACGGCGTCGGAGCCACCCGGCGAGCGGATCGCCTCGCCCACCTGGCGCAGCGCGCTGGCGCTCGCGTCGGCCAGCGCGATGATGGCCGCGGCCTCGCCCTGTGCGCGGTTGATGGCGGCCTGCTTCTCGCCTTCCGAACGGGCGATGGCCGCTTCCCGTTCGCCGCTCGCGATGTTGATGGCTTCCTGGCGCCGGCCTTCCGACGCGGCGATCAGCGCGCGCTTCTCGCGCTCGGCCGTGATCTGGCGCTGCATCGAGTGCAGGATCTCGGCCGGGGGCGTGAGGTCCTTGATCTCGTAGCGCAGCACCTTGACGCCCCAGTTGGCGGCCGATTCGTCGATCGCGTTGACGATCGTCGTGTTGATGTGGTCGCGCTCCTCGAACGTCTTGTCCAGTTCCATGCGGCCGATCACGGAGCGCAAGGTCGTCTGCGCCAGCTGGGTGATGGCCTGGATGTAGTTCGACGCGCCGTACGACGCGCGCATCGCGTCCGTCACCTGGAAATACAGGATGCCGTCGACCTGCAGCTGCGTGTTGTCCTTGGTGATGCAGACTTGCGGCGGCACGTCGAGCGGGATCTCCTTCAGGCTGTGCTTATAGGCGATGCGGTCGACGAAGGGCACGACGATGTTCAGGCCCGGCGCCAGGGTGGCGTGGTATTTGCCGAGCCGCTCGACCACCCACGCGTGCTGCTGCGGCACGACGTTGATGGTCTTGATGACGAACACGATGGCGACGATGAAGATCACCAGCGCGACGGTTCCGAACGTGAATTCCATGGGTTTTCTTCCTTGTGAAGTGATGGATCAGGCGAGCAGTTCGTAGGCGACGCCGCCGAGCCCCGCCGCGACGACGAGCACGAGGCAGAAGCCGGCCAGGCGCAGCAGCGCGCGGCCCTTCTGCCCCGACGGACGGCTGCGCACGAGGTAGTACGGCATGGCGAGGACCGCGAACATGACGATGCCGACGTTGAGCAGCGCGGTGCGGCGGTACCGGAGCGCGTCGCTGTCGAGGCGATACCAGCAAAAGCTCAGGAAGCTGAACAGCACCGTCGACAGGACGGCCCAGCCGTTGGACTGGACGCCCAGCGCCATCTCGCGCGCGTCGACGACGCCGAACACGAGGGTCAGCGCTATGAGCAGGGCAAGGACATGCTTCTTCGTCATGGATTGCCCACCACGAGCCGGCTGCCATGCACCTCGACGATGCGGAACTCGCCCGCGTGCGGCGCGACGCCCTGCCCCAGCTCGACGTCCCACAGCGCGCCGCGGTACATCACGCGCGCGCGGCCGTTGTCCCAGGCGGGCACGGTGACGCGCTGGCCGATGTCGAGGTTGACGTTGCGGTCGCGCTGGGCGTCGGCCTTGGCCGGATGGCCGAAGCGCGAGCGGTGCAGCAATCCCGTCGCAAGCACGCCCACGACGGCGGCGCCAATCGCCTGCACCGGTCCGCCGGCGCCGGCCAGCGCGACGATGCCGCCGACGGCCAGGCCGATGGCGATCATCAGCAGGTAAAACGTCCCGGTGAACAGTTCCAGGATCACGAGCACGCCGGCCGCTACCAGCCAGCCCATCCAGTCAGCCATGATTGCCTCCGCGGTTGGATCGAACAGATGAAAAACCCCCGTCGCCCGCTGTGGGTGACGAGGGTTGCTTGGGTGTGCGGGTCCAATGATCGCCAGTCTAGCGCGTCTGTGCGCGGAGTCAACGGCCTGCCGCCGGCTTGACCAGGATCGACTCGGGCGGCGCGGCGCAGGCGCGGGTACAGCGCAGGTACGCGTCGTCGCACTTGACGGCCTTGTCGATCCGGCGCGTTTGCGTGCCGGCATTGTCGATCGCCAGTCCCGCCGGCGCGGGCACGTGCTCCTGCGCCGCGCGCGCCATCGGATTGCGTTCGGCCATCTCGAGCAACGGCTTGCCATCGTCCGCGGCCAGCTCCCGGACCTGCGCCCTGCATTCGCGTTTTTCGGCGGCGCACATCGACTTGCACAGGCCCGCGTCGGCGGCATGGGCGGCGCCCGCCCAGAGCGTGCCGATCATGATCGACAACAAAGTCAAACGTTTCATTCGCATCCTTTACAAATACTTTTGCCAAAGTGTAACGTTTTTCCCGGCAGAGTCAACAGCGTTGATGTACCTCGGGTCATCTGTCGGCCTACGGAAAAGATCAATTGCCATGAGGAAATGTCTGCCAATAATGCGATGCATTGTCCTCTGGAGATCCGCCATGTTCCGACGCCTGCTCGCCGCCTTCCGCACCCGCACGACCGCCGCCCCCACCGCGCCCGCCACGCACGACGCCATCACGGCCTACGACGACCACGGCCGCCAGGTGATGATGCCGCGCGCGGAATGGCGCGACAAAGTGCTGCATCCGCAACTGAAGCAACACTGGAACACGCCCGACGCGTTGTACGGCACCATTTTGACCGCGCTGTCCGACGGCTTCGCGCCGGAGCTGATGACGGCGGCGGCGCGCCTCGTCGAGATCGACGGCCGGCCGGAACGCAGCCACGTCACGCACGGGATCGTCCTGCTGGAAAGCGGGCGGGTCGACGAGGCCGAGGCCGTGCTGATGGCCGGCATCCGGACCGTCGGCGAGACGGCCGCGCTGCTCACCAACCTCGCCAAGGCAAAGCACGACCGCGACGATGCGGCGGCCGCGTCCGACCTGCTGCGGCGCGCCGTCCGGCTCGACCCGAACTTCCAGCATGCGCTGAACGGCTGGCTGGCCGTCGAGCGCGCGCGCGCGGGCGAAGCCGGCTTCCTGCAGGCGCTGCAGGACGCGTGCGCCCTGCCGGGCAGCTGGCGCGCGCACCTGTTGCTCGCGCGGCACCACCTTGCCGCCGGCGACCTCCCGGCGGCGCGCGAGCAGTACACGGCCGTGCTGGCCGAGGAAGACGTGGATGGCGGCGCCCTGGTGACGATGTCGGTCGACCTGGCCCAGTACGGCCACACGGGCCTGATCGTCACGCTCGTCGGTCCCGTCTACGAACCGGCGCGGCACGGCCCGCAGGCCGGCTTCAACCTGTTGCGCGCCTGTCTGGAAACGGAGCGCGTGGCCGAAGGCGAGGCGCTGCTGGCGCGGCTGCGGCCTCTTGCGTCGGCGCCGTTCACGCGGCACCTGGACGAGTTCCAGCGGGCGTTCCATCACCTGCACGGGACCGAAGTCCACGCTTGACGCCAACGCATCGCACGCGTCTGCGCGGGCTCGGGGAGCCCACGCGCGACGGCGACACATTACGTCCCCCATAAAAAAAACCGCTGCCGAGGCAGCGGTTTTCGTTTGCGCGTTCAGACGCTGATTACATCGACGCCAGCTTCTGCCACGTATCGATCACCGAGTCCGGGTTCAGCGACATCGACTCGATGCCCTGCTCCACCAGCCACTGCGCGAAGTCAGGATTGTCGGAAGGACCCTGGCCGCAGATGCCGATGTACTTGCCCTGCGCGCGGCAGGCCTTGATGGCGAGGCTCAGCATCGCCTTCACCGCAGGGTCGCGCTCGTCGAAGTCCTTGGCCAGCAGCTCCATGCCGGAGTCGCGGTCCAGGCCAAGGGTCAGCTGGGTCAGGTCGTTCGAGCCGATCGAGAAGCCGTCAAAGTGCTCCAGGAACTGCTCGGCCAGAATCGCGTTCGAAGGCACTTCGCACATCATGATGACGCGCAGGCCGTTCTCGCCGCGCTTCAGGCCATACTTCGCCAGCAGTGCGATGACCTTCTCGGCCTGGCCCAGCGTACGCACGAAGGGGATCATGATCTCGACGTTGGTCAGGCCCATTTCTTCGCGCACGCGCTTCATGGCCAGGCATTCCATCTCGAAGGACTC
>JBJMVU010000085.1:0-12710 GCA_045810485.1 Massilia sp. | reverse complement strand
TACACCGCCGCCCTCCGCCGCATACGCCCACTCGTGCAGCATCACGAGCACCCCGTCCGGACGCCGTTACATACGCTTCAGGCTGCTCCATGGGCCGTCCTGGCCCGCCCCGTCGGGCGCCACGCCCGCCAGCGTGTAGCCGGCGAGGTCGCTGGCCGAAACGCTGCGACATCGCCGGCGAGGCCGCCAACTGGACGGGTGGCGCCGTCGGCGCGGGCAACCTGTTCCGGGGCCTGCACCAGGGCCGCTTCGACGCGGCGCAACCGGCTTGCGTGGAATCGCCCGATCCGCTCGAGCGGCGCTGGTTCGTGCTGTCGAACGGGGAGCGCGTCATCGACGCCGCGGGCAATGCGTTCAGCTGGGTGTTCGACGACGTGCAGGGTAACGCGGACGGCATCGTCGCGCACGGTTTCGCGCCCGGCTCGCCCACGCTGGCGACGGCGCCCGGCGCGCCGATGCAGCAGGGGCTGGGCTGGTGGCCGCGGGCCGGCCGGAGCTGGTGGGGCAGGGCGCTGGCGCGGGGCGGCGGCTGGTCGTCGCAGGAAGGGGCGGGGGTCTTTACCGTCGTCGACGAGCGCCCGCGGGCGGAGCGGGCGTACGTGGGATTCCGCTGTACGCTGCCGCTATGAACGCCGGGCGTTATGCGCGCTCGCGCTCCACGCGGTTGACGCCCGCCACGCGGCGCAGGTTGCGGATCAGATGCGCCAGGTGCACGCGATCCTTGACCTGGATCGTGAACCGCAATTGGGTCAGCATGTGTTCGTCGTCCTCGTCCATGCCGACATACGTGATGTTGGCGTCGGACTCGCCGATCTCGGCGGCGACGCGGGCCAGGATGCCCTTTTCGTTGTTGATCAGCAGGCGGATGCGGCAGTCGAAGCGGCGATTCAGTTCGCTGCCCCACTGGACCGGGATCCAGCGGTCCGGTTCCTTCAGGCGCAGGCGGTTCGCCTGCGAGCAGTCGGCCGTGTGCACGACGAGGCCCTGGTCGCGGCGCAGCTGGCCGATGATGTGGTCGCCCGGGATCGGCTGGCAGCACGGTGCCAGCTGCACGGCCACGCCTTCGCTGCCGTAGATCGTCACCGGATCCAGCTCGCCGCCATGGCTCGGCTGCGCGGGGACGGACGTGACGTCGCCGCCCAGCAGGCTCACGATGTGGCGCGCCACGAGGGCGGGCATGCGCTTGCCGATGCCGATGTCGGCGTACACCTCGTCCATCGACTTGGCCGAGGATTCGGCCAGCAGGCGTTCGATCGTCGACTGCAGCAGTTCGGCCTTGATGCCCAGCTGGCCCAGCGCCTGGCCCAGCAGCTCCTGGCCCAGCTCGACGGACTCGTTCAGGTTGATGGTGCGCAGGTGATGGCGGATCGCCGAGCGCGCCTTGCCCGTGCGGACAAAGCTCAGCCACGTGGGGCTGGGGCGTGAATCGGGATCGGTCTCGATCTCGACGATGTCGCCGTTGTGCAGTTCCGTGCGCAGCGACGCGGGTTCGTGGTTGATCTTCACGCCCACCGTGTGGTCGCCGATGCCGGTGTGGATGCTGTAGGCGAAGTCCAGCGGCGTCGCGCCGCGCGGCAGGGCGATGATCTTCGACTTCGGCGTGAACACGTAGACGGAATCCGGGAACAGGTCGACCTTCACGTGCTCGAGGAATTCGGCGGAGTCGCCCGTCTGCTGCTGGATGTCGAGCAGCGACTGCAGCCACGCGTGAGTGCGCTGCTGCAGGTCCGTCATGTTCTGGTCGCCCGTCTTGTACAGCCAGTGCGCGGCCACGCCGCTCTCCGCGGTGCGGTGCATTTCCTGGGTGCGGATCTGGAATTCGACCGGGGTGCCGTACGGGCCGATCAGGGTGGTGTGCAGCGACTGGTAGCCGTTGATCTTGCGGATCGCGATGTAGTCCTTGAACTTGCCGGGCATGGGCTTGTACAGCGCATGCAAGGAGCCGAGCGCCACGTAACAGTTCGGGACCGTGTCGACGACGACGCGGAAGCCGTACACGTCGAGCACCTGCGAGAACGACAGGTGCTTGCTGCGCATCTTTTTATAGATGCCGTACAGGGTCTTCTCGCGGCCATAGACTTCGGCCGGCAGGCCGGCCGCGGCCAGCTGGTTCTTGACCGCGTCGAGGATCTTCTTGACCACTTCGCGGCGGTTGCCGCGCGCCGACTTGATCGCCTTCGACAGCGTGCGGTAGCGCAGCGGGTACAGGTGCGAGAACGACAGGTCCTGCAGTTCGCGGTAGATGTCGTTCAGGCCGAGGCGGTGGGCGATCGGAACGTAGACTTCCATCGTCTCGCCCGCGATGCGGCGCTTCTTGGCCGGCGCCATCACGCCGAGCGTGCGCATATTGTGCAGGCGGTCGGCCAGCTTGATCAGGATGACGCGCACGTCCGACGCCATCGCGAGCAGCATCTTGCGGAAGTTTTCCGCCTGGGCTTCGACGACGCTCTGGAATTCGATCTTTTCCAGCTTCGACAGGCCGTCGACGAGGTCGGCGACCTGCGGGCCGAAGCGCTCCAGCAGTTCTTCCTTCTTGACGTCCTGGTCCTCGATCACGTCGTGCAGCAGCGCGGCCATGATCGCCTGGGCGTCGAGCTTCCAGTCGGCGCAGATCTCGGCGACGGCGATCGGGTGCGAGATGTACGGCTCGCCCGACTTGCGGACCTGGCCGAGGTGCATCTCGTCCGAGAAGCGGTAGGCTTCCTTGACGCGCTTGAGTTCGACGGGGGTGAGGTATTCGGCCAGCTTGCCGGCCAGGTGCGTGATCGACGCGACGCCGGGGGCGGGCGCCGGTTCGGCTTCCTGCGGTTTGTTGGCGGGCCGGCCGGGCCGGCTCGCCTTGTTGTTGGTGCCCGAGTGGACGGAATCCGGTGGGGATAAGCTCATACGTAATGACAATCAGCCGCAGTATGGAAACAGCATAACAGAATCACGGGCTGATTCATGGACCACCGACGGATCATCGACGTTCAGGCACCGCCGATATTACATCGGGACTTTTTTCAGCATTTCCACACCGACTTTGCCGGCGGCGATTTCACGCAGCGCGACGACGGTCGGCTTGTCCTTGGCTTCGACTTTCGGGGTGTGGCCTTGCAGCAGCTGGCGGGCGCGGTAGGTCGCGGCCAGGGTCAGCTGGAAACGGTTCGGGATGTTTTTCAGGCAATCTTCGATGGTGATGCGGGCCATATGGTGCTCCTAGGGATCAGATAACTATTCGGTCGGGCTGTTCACAGCGACTTCGATGCGGCAGGCTGTATGCGTACGTTCTGTCTAGTCAGTCGGGGTCAGAGCCCAAGCGCGAAAACCGGGCTCTGACCCCGAAAATCACGAAAACCGGACTCTGACCCCGAAAATCAAGAAGAATGGATTCCCAACTGGGCAAAGAGCGAGGCGTTGCGGGCTGCCTGTTGGGCGAAGCGCGAACGTGTCGCTTTGACAATCGCCTGCAGCTCGGACAGGGCGACGTTGAACTCTTCGTTGATGATAGCATACTCGAACTCGGGAGCGTGAGCGATCTCGCCCCCCGCGGCCAGCAGGCGACGCGTGATGATGTGCGGCTCGTCCGTGCCGCGCTTGTGCAGGCGCTCTTCCAGCGCCGCGATCGACGGCGGCAGGATGAAGATGCCGGCCGCGTCCGGGAACTGCTTCTTCACCTGGCGCGCGCCCTGCCAGTCGATTTCCAGCAGGATGTCGGTGCCCGTCTTCATTTCCTGTTCCACGGTCAGGCGGCTCGTGCCGTAGTAATTCCCATGCACCTCGGCCCATTCCAGGAATTCGCCGCGGTCGGCGCGGGTGACGAAATCCTCGGCGGTGGTGAAGTGGTATTCGCGGCCGTCCTGTTCGCCCGGACGCGGCGGGCGCGTCGTGGTCGAGATCGACAGCTTGATGCCCGGTTCCTGAGCCAGCAGCGCATTGACCAGGGTCGACTTGCCGGCGCCGGACGGGGCGGCGACGACGAACAGGCTGCCGGAGAAAGCGTTGGTGAGCATGGTGGGTTCCTTTATTACGTGTGATTCTTGATGTATCGGTAATTCTAAATCCGCGTGGGCACGGGGTGCCCACCCTACCGCGATTCGTAGGGTGGGCGCCCCGCGCCCACGCGTAACGCATGCACGCCCGTGGCGTGCCCGCAATTATCAGTCGGGGTCAGAGCCCACCCGTGAAAACCGGGCTCTGACCCACGATTATTTTAGTCGGTCGGGGTCAGAGCCCACCCCTGAAAAACCGGCGCTGTCCCACCATTAATAAAGATTATGTAACATTTACCGCAACAGCTCAATGAGCAGCTTGAGCTCCATCGACGCATCGGCCAGCTCCTTGACGGAAGCCTTGGCGCCCAGCGTGTTCGCTTCGCGGTTCAGTTCCTGCATCATGAAGTCGAGGCGCTTGCCGACCTGGCCGCCCTTCTTGAGGATGTGGCGGGTCTCGTTCAGGTGGGCCGTCAGGCGCGACAGTTCTTCCGAGACGTCGATGCGGATGCCGTACAGGGTGACTTCCTGGCGAATCCGCTCGAAGACTTCCTGGCGCGTGAGGACCTGCGGGTTGCCGTGGCCGGCCAGGCCCAGGGCGTCCTGCATGCGCTCGACGGCCTTTTGCTGGAACTGGGCGATCACCTGCGGGATCAAAGGGGTAATGCGCTTGACGATGGCTTCCATCGATTCGATGCGCGAGACCAGCATCGCTTCCAGCGCCGCGCCTTCGCGCCTGCGACTGTCGACGAAGGCAGTGATCGTCTTCGCGGCGAGGGCGGCGACATCGGTCTGCAGCGATTCCTGGCCGATCTGCGCTTCCTCGATCACGCCCGGCCAGCGCAGCAGTTCGGCCACCGTCATCAGCGGCGCGGACACGAAGTGGCGCGTGACCTCGGTCTGCAGCCGCGCGAGGTCGGCCAGCAGCGAGTGGTTCAGGGCCTGGGAGCCGGTCGTGGCCTTGCGCCCGAACGACAGCCGCACCTCGACCTTGCCGCGCGTGATGGCGGCCATGATGGCGGAGCGCAGGTCTGGTTCCAGCGCGCGCAGCTCGTCGTTGATACGGAACTGGAGGTCGAGAAAGCGCGAATTGACGCTCTTGATCTCGATCGTCAGGGTGCCGGCAGCGCCTTCGCTTGTGGCGACCGCATAACCTGTCATGCTAGAAATGCTCAATGGAGTCCCCGATTTCCGGAATCTGCCAGCCCGGCTGCGCGATGCGGGTAGCGGCGCGCGCTGTGGTTTTGCGAGATTCCCTTATTCTTTACAAAGCGGTGATTTATCCACACAATCGCCGTGTTTAGCAAGGAATACTTTCCCACATGGCTGCCCAGAATAATGCTCCCCTGCCCGACGGGCTGGAAATTGGCGGATATCGCATTGTAAAGAAAATTGCGTCCGGCGGGTTCAGTATTGTTTATCTTGCATATGATGGCGACGGCAACGCCGTGGCGGTCAAGGAGTACCTGCCCAGCGCCCTGGCGCTGCGCCCCCCGGGCGAGCTGGCGCCCGTGATCGCGAAGGCCAACCTGCCCGTCTTCCGCATCGGCCTGAAATGCTTTTTCGAGGAGGGGCGGGCGCTGGCGCGCATCGTCCATCCGAACGTCGTCCGGGTGCTGAATTTTTTCCGCGCCAACGACACGGTCTACATGGTCATGGCCTACGAATCGGGCCACTCGCTGCAGGAAGTCGCCGCGCGCCTGGTCGCCAAGGGCAGCCGCGCGGGCGAACCGTTCATCCGGCAGGTTTTCAACGGCGTGTGCGCCGGCCTGCGCGAGGTCCATGCGAACAAGCTGCTGCACCTCGACCTGAAACCGGCCAACATCTACCTGCGTACGGACGGCTCGCCCATGCTGCTCGACTTCGGCGCCGCGCGCCAGACCATCCACACCGACGCGCCCACGCTGGCGCCCATGTACACGCCCGGCTTCGCGGCGCCCGAGCTGTATGCGAAGGGTAGCGCGCTGGGGCCGTGGACCGACATCTACAGCATCGGCGCCGCCATGTTCGCGTGCATGGCCGGCGCGCCGCCGCAGCCGGCCGACCAGCGCCGCACGGCCGACGCGATGGACCCGCAAATCGCAAAGCTCGAAGGCGCGTACACGCCGGGCCTCGTGGCGATGGTGAAGGCGTGCCTGAGCCTCGATCCGCTGGCGCGGCCGCAAAGCGTGTTCGCCGTGCAGAAGATGCTGCAGGCGGGCCTCTCCGCGACGCCGGCGGCGCTGCCGACCGGGCCGGAAGAAGCGGCGCCGGCCTCCGGCTGGCGCGGTCTCGTCGAACGCATCGGCTTCGGCCGCGGACGCGCCTGAGGAACCATCATGCAATTCTCCGTCTACCAGCAGAGCCACATCGGCGGCCGCAAACTCAACCAGGACCGCATGGGCTACCTGTACACGCGCGAGGCGCTGCTGCTCGTGCTGGCGGACGGCATGGGCGGCCACTTGCGGGGCGAAGTCGCGGCCACGATCGCGCTGCAAAGCATCGCCACGCGCTTCAAGGCGCAGGCGACGCCGTACGTGCGCAAGCCCGAGCGCTTCCTCGAGGAGGCCCTGCGGCAGGCCCACGAGGACATCCTGCGCTACACCCGCGAAAAAGCCATGCCGGACAGCCCGCGCACGACGATCGTCGCCTGCCTCGTGCAGCACAACAGCGCCGTCTGGGCCCATTGCGGCGATTCGCGCCTGTACTGGCTGCGCCGGGGCCAGGTGCTCGGGCGCACGCGCGACCATTCGCACATCGAGTACCTGATCGCGAAGGGCCAGGCCGATGCGAGCGAACGCGCCACGCACCCGGACCGCAACAAACTGTACAACTGCCTGGGCGCGTCGACGCCGCCGAAGGTCGAGCTGTCGCCCGGCGCCAGCCTCGAGCCGGGCGATATCCTGCTGCTGTGCTCCGACGGCCTGTGGTCCGTCCTGCCCGACACCGAGATCGCGCACCGCTTCTCGGCGCGCACCATCGTGCAGGCCGTGCCGGAGATGGTCGCGATGGCGACCGCCATTGCCGGCAGCCGCGGCGACAACACGACCGCGCTCGCCATCCAGTGGCAGGGCGCCGGCACCGCGGCCGTCGAGGGCGACCCCAGCGTCGTCTCGACGCAGATGGTGCCCGAAGGCGAAGTCACGAGCCGCATCGACGCTCCCGCCGCCGCGCCTGCCAACAACGACCCGTTCGACGAGGACGACATCGAAAAGGCGATCGCCGAGATCCGCGATGCGATCGAGAAGTCGTCGCAAATTTTGAAATAACCAACCACGAAGGAAACCATGACCCAAACCCTCCGCCCCAGCGGCCGCGCCGTCGACCAGCTGCGCGCCATCCGCATCACCCGCCAGTACACGAAGCACGCCGAAGGTTCCGTGCTGATCGAATGCGGCGACACGAAGGTGATCTGCACCGCCAGCATCGAGGAAAAAGTGCCGGGCTTCCTGAAGGGGAAAGGGCAGGGCTGGCTGACGGCGGAATACGGCATGCTGCCGCGCTCCACGCACACGCGCATGGACCGCGAGGCGGCGCGCGGCAAGCAGTCCGGCCGCACGCAGGAAATCCAGCGCCTGATCGGCCGCTCGCTGCGCGCCGCGTTCGACCTGGAAGCGTTCGGCGAACGCACCTTGCACCTGGATTGCGACGTGATCCAGGCCGACGGCGGCACGCGCACCGCATCGATCACGGGCGCGATGGTCGCGGCCCATGACGCGTTTTCGAAGCTCGTGACGGCGGGCCTGGTCCCGGCCGTGCCGGTCAAGCATTTCGTCGCGGCGATCTCGGTGGGCGTCGTGGGCGGCGTGCCCGTGCTGGACCTCGACTACATCGAGGATTCCGGGTGCGACACCGACATGAACGTCGTGATGACGGAGGCCGGGCACTTCGTCGAAGTGCAGGGCACGGCCGAGGGCGAGGCCTTCGACCGCGCCGGCATGAACCGCTTGCTCGATCTGGCCGAGCAGGGGATTCGTGAGTTGGTCACGCTGCAGAAGCGGGCGCTTGGACTGGCTGCTTGAACCGTCGCCCCCGCCTGCGCGGGGACGACGTATCAACGTTTAAGGCTTACGACAACAACCCGGTCAGCCAGCTCGGGTGAAACGGCAACCCCGCCAACCCGGCCACGCCGTAAAACACGCCGATCGCCGTCGGCGCCAGCGCCGCGAGATACAGCCAGCGCTGGCGCGTCAGAGCGGTGACGGCCAGCAGCGACAACGCCAGCGCCAGCGCCGCGTCGGACAGGTCGAACTGGTCGTCGCGGTAGTTCAGCGCATCGTACGTGTCCTGGTCCTGCCTGGCCTGCGCCAGCACCTCGTTCTTCTTCTGCGCCTGATCGCGTTCGAGCTTGTCCAGTTCCGCGATCGCGGCGGTGTATCCTGCCTGTTCGCCGGAAGGACGGCCGGCGGCGGCCAGGCGCAGCTGCAGCAACGTCGTATGCGCCTGTTCCTGGCGCAGGTTGCGGGCCTGGTAGAAGGCCCAGTGGTCGATCTTGTCGGCCTGCGCCTGCTGCATCGCCTGCACGATGTTGTCGTCCTTGACCTTGCAGACGCCCATGAACGATGCCAGCAGCGCCACGGTCAGCGCGACCTTGCGATCGAGCCTGGAGTCGCCGGTGATCTCGATGCCTTCCATGTGTGTCACTCCTTCGCGTTGCCCGTGCCCGGCAGTTTCAGCCGGCCGGTGTGATAGTCGTACTCATAGAGTTCTCCGTAGCGCCCCCACTCGATCGCCACTTCCAGCATGCGCTTGGCCTGGTCCGCTTCCAGCGTGTCTTCCAGCAGGTCGATGAACGGGTCTTCCGGCAGCGCGCCGCCCGGTTCATCGTCGAGCTGGCGGCGGATGCGCGCAGCCAGCGGCACGTTTTTCAGGAGCTGCTGGCCGAACAGCGCCTGGCGCAGCGCCTGGTCGGCCTGGGCATAGCGCAGGCCCAGGCCCGTCAGCGCGATGTCGCCGCGCTCGACGTGCGCGAGGCCCAGCAGGCCCAGGGCCTCGTAGGTCGGGAACAGTTCTTCGTCCGGCAGCTCGGTGTCTTCCGACAGCTGGGGCAGGTCGGCGCGGCCGTCGTACGGGGCGCCGGCCAGCAGGTCCAGTACGCTCTCCATGCGGCCCACGTCCGTGTCCGGCAGGCGGTAGTCGATGGTGGCCGGACGCGCCGTCGCCGGCGTGGCGACAGGGCGCATCGTCATCAGGCCGTACACCTCGTCGACGAGGGCGCGCACTTCCGGCGTGTCGGCGTTGCGCGGGCGCGGCAGGCCGATGCGGATCTCGTGGCGCACGCGGCCCGGATCGCTGGAGAGGATGATGATGCGGTCCGCCATCATGACGGCTTCCTCGATGTTGTGCGACACGATCAGGATGCCGCGCGTGGGTATTCTCTTGCCGTCCCACAGGTCGAGGTTGTCGCCCCGCAGCGTCTCGCCCGTCAGCACGTCGAGGGCGGAGAAGGCTTCGTCCATCAGCAGCACGTCCGGATGCGTGACGAGCGCGCGCGCGATGCCCACGCGCTGGCGCATGCCGCCCGACAGCTCGCGCGGCAGCGCGCTGCCGAAGCCGGAGAGGCCGATCAGGTCGAGCATCGCGTCCGCCCGTTCGCGCCGCACGGCCGGCGGTACACCCTGCGCCTCCAGGCCCAGCTCCACGTTCTGCTGCACCGTCAGCCAGGGGAACAGCGCGAACGATTGAAAGACCATCGCGACGCCGGACAGCGGCCCGCGAATGGGACGGCCGCGGTATTCGACCTTGCCCGCGTCGGCCGGCACGAGGCCCGCCACGATGCGCAGCAACGTCGACTTGCCGGAGCCGGATTTGCCCAGCAGCGCGACGATCTCGCCGTCGGCCAGCGTGAAGTCGACGCCTTCGAGCACGGTGCGCGGGGCGCCGTCGGCGCTGCGGAACGCCTTTTTTACGCCTTTCAGTTCAACCAGGTTTTCCATTACGGCTCCAATGAGTTTGGTGGGCACGGCGCGCCCACCCTACGGGTCGGTAGGGTGGGCGGCCTCCGCCCACCATGCGCATCACCTGCTGCGGTCTTCCGCCAGCAGATACAGCCGGCGCCAGAAGAAGCGGTTCAATACCATGACGAACACGCACATCACTCCGATGCCGAGGGCGATGCGGTGGAAGTCGCCGGCGTCCGTCATCTGCTTGATATAGCTGCCCAGGCCATCGGCCACGAGCGACGTCTTGCCCCACGTGACGTATTCCGCGACGATGCTCGCGTTCCACGAGCCGCCGCTCGCGGTGATCGCGCCCGTGACGAAGCTCGGGAACACGGCCGGGAGGTACACGCGTTTCCATTTCAGCCAGCCCGTCAGGCCGAGGTTGTCGGCCGCGAGGCGCAGTTCGTTCGGCAGGGTGGACGCGCCCGCGACCACGTTGAACAGGATGTACCACTGGGTGCCGAACACCATCAATGGACTGAGCCAGATGTTCGGGTTCAGGCGCAGGTGCACGAGCGCGTACACGACGAGCGGGAACATCAGGTTCACGGGGAACGCGGCGAGGAATTGCGCGAGCGCCTGCACGGCCTGGGCGTAGCGCGGGCGCAGGCCGATCCACACGGCGACCGGCACCCATACGAGCGACGCGAGGCCGATCAGCAGCATCACCCGCACGAGCGTGATGCAGCCGAGGCCCGCGACGCGCAGCGCTTCGCCCCAGCCCACCTGCGCATGGATGAACAGGACGAAGCGCCAGGCGCCCAGCAGCGCGAGCGCGAGGACGATGCGGTCGATCGTGCGCCCCGACAGCGTGAAGCGGGAGGCGCGCGGCGCCGCGTCGACGGGTTCCTGCGTGCCGAACCAGCCCAGCGTGCGCGCAAGCAGTCCCCACATGCGGTCGGTGAGGGCGCGGATCCACACGCTGCGGCGGCCCCAGTCCAGCACCCACGATTGCTGCGCGTGCTCGCCCTGCGATTCCTCGAAGCGGAATTTGTCGGCCCACGCGAGCAGGGGACGGAAGAACAGCTGGTCATACAGCAGGATGCCGGCGAACATGGCGGCGATGGCCCAGGCGATGGCGGCGCCCTGTTTCTGTTCGATGGCGACGGCGATGTAGGCGCCGATGCCGGGCAGCTTGATGTCCTGGCCCGCCACCGAGATCGCCTCGGCCGCGACGAGGAAGAACCAGCCGCCGGACATCGACATCATCATGTTCCACAGCAGCGCCGGCAGCGCGTACGGCAGGTCCAGGCGCCAGAAGCGCTGCCACGGCGACAACCGGAACACGCGCGCCGCTTCCGCCAGTTCGGGCGGGACCGTCTTCATCGACTGGTACAGGCTGAACGCCATGTTCCACGCCTGCGACGTGAAAATCGCGAACACGGCGGCGCATTCCACGCCCAGCAGGTTGCCGGGGAAGAGGGCGATGAACGGCGCGATGGCGATGGCCTGGAAGCCCAGGATCGGCACGGACTGCAGCACGTCCAGCAGCGGCACCATGATCTTTTCCGCGCTCTTCCAGCGCGTGGCGACGACGGCGAACGCGAACGTGAAGAGCAGCGCGGCGCCGAGGGCGCTGAACATGCGCAGGATCGTGCGCAGCAGGTAGTAGGGCAGGACCGCCGGATCGAGCGAGATCGGCGTCGGCTGGCCCAGCACGAACGGGCGCGTCATCTGCATCGCGCCGTACGCGGCCAATGCCAGCACGACGAGGACGAGCGGCAGCAGCGCCCAGTCCCAGCGGTTCGGGGTCGTCGCGAGAAACGGGCGGCCGTTTCGTTCAGGGTAGAACAGGGAACTACGAAACATCGGTATCTCCGTCGGTGAACGGCATACCTTTCATTCGCGCTTGGTGATTCGTGTGTCGTGGATGCCATCATCCGCCCTGGGGCGAGATGACGGCAGGAGAAGGACCTGCGTTATCTTGCCGGGGCGGGACCGGCATTCAGCCGGCCACAACTGCCACTCGAACAAGTGCCCATGAAAGGCTCTCCATGAAATGAAAACGGTCGGATTTTACGTTGCAGCGCATCAATACGGTATTACGATCCAGTAATGTGCCCCTGGCGTCGACATTACTTGATCGTAATTCTTGGGCTGACCCCGCTCGCCTATACTGCACCGCAGCGCCATCCCTTCCCAAGCACGCACGCACGCCCGGATCGACCATCTCCTGTCCGTGATGGCACGTTTTGCCTCCATGCTATAGTCCAATTAACACCAAGAGCCGAATCATGCCGAACTGCCTCGTGATCGAAGACGATACCGAAACCCGCGACTACCTCTGCAGCGGATTGCGTGCGGCCGGCTATGCCGTGCAGGCGGAAACGAATGGGGAATCGGGCAACCGCCGCCTGCAGGAGACGCGCTGGGACGTGGTCGTCCTCGACCGCATGCTGCCCGGCCAGGTCGACGGCCTGGGGATCCTCGAACAGATGCGCGCTAGAGGCGACGGCACGCCGGTGCTGATCCTGTCCGCGCTGAACAGCGTCGACGAGCGCGTGCGCGGCCTGCGCGCGGGCAGCGACGACTATCTCACCAAGCCGTTCGTCATGTCGGAACTGCTGGCGCGCGTGGAAAACCTCAGCCGCCGCAACACATGGTCGCGCGACGCCACCGCGCTGCAGGTGGCCGACCTGCAGCTCGACGTGCGCACGATGCGCGTCACGCGCCAGGGCACGACCATCACGCTGCAGCCGCGCGAATTCCGCCTGCTCGAATACCTCATGCGCCACGAAGGCCAGATCGTCACCCGCACGATGCTCCTGGAAGGCGTGTGGGAATATCACTTCGATCCGCAGACGAACGTCATCGACGT
>JBJMVU010000084.1:0-26967 GCA_045810485.1 Massilia sp. | reverse complement strand
CCGCCCATCGGATTCACCAGAAACCCGTTTTCCATCGCGCGCGCCTTGATGGCAGAGTGCAGTTTCAGCTCGGGCGCGAACGGCGTCTTGTCCGCGCGCTCGCGCACCAGTTCCAGCGCGAGGAACAGGCCGCGGCCGCGGATGTCGCCCACGTGCGGGTGGTCTTCGAATTCCTCGTCCAGCATGGCGCGCAGCTGCGCGCCGCGCAGGCGCACCTGGGTGAGCAGGTCGTCGCGCTCGATCACCTGCTGGACGGCGAGGGCCGCCGCCGCCGCCACCGGATGCCCGATATAGGTGTGCCCGTGCAGGAATGCGCCGCTGCCGGCGCGCAGGCGCTCGACGATGGCGCCGTTCACCAGCACCGCGCCGATCGGCTGGTAGCCCGCGCCCAGGCCTTTCGCCACCGCGATCAGGTCGGGCGCCACGCCGTCCTGCTCGATCGCGTACATCGTGCCGGTGCGGCCCATCCCGCACATCACTTCGTCGGCGATGAACAGGATGCCGTACTTGTCGCACAGCGCGCGCACCCCGCGGAAGTAGCCGGGCGTCGGCGGGATCGCGCCGCCGGTCGCACCCACGACGGGTTCGGCGCAGAACGCGATCACGCGGTCCGGGCCGGCCTGCAGGATCGCCGCTTCCAGTTCATCCAGCAGCATTGCCGTGTACTGGTCGACGGTCTGGTCCTCGGCCCGGCCGCGGTATTCGTAGCAGGCCGATACCCGCTCGACGTCGATCAGCAGGGGGGCGAACGGCTGGCGGCGCCATTCGTTGCCGCCCACGGCCAGCGCCCCCAGGGTATTCCCGTGGTAGCTCTGGCGCCGCCCGATGAACAGCTCGCGTCTGGATTCTCCGCTCTCGACGACGTACTGGCGCGCCAGCTTCAGCGCCGTCTCCATCGCTTCCGATCCGCCCGACACGAGGTACACGCCCTGGATCCCGGCCGGCGCGTTCGCCACCAGGCGGTCGGCCAGCTGCTCCGCCACCTCGGTCGTGAAGAACGCGGTGTGGGCGTAGGCGCAGCGGTCGATCTGGCGGTGCATGGCCGCGATGACGTCCGGATGGCCGTGCCCGAGCGACGACACGGCCGCGCCGCCGCTGGCGTCGAGATAGCTGCGCCCGTGGCTGTCGTATAGATAGACGCCCGCCCCGCCGACTGCTATCGGCGGCGTCTGGCGCAGGCTGCGATGCAGGATGCGTGTCATTGGAAGCTCCCAAAAGGTTGACGATTGACAAGGATTGAAAATAAGCGGGAACCGTCCGGATTCTTTTGATTTTTGCCTCAAGGCATGCGAATATTTTCGTCATGACAGACCGCCTTCGCCCCATTCCGCCGGAAGACTGGACCGACGCCCAGCGCGCCGCGGCCCAGGAGATCATCAACGGCCCGCGCGGCGCGCTGTACGGCCCGTTCGTGCCGCTGCTGCGCAGTCCCGAACTGATGGGGTACGCACAAAAGCTCGGTGAATACCTGCGCTACCGCAGCGCGATCGGCGTGCGCCTGTCGGAGCTGGCGATCCTCGTCACGGCGCGCGAATGGGACCAGCAGGTCGAGTGGGCGATCCACGCGCCGATCGCGCAGCAGGTGGGCGTGCCGCCCGACGTCATTGCCGCCATCGCGCGGCGCGAGCGGCCGGCCGCAATGCTCGTCGACGAAGCGGTGGTGGTCGACTTCTGCCTTGAACTGCACCGCCACAAGCGCGTGTCGGACCGCGTCTATGACGACGCGCTGGCCCTGTTCGGCGAGCAGGGCGTCGTCGACCTGATGGGCGTGAACGGCTACTACACATTCCTCGCGATGGTGATGAACACGGCGCGCACGGAAGCGCCGGCGTCGAGTGCGGCGCCGCTGCCCGATTAGCTCGTCGGCCCCGGGCCGCGCCCGTCGCGGCGCGGCGGCCGTCCGTCGCTTGGCCCCGCGCGCCGATCGCGCCGGCGGCATAGTGGCGACTCCCCAACCATTCGTGAAAGCCCGCTGATGAAACCCCACTACATCCTCGCCGCCGCGGCGGCCGCCACCACCGTCCTCGCGCTGGCGGCAACGCCCGCGCCGCTGCCGCCGAGCTGGCACGTGACGGGCGACAATCCCGACAAATACACGGCCGGCGTCGATACGTCGCCGGAAGGGCGGGGCGCCAAGTTCTTGCGCAGCACGACGAGCGACTCAGACGCATGGGCAGGGCTGCTCCAAAACGTCCAGGCGCAGCGCTACCTTGGCCAGCGCGTTCGTTTCCGTGCACGTCTGCGTACCGAGGCGATGGGTAAATGGGCGGGATTGTGGATGAGCGTGAATACCCCCGACGGCAAGACCCTGTCCTTCTATAACACCCACGACAAGCCGGTCAAGGGCACCAGCGGCTGGCAGGAGCGCAGCATCGTGCTGGACGTGCCTGCCGACGCGGGCGTGATCTCGTTCGGCGCCATCGGCGCGGGCACGGGCCAGGTGTGGATGGAGCCCGTCGCGTTCGAGACCGTCAGCCGCGACGTCGCGGTCGACGCCATGCCGCCGCAGGCCGCCATCCCGACCGTACCGACCCTGTGAACGCGGCGCTGACGGACGACGACTGCACCCGCGCCATCCGCCGCCTGTACGGCTGCACGTGGCGCCAGGGGCTGCTCAGCCTCCTGTGCCTGGCGCTGGTCACGGGCGGTGCGCTGCTGTTGCGGCGCCACGCCTTGCTCGCCCTGTTCGGCGCGATCGCGGCGCCGGGCTTCGTGACGTGCGCGCTGTTGCTGCTTGGGGCGCGCCGGCTCGGCTGGACCGGCGCGGTGGCGCTGCTGCTGGCCGCGACCGGCGCCGGCGCATGGGCCGTGCTGCCGGTGTACCAACACGTACTCGCGGCGTGGGACGTCCACGCGCTGCCCGACCAGCAGATGCTGGCCTGCGTCTTCGGCGTGAATGTCGCCGCCCTCGGCCTGCCGCTGTGGTTCGCCCGCACCCGCGCCCGCGCGCAGCAGCTGGCGGACTTGCGCAACGCGGCGCTGGCGGCCGAGCTGAAAGCGCTGCAGGCCCAGGTCGAACCGCACTTCCTGTACAACACGCTCGCCAACACGCGCTACCTCGCGCGCCACCAGCCGCCGCGCGCCGTCGAGATGCTCGAGCACCTGATCGCGTACCTGCACAGCGCGCTGCCCGACATGCGCAGCCAGGCATCGACGCTGGGCCGCGAATTCGAACTGGCGGGCCACTACCTGGCGCTGATGGCGATCCGCTTCGGCGAGCGTCTGCAATACCGGTTCGATTGCCCGCCCGCGCTGGCGTCCGTGGCGATGCCGCCGCTGCTCCTGATGACGCTCGTCGAGAACGCCGTGCGCCACGGCGTCGAGCCCAAGCCGGGCACGGTGCGGATCGCCGTGACGGCCGCTCGCCAGGGGGATGTGCTGACCATCGTCGTCGCCGACGACGGCGCCGGCATCGGAGAAACGACGTTGGGCAGCGGTGTCGGCCTGCGCAACCTGCGCCAGCGCCTGCAAGCGTTATATGGCACCCGCGCCGGCTTCGTCCTGCGCCGCACGGACGAAGGTATGACGGAAGCCGTGCTGACCCTGCCGGCGGCGGCCCGCGTGGAGCTCGCGGCATGACCGCGCCCCGCATTCTCGTCGCCGACGACGAACCGCTGCTGCGCGCCGAACTCGTCGAGGCCCTGGAGCGTTTGTGGCCCGAGGCGCAGATCACCGCCGCGCAGGACGGCATCGAGGCGCTGCGCCTGGGCCGCGAATGGATGCCGGATGTGGCCTTCCTCGACATCCGCATGCCCGGCCTGGACGGCCTGGAACTGGCGCGCGTGTTCGGCGCGCGCACCCACGTCGTGTTCGTAACAGCCTACGGCGAACACGCGCTGGCCGCTTTCGACGAGGGCGCCGTGGACTACGTCGTGAAGCCGATCGCGCTGGAACGTCTCGCGCGCGCGGTCGAGCGCGTGCGGGCGCGCCTGGCGTCACCGCCGCCGGACCTCACGCACCTCGTGTCAAGGCTGCAGCCCGCGCCGAAAGCGCCGGCCTGGCTGCAGGCGACGGTCGGCAACACGATCCACTTCATCGACCTGGCCGACGTGGTGTATTTTTGCGCCGACGCCAAGTACACGCGCGTCGTGACGGACGGCTTCGAAGCCCACATCCGCTTGAGTTTGAAGGAGCTGGCCGATTCGCTCGACCCGGCCGCGTTCTGGCAGATCCACCGCGGCTACATGGTGGCCGTGCGGCGCATCGCCAGCGCCGCGCGCGCGGAGGATGGCGCGCTGTGGCTGCACCTGCGCGGCCATCCGGGGCGGCTGCCCGTCAGCCAGCGCTTCCAGCATCTGTTCCGCGGCATGTAGCGCACCTTTCGTTTTATTCATCACCGAGGAGAACCCATGAATCGCAACCTGTTGCGGGCGGCCGTTTGCGCCCTGTCGTTTGCCGGGGCCTGCGCCGCCAATGCCGCGGATGCTCCGCCGCCGACCCTGCCGCTGGCCCTGGCGCGCGACGTCACCACCCGAGCCATCGAATTGGTCGAAAGCAAGGGCATGTATCCGTTGCGGCAGGAAGACTATGTGCAGGCAAAGCAGCACTTGCTGGCCATTGTCGACGGCAAGGCGCAAGACGTCGACCGGGCCGACCTGTACGCGCGCATCAACAAACTGCTCGCGACGCTGGACACCGACAAACATTCCTTCCTGATGCCGCCCGTGGCGCCGGGGCAGTTCGCCGGCGCCTCGCCGCCCGGCCCGCGTGCGCCGGCGTTCCGGCTCGTCGCGACGGCCCGCGGTACGGTGTTGCGGTTCGTGCCGGCGGCCATCACCACCTCCACTCCGGAGGCCATGTCGGCCTACGTGCAAGGCGTGTACGACGACGCGGCTGCGCTTTCCGGTATCCGTGCGGCCTGCGCCCTCGTCGTCGACCTGAGCGAACAGACGGGCGGCAATGGATGGCCGCCGCTCATCGCCATGTATCCGTTGTTCGGCACCGCGAACAAGGCGCGCTGGGTGGAGCGCGACGGCAAAGCGATGCCGGTGGTGTACCGCGCCGGTCTCGAAACGAAGGCCGGCGAGTATGCGCCCGGCCGCGCGAATCCGTTTGTCCCCTTCGCCACGGCCCCGCTGGCCGTACTGGTCGGGGCCAATACGGCGAGCGCCGGCGAGATGCTGCTCGTGGCGTTGATGGGGGAGGCGCGGGTGCGGACGTTCGGGCAAACGTCGTATGGGATGTCGACGGCGAACATGACGTATTCGCTGCCGGACGGTGCGATGTTCGTGTTGACGCAGGCGCGCTCCGCGCTGGCCGATGGCCCGGCCTTCCGCGGCGGCATCGCGCCCATGCAGCCGGCGCCGAAGGGCGAGCCGGTGGACGCGTCGCTCAGGACGGCCGCCGAATGGGCGGCAGCCAATTCGCCGCGCTGCGCGTCCGAGTGAGCCGGCTTACGCCAGCGCTTCCTTCGCGGCCTGTTCCGGCGTGAGGCCCTCGTAGAACATGTCGGTGAACCACTCGACCTGTTCCTCGATGTGTTCCTGCGCCTGTTTCTCGGTGGCGCCGCCGGCGACCAGGTGATGTTCGACCTCGATGCACCAGTGAATCAGCGCCAGCGTCTCGTCGTCGAGTTGCTCTTTCTTTGCCATGTTCAGCCCAGTACTTTCTTGAGCCATGCGGAGATGTGCTGGACTTCTTCCAGGCACAACGTGTGCTGCATGGCGTATTCGTGCCATTCGAGCTGGTAGCCCAGCGAAACGAGCAGGTCGCGCGACGCTTCCGCGCGGTTGAACGGCACCACGTTGTCGTAGCGGCCGTGCGCCATGAAGATCGGCGTGGCCTTGCCGGCGTCGGTGCGTTCGGTCGCCACGTTGGCCGACAGCGGCACGTAGCCGGACAGGCACAGCAGGCCGGCCAGAGGTTCCGGGTGACGCAGGCCCGTCTGGATGGCCATCGCGCAGCCCTGCGAGAAGCCGGCCAGGATGATGCGCGAGGCGGGGATGCCGCGTGCCTTCTCGCGCTCGATGAAGGCTTCGATGTCCTTCTGCGACGCGCGCAGGCCGTTCTCGTCCTCGCGCCGCCCGAGTTCCAGGCCCGTGATGTCGTACCAGGAGCGCATCACGTAGCCGTTGTTGATGGTCACCGGCATCGTGTTCGCATGCGGGAAGATGAAGCGGATGCCGGGCAGGCCGGTGAGATCCAGTTCACGCACCATCGGCACGAAATCGTTGCCGTCCGCGCCCAGGCCATGCATCCAGATGATGGCGATTTCCGGGTTGTCGTTGGTCTCGATCTGGATGTGTTCGAGCAGGTCGCTCATGCGGTGTCCTTCTGTGAAATCAGGATGCGGTCGGGCGTTGCGCCGACTTGGGACGCCACGTCTTGCAGACGTCCGGGTTGGTGTCGGCGTACGGGCCGCCGATCAGGTCGATGCAATACGGGACGGCCGCGAAGATGCCGCCGACGATGCTCCTGCCGTCCGCATCCTTCAAACCTTCCAGCGTTTCCTTGATCGACTTCGGCTGGCCCGGCAGGTTCATGATCAGCGCGGCGTGGTCGTCGGTCTCGCGGATCACGGCGGTCTGGCGCGACAGGATCGCGGTCGGCACGAAGTGCAGGCTGATCTGGCGCATCTGCTCGCCGAAGCCGGGCATTTCCTTCGTGCCCACGGCGACGGTCGCCTCCGGCGTGACGTCGCGCCGCGCGGGGCCCGTGCCGCCCGTCGTCAGGACGAGGTGGCAGCGGACCGTGTCGACCAGCTCGACGAGCGTCTGCTCGATGCTGGCGCGGTCGTCTGGGATCAGGCGCGTTTCGACGCGGAACGGGGTGACGAGGGCCGATCCCAGCCACTCGCGCAGCGCGGGAATGCCCTTGTCTTCGTAGACGCCGCCGCTGGCGCGGTCGGAGACCGAGACCAGGCCGATAATGAGCTCATTCGCGAGCTCTTCGACTTTATTGTCCAGACTCATCGTCTTCGTCTTCGTCCCCGGAGGCTTCATCCGCCGGTGCGGCTTTCGGCGGCTTGGCCAGGTCCTTCAGGATCTGGAAGATTTCGCGGTAGGCTTTGGGCGGCTTGTTCTCGGCCTGTTCCTTGCGCGCATTGCGGATCAGGGCGCGCAGGTGCTGCACGTCCAGGTCCGGGTGCTCTTCCAGCAGCTGGGTGAGGGCCTTGTCGTCGGCCAGCAGCTTGTCGCGGCGGCGCTCCAGCGCGTGCAGGGCGGCCGCCTCGGCCTTGGAGGTGCCCTTCCAGCTTTCGATGGTGCGCTGGATGACGGCGACCTCTTCCTCGTCGAGGGAGCGCATCAACTTGCCGACGAATTGCAGCTGGCGGCGCCGGCCTTCGTGGTTGGTGATGGTCTGGCACATGAGGATGGCGTCGCGGACGTCGTCCGGCATCGGAACGCGCTTGACGCGGTCGCGCGGCGCCTCGATGAGCTGTTCGCCGAGCTTTTGCAACTCGTTACTCTGGCGCTTGAGTTCGGACTTGGAAGGCCGGTCGTATTCCTGGTCGAACTCGTCGGAGCGGAAGCCGACGGAGCCGCGGTTTGCATTTGGCATGATGATCTAGATTCGACAGGCGCACGGCCGGCCGGTAAAAACAGTAAACGGCTGCTATGATAACTGTTTTAGGGCTCGCTACGAAAAACACACATGACCGACTCCGTCTTCACCCATACCCAGGATCAGCTCAAGCAGCTCGCACAGGACGTGCTTGCCATTGCCAAAGAAACGGGCGCCAGCAATGCGTCGGTCGAGATCAGCGAGGGTAGCGGGCTGGCGGTAACGGTCCGCAAGGGCCAGATCGAGACCATCGAGCAGAACAAGGACAAGGGCATCGGCGTGACCGTCTACAGCGGCCAGCGCCGCGGCCACGCCAGCACGTCCGACTTTTCGCGCGATTCGCTGCGCGCCACCGTCGAGGCGGCGTACAACATCGCCCGCTTCACGGCCGAGGACCCGGCCGCCGGCCTGCCGGACGCCGACCTGCTGGAAACCAACCCGCGCGACCTGCGCCTGTGTTACCCGTGGGACATTAATGCCGAGGACGCCGTGGTCATCGCCCAGCGTTGCGAGGCGGCCGCGTTCGCCGTCGACAAGCGCGTCACCAACAGCGAGGGCGCTAGCGTCTACGTGCAGCAGTCGCACTTCGTGGCGGCCAACTCGCTCGGCTTCTGCGCCGGCTACCCGTTCTCGCGCCACACGCTGTCCGTCGCGCCCATCGCGGGCAAGGGCGCCAACATGCAGCGCGACGACTGGTATTCGTCGGCGCGCGACCCCAGGAAACTGGGCGATCCGGAAAAGATCGGCCGCTACGCCGCCGAACGCGCCCTCGCGCGCCTGAACGCGCGCAAGCTCGACACCCGTACCTGCCCCGTGCTGTTCGAGGCGCCGCTGGCCGCCGGCCTGCTGGGCGCTTTTGTCCAGGCAACGTCGGGCGGCGCGCTGTACCGCAAGTCGAGCTTCCTGCTCGATTCGCTGGGCAGCAGCATCTTCCCGTCGCATATCCAGATCGTCGAAGACCCGCACCTGATCGGCGGCGTCGGCTCGGCCCCGTTCGACGAAGAGGGCGTGCGCACCCAGCGCCGCAAGGTCGTCAGCGACGGCGTGCTGCAAGGCTACTTCCTGTCGTCGTACTCGGCCCGCAAGCTGGGCATGCAGACGACGGGCAATGCGGGCGGCTCGCACAACCTGGAAATCATCTCGAAAGAGACGAAGATCGCCGACAACTTCGAAGGCATGCTGCGCAAGATGGGCACGGGCCTGCTCGTCACCGAGCTGATGGGGCAGGGCACGAACTACGTCACGGGCGATTATTCGCGCGGCGCCTCCGGCTACTGGGTCGAGAACGGCGTCATCCAGTACCCGGTCGAGGAGATCACCATCGCGGGCAACATGAAAGACATGTTCCAGGCCATCGTCGGCATCGGCAACGACGTGCTGACGCGTGGGAACAAGTCGACCGGCTCGATCCTGATCGAGAAGATGGTGATCGCGGGCAGCTGACCCCGCGGTGTGCGGCCGCGCACGCATTTTGAAAGGAACCAGATGGACATTCTCGCCGCCGCCCGCAAGCGCTACACCGCCAAGGCCTACGACCCGACCCGCCGCGTCCCGGAAGAGACGATGCGGCAGATCTATGAGGTGCTGCGCAACAGCCCGTCGTCGGTGAATTCGCAGCCGTGGCACTTCATCGTCGCCAGCACGCCGGAAGCCAAGGCGCGCCTGGCGAAGGGCGTGCAGGGTCCGTACGGCTACAACGAAGCGAAGATCCTGAACGCGTCGCACGTGATCCTGTTCTGCACCCGCGTCGACGCCGAAGGCGGCCACCTGGAGCGCCTGCTCGAGCAGGAACAGCGCGACGGCCGCTTCAAGGACGATGCCGCCAAAGCCGGCCAGGCCAAGGGCCGCCAGGGCTATGTCAACCTGCACCGCTACACGCTGAAGGACCTGCCGCAGTGGTTCGAGAAGCAGGCCTATATCGCGCTGGGCAACGCCATGCTGGCAGCCAGCGCGCTGGGCGTGGACACGACCCCGATGGAAGGCCTCGACCCGGCCGCGCTGGACGCGGAACTGGGCCTGCACGAACAGGGCCTGTCCAGCCTCGTCCTGCTGAGCTTCGGCTACCACGCGGACAGCGATTTCAACGCCGCGCTGCCGAAATCGCGTCTCACGCAGGAACAGGTGTTTACGTTCCTGTAAGCGGTAGAACGGGGCCTGCGCCCCGGTTTTTTATTTCTGCAGCCGACGGATCGCCTGCAGCACCGGCTGCAGCACGGCGGAACCGAGGCGCGCACTGCGGGCGCCGTCCCAGCCGACCTGCGGATCCGGGTCGTTGGCATTGTCCTTGAACGGCAGTTCCAGGGTCAGCGACAGGCAACCGAACGCGTGCGTGACGTACGGCGAACCCATCGTCAGCACCTCGTCCGTGTACGGCTCCTTCGGGTAGCCGTGGACGTCCTGGAAATCGGGGCTGGCGATCATGAAGGCGTCCGAGAACGCCTTCTGCGCGGCGGCCTGGTCGGCGGTGAAGGTCGGCAGGGCGTCGCTGCCCGCGATGAAGACGTACGGCAGGCCTTCGTCGCCATGCACGTCGAGGAACAGGTCGACGCCCGTCTCTTCCATTTTCTTGCGGACCAAGAAGACTTCCGGGCTGCGTTCCAGCGACGGATTCAACCACTCGCGGTTCAGGTTGGCGCCGGCCGCGTTCGTGCGCAGGTTGCCCCGCACCGAGCCGTCCGGGTTCATGTTCGGCACGACGTAGAACACCGTCTCCTTCAGCAACTGGCGGCCGAACGGGTGGGCCGGATCGAGCAGGGCGTCGAGCATGCCTTCGACGAACCACTCGGCCATCGTCTCGCCCGGGTGCTGGCGCGCGATGACCCAGACCTTCTTCTTGCCGGCGTCCGGCTCGCCGATGACGAGCAGGTTCAGGTCGCGGCCGTCGACGGTCGAGCCGAGGTCCACCATGCGCACGTGTTCCGACAGCTGGGCGCGGTCGAGCAGCTCCAGGTGGCGCTCCCACGAATATGGCTCGAAATAGGCGTAGTACACGCTGTCCATCGCGGGCGTGTGCTCGATGGTGAGCGCCTGGCCGTCGAAGCTGGTCGGCACGCGGAACCAGTTCACGCGGTCGTAGCTGGCCATCGCATGGTAGTCTTCCCAGCCTTTCGGATACGCGGACTTGCCCGCGTTGAGCAGCCGGATCGTGCACGGCTGGGCCTGCGCGCCCTGCAGGCGGAAGTAGAACCACTGGGTGATGTTCGCGCTGGAGTCTTTGCGGATGTTCAGGTCGATGGCGTTCGCGCTCGTGGCGTTCACGACGTCGATGGCGCCAGCGTCGAACTGGCTGCTGATCTTGATAGACATGGTGCGTCCTGTTGTTGTTGGGTGTGAGGCGGCATGATACCGCTTTCGCCGCCGGAACCGGATGCTCTGCTCGCGCGCAAACGTCGATGCCGAAGGGTTTGCTACTGTTCTTGCTTGGCCTCATCGAGTGGGAGGGAGCATGATGAATATCCATGTGGCGCGGCCGGAAATCACGAGCATCGACCGGCGCGGCTTCTGGCTGCGCTGGCGCGACGAAGAGCTGTACGCGCCGTTCGCACTGTTCCCCTGGTTCGAGCACGCCACCGTGGCGCAGCTGTGCCACATCCAGCCCCTGGGCGGGGAGTGCCTGTACTGGCCCGGGCTCGACCTGGAACTGGCGCTCGACCGCATCCGCCATCCGATGGCGGCGGCGCAATTTGCGCTCGATTGTTAAGTTTGCGCTGGATTGCTGATCAGCCCAGCCCGCCGAACCGCTCGGTCAGTCCCGCATCCGCCTCCGGCGCGCCCGCATCCTCGCGCCGCAGCACGTCCATCAGGTGACGCTCGGCCGGCGCCCACACGAGGCGGTAGATCGCCTGCGCCAGCGCATACGCCTCCGACCCCGGCCACGGCTGCGGCAGCAGCGCGAGCGGCAGCATCGGATCGTGCAGCTGCACGCGGCGGTAGGCGTGGATCAGCAGGGTGCGCACGATGAAGGCCTGCTGCGGATCCGGCGCCTCAGCGTGCAGCAGGGCGGGCAGCGGCGTGAAGTCCTCGATGAAGCGGCGGTAGCCGGCCACGACGGCGGACAAATCCCAGCCTTCGCGTACCAGTTCGGCCAGCGGCCGCGCTTTGATGCCCGGCAGTTCCGTCGCGGCGCAGACGAAGATCCTGCCGCCGGCATCCACGCGCCGCAGCACTTCGGCCACGCCGTCGTGGTCGGCCGCCGGATGCGCCAGCAGGCCGGGCGCCAGCATGGCAAAACCTTCCCATTCGAGTTCCTTGCGCACGGCCGCGCGCAGGGCGCTGTCGATGCTGCCGTTGGGCGCCAGCAGCAGGGTCCAGCGGCCGTTCCAATCGACGCCGGGCGGCGCGTAGATGCGGCGGTTGGCGCGCGCGAAGCGGGGCGCGGCGTCGGGTTGCAGCGCATAACTGCTGCGCCGACCCTCGCGGTTGGCCACCAGCCAGCCTTCCTGCACGAGGCGGAACACGCTCGTGCGCACGAGCCGGTCCGTGACGCCCAGCGGCGCCACCAGTTCGATCAGGCTGCCCAGCCACAGGCGGCCGCCGTGCGGCGCGATGGCGTCGCCGAAGATCGTCATCACGAGCGATTTGGAACGCGGCGGGTCGGTGCCGAGGAAGTGGTTGATCCACTGAAAGCTGCTGGGGTCGGTCATGGTGGGCGATTTTACCGCGTCTCGATATGATTCAAAATTCCACTATACATCGCGATTCTTGTATCGTATTATGAATCGAGACAGAACTCAAATGGAGACCAGCCATGTATGCCCAGATGGTGGACACCGGCCTGAAACAGGTCCAGGCCCGCGCCGACATGAACGAGGAAGAGCAGGCGTTCCAGGCGCGCATCGACGCCGGCGTGAAGATCGAAGCCAAGGACTGGATGCCGGAGGCGTACCGCAAGACGCTGGTCCGCCAGATTTCCCAGCATGCGCATTCCGAGATCGTCGGCCAGCTGCCGGAAGGCAACTGGGTGACACGCGCGCCGACGCTCAAGCGCAAGTCGATTTTGCTGGCCAAGATCCAGGACGAGGCCGGCCACGGCCTGTACCTGTACAGCGCCGCGGAGACGCTGGGCGTGTCGCGCGACGAGCTCTTGGCCGCCCTGCATGCGGGCAAGGCCAAGTACTCGAGCATCTTCAACTACCCGACCCTGACCTGGGCCGACATCGGCGCCATCGGCTGGCTGGTGGACGGCTCGGCCATCATCAACCAGATCCCGCTGTGCCGCTGCTCGTACGGCCCGTATGCCCGCGCGATGATCCGCGTGTGCAAGGAAGAGTCGTTCCACGCGCGCCAGGGCTACGACATCATGATGAAGCTGGCCCAGGGATCGCCGGAGCAGAAGGCGATGGCGCAGGACGCCCTCAACCGCTGGTGGTGGCCGTCGCTGATGATGTTCGGCCCGTCCGACGCCGAATCCGTCAACAGCGCGCAATCGACCGCCTGGCGCATCAAGCTGTTCTCGAACGACGAACTGCGCCAGCGCATGGTCGACCAGACCGTGCCCCAGGCCGAATTCCTCGGTCTCACCATTCCCGATCCTGATCTCAAATGGAACGAGGAGCGGGGGCATTACGACTTCGGCGAGATCGACTGGGACGAGTTTTATAACGTCCTGAAAGGGAACGGGCCGTGCAACAAGGAGCGGCTGCGGACCCGCGTGAAGGCGTACGAGGATGGCGCGTGGTTCCGCGAGGCGCTCGTCGCGCACGCCGATAAGCAGGCCGCAAAAAAAGCCGCCGCGTGACGTGATGCGATGGTGGGCACGGGGTGCCCACCCTACAACAACACGCCGTAGGGTGGGCACCCCGTGCCCACCAAACAACGAATCACGGAGACAACAATGAGCAAAGAATGGCCCCTGTGGGAAGTCTTCATCCGCAGCCAGCACGGCCTCGCCCACAAGCACGTGGGCAGCCTGCATGCGCCGGATGCCGGGATGGCGATCAACAACGCGCGTGACGTCTACACGCGCCGCAACGAGGGCGTGTCGATCTGGGTGGTGAAGGCCGCCGACATCGTCGCCTCCAGCCCGGCCGACAAGGATGCCTTGTTCGAGCCGTCGAACAGCAAGATTTATCGCCACCCGACCTTCTTCCCGATGCCGGAAGAGGTCAAGAACCTGTGAGCCGGCCGTGGACGCGAAATTCGAATACCTCCTGCGCCAGGGCGACAACGCGCTGATCCTGTCGCAGCAATTGTCGCAACTGTGCGGCAAGGGCCCGGCGCTGGAAGAAGACATGGCGCTGACCAACGTCGCGCTCGACCTGCTTGGCCAGACCCGCCTGTGGCTGACGTATGCCGGCGAGATCGAAGGCCACGGCCGCGACGAGGACCGCCTCGCCTACCTGCGCGACACGCGCGACTTCCGCAACTGCCTGCTCGTCGAGCAGCCGAACGGCGACTACGCGCAGACGCTCACGCGCCAGTTCCTGTTCGATACGTGGCACTACTTCCTGATGCGCGGCCTGCAGGCGTCCAGCGACCGGCGCATCGCGGAGATCGCGGAAAAATCGCTCAAGGAAGTGACCTACCACCTGCGCCGCAGCGGCGACCTCGTCGTGCGCCTGGGCGATGGCACGGACGTCAGCCGGCGCAAGATGCAGGACGCGCTGGACGAGCTGTGGACGTATGCCGGCGAAGTGTTCCTCTACGACGACGTCGACCTGGCCATGGTCGCGCAGGGCGTCGCGCCGGCCGCGGAACCGCTGCGCGATGCATTCCTCGCCCACGTGGCCGAGGTACTGGACGAAGCGACGCTGGCGATGCCGCCCGTGGATGCCTATGTCCAGCGCGGCGGCAAGCAGGGCCGGCACACGGAGCGCCTCGGCTTCATCCTGGCCGAGATGCAGTTCCTGCAGCGCGCCTACCCGGACTCGGTGTGGTGATGACCGCGCTGCCCGTCACGGCCGACCAGGTGCGCGCCTGGCTGGCCGAGGTCCCGGATCCGGAGATCCCGGTGATCTCCGTCGTGGACCTGGGCATCGTGCGCGACGTGGACGTGCGCGACGACGGCGAATGCGTCGTCACCATCACCCCGACGTATTCCGGTTGCCCCGCGATGGAAGTCATCGCCGAGGACATCGGCAAGGCCTTGCGCGGACGCGGCGTGGAGCGCCTGCGCATCGTCACCCGCCTGTCGCCCGCGTGGACGACCGACTGGATGAGCGACGCCGGCAAGGCCGCGCTGAAGGGCTACGGCATCGCGCCGCCCGTGCAGCAGGTGATCGACATCAGCGCATTGACGCACGGCGTGAAGCGCCACGCGATCCGGCAGCCCGACGTGGCCTGCCCGCACTGCGGCTCGATGCACACACGTCTCACCAGCCAGTTCGGCTCGACCCCGTGCAAGGCCTTGTACCAGTGCCTCGACTGCCGCGAGCCGTTCGACTACTTCAAATGCCATTGAGGCCCACATGAGCAAGTTTTACCCATTGACCGTGGCGAACGTGAAGCACGAGACGCGCGACGCCATCGCCGTCACCTTCGACGTGCCACCCAATATGCGCGAGGCGTTCCAGTACCGCCAGGGCCAGCACCTCACGTTGCGCGCGATGATCGACGGCGAGGACGTGCGCCGCTCCTACTCGATCTGCTCGGCCGTGCAGGACGACCGCCTGCGCATCGCCATCAAGCGCGTACAGGGCGGCCTGTTCTCGACGTGGGCCAACGAGTGTATCCGGCCCGGCGTGACGCTCGACGTGATGCCGCCGGAAGGCCGCTTCAACCTGCCGCTGGAACCGGACAGCCGCCGCCACTACCTGGCCTTCGCGGCCGGCAGCGGCATCACGCCGATCCTTTCCATCGTCAAGACGACCCTCATCGCCGAGCCGCACAGCCGCTTCACCGTGCTGTACGGGAACCGCGCGTCGTCGTCCGTGATCTTCCGCGACGAGCTGGCCGAGCTGAAGGACCAGTACATGGAACGCCTGAACCTCGTCTACGTGATGAGCCGCGAGCAGCAGGACATCGAACTGTTCAACGGCCGCATCACGCAGGACAAATGCCGCCAGCTGTTCCAGCGCTGGCTGCGCGTGGAAGACGTCGACTATGCATTCATCTGCGGTCCGGAAGACATGATGCACGGCGTTTCCGCCGCGCTGCAGGAAGCCGGGATGCCATCGGCGCGCATCCGCATCGAACTGTTTGCCGCAGGCGCCGCGCAAGCGCCGCGCAAGCCGCGCCGCCATGCCGCCGGCGAGACGCACCACCATACGGAAGTCACCGTGATCATGGACGGCAACCACGCCACCTTCACGATGGACCGCGACAAGGAATCGCTCCTCGACGCCGGCTTGCGCGCGGGCCTCGACATGCGTTACTCGTGCAAGGGCGGCGTGTGCTCGACGTGCCGCTGCAAGGTGCGCGAAGGGCAGGTCGACATGGACGTCAACTATGCGCTGGAAGACTACGAGGTCGCGCGCGGCTTCGTGCTGAGCTGCCAGAGTTTTCCGGTGACGGACAAGGTCGTCGTCGATTTCGACGTGGTCGAGTGAAGTAAACGTAGGGTGGACACCCCGTGCCCACCGAACACACGAGGAGACACGCATGACCTATGACACGATCCTGTTCACGATCGAGCAGGGCATCGCCACGCTGACCCTGAACCGCCCCGAGCGCCTGAACAGCTTCACGCAGGCGATGCACCTGGAAGTGCGCGATGCGCTCAAGCGCGTGGAGCAGGACAAGTCCGTGCGCGTGCTGCTGCTGACGGGCGCCGGCCGCGGTTTCTGCGCCGGCCAGGACCTGAACGACCGCGCCGTGGAACCGGGCGCGCCCGGCGTCGACCTGGGCGAATCCGTCGAAAAATTCTATGCGCCGCTCGTGCTCACCTTGAAAAGCCTGCCAATGCCCGTGATCTGCGCCGTCAACGGCGTGGCCGCCGGCGCCGGCGCCAACCTGGCGCTCGCGTGCGACATCGTGCTGGCCGCGACATCGGCGTCGTTCATCGAAGCGTTCTGCAAACTGGGCCTGATCCCGGACACGGGCGGCACGTGGGCGCTGCCGCGCCTGGTCGGGCCGGCACGCGCGATGGGCCTCGCGCTGCTGGGCGACAAGCTGCCGGCCGAGAAGGCCGAACAATGGGGCCTGATCTGGCGCTGCGTGCCGGACGAATCGCTGATGGACGACGCGCTGGCGTTGGCCCGTCACTTCGCCACCGCGCCCACGAAGGGTCTGGCGTTCACGAAACGGGCGATGCAGGAAAGCTGGGGCAACACGCTGGAACAGCAGCTGCGACTGGAAGCGGGGATGATGCGCGAACTGGGCTACAGCCACGACTACCGTGAAGGTGTCGCCGCATTCATCGCCAAGCGCCAGCCGGAATTCAAGGGAGAATGAGGATGGCCCAGGCATTGGACAAGCACAGCGTCGTCGCCGTGATCGGCAGCGGCGCGATGGGCGCCGGCATCGCCCAGGTGGCGGCCGTGGCCGGGCATACCGTGCGGCTGTTCGATACGCGCCCGGACGCCGTCGAGCGGGCCATCGCGGGTATCGCCAAGGCGCTCGCGCGGCTCGTCGAAAAAGGCCGCATGGGCGCGGCGGAAGCGGACCTCGCCCGCGAGCGCGTGCATGCGATGCGTGCGCTCGACGAGGCGAAGGACGCCGTTCTGGTGGTCGAAGCCGTGGTCGAAGACCTCGACGTCAAGCGCACCCTGTTCGCCGACCTGGAAGGCATCGTCGCGCCGGACTGCATCCTCGCGACGAACACGTCGTCGATCTCCGTTACCGCGATCGGTGCGATGCTCAAGCGCCCGGAACGCCTCGTTGGCATGCACTTCTTCAATCCGGTGCCGCTGATGGCGCTGGTCGAAGTGATCTCGGGCGTCGCCACCGACAAGGCCGTCGCCGACACGGTGTATGCGACCGCCGCGGCCTGGGGCAAGAACCCGGTGCACGCGAAGTCGACGCCGGGCTTCATCGTCAACCGCGTGGCGCGTCCGTACTACGCCGAGGCGCTGCGCCTGCTGCTCGAACAGGCCGCCGACCCGGCCACGATCGACGCGGTGATGCGCGACTGCGGCGGTTTCCGCATGGGCCCCTTCGAGCTGATGGACCTGATCGGCCACGACGTCAATTACTCGGTCACGCAATCCGTCTTCCACGCGTATTACGGCGACCCCCGCTTCGCGCCGTCCGTCGTGCAGCGGGAACTGGTGAATGCCGGCTTCCTGGGCCGCAAGACAGGCCGCGGCTTCTATCGCTACGGCGACGACGTAACGCCGCCGCAGGCGCAGGCCGAGGCGGCGCAGTCGTGCCTCACATCGATGACGCTCGGCGGCGCCGATCCGCTGACCGCTGCCCTGAAGGCGCGCCTGCGCGACGCCGGCATCGCGGGGGAGTGTCCCGCCACCATCTTCCTGACCGACGGCCGCAGCGCCACGCAGCGCGCTCTTGATGAGGGCCGTCCGGACACGATCCTGTTCGACCTGCTGCTCGACCCGGCCAAGGCCACGCGCATTGCGCTGGCCCGTGCGGACCAGTGCGGCGACGCCGCCTGGAGCGCCGCCGTCGGCCTGTTCCAGCAGGCCGGCTTCACGGTGACGCGCCTCGACGACGTCCCGGGCATGGCCGTGATGCGCACCGTCGCCATGCTGGCCAACGAGGCGCTGGACGCCGTCAACCAGGGCGTGTGCAGTGCGCAAGCCGTGGACATCGCGATGCAGAAGGGCGTGAACTATCCGCGCGGTCCGCTGGCGTGGGCCGATGCGATCGGCCTGCATCATGTGTTCACCGTGCTGGCGAACCTGGGCGCCGCGTATGGCGAAGACCGCTACCGCGTGTCGCCGCTGCTGCGCCGCAAACTCGCGGCCGATCCCGATGGAGCACGCATCCATGCACAGTGATCAAATCATGGAGCAAAAGCAGGCATTGGCCGAACTGGCCGGCAAGACGATGTACGAACGCGACCCGGCCAGCCAGGCATTGGGCATGACGCTCGATGCGATCCGTCCCGGCTACGCGCGCATGCGCATGCGGGTCCGCGACGACATGCTGAACGGCCACGGCACCTGCCACGGCGGCTACATCTTCATGCTGGCCGACAGCGCGTTCGCGTTCGCCTGTAACTCGCATAACTTCAATACCGTGGGCGCCGGCTGCACGATCGACTACCTCGCGCCGGGACGCATGGGCGACGTGCTCGTGGCGGAAGCGGTCGAGCAGGCGCTGGCCGGCAAGACGGGGGTCTACGACGTCGTCGTGACGGACCAGGACGGACGCAAGCTCGCGCTGTTCCGCGGGAAGTCGCACCGCGTCGCGGGCCACGTCGTCGACATGTAAACAGAGGAGACAACGATGGTGCAACGCATACCGCAACCGGGCGAACTGGATCCGATCGAGCGCGCCAGCCGCGACGAACTGCAGGCCCTGCAACTGGAACGGCTGAAGTGGAGCCTGAAGCACGCCTACGATAACGTGCCGCACTACCGCCGCGCGTTCATTGATGCGGGTGTGCATCCGGACGACCTGAAGACGTTGGCCGACCTGGCGAAATTCCCGTTCACGGAGAAGAAGGCGCTGCGCGACAATTACCCGTTCGGCCTGTTCGCCGTGCCGCGCGAGCAGGTCGTGCGCGTGCACGCATCGTCCGGCACGACGGGCAAGCCGACCGTCGTCGGCTACACGCAGCGCGACATCGACACGTGGGCCGGCGTCGTCGCACGCTCGATCCGCGCGGCCGGGGGACGTCCCGGCGACATGGTGCACATCGCCTACGGCTACGGCCTGTTCACGGGCGGCCTCGGCGCCCACTACGGCGCCGAGCGCCTGGGCTGCACGGTCGTGCCGATGTCGGGCGGTCAGACGGAAAAACAGGTCCAGCTGATCCAGGATTTCAAACCCTCGATCATCATGGTGACGCCGTCGTACATGCTGAACATCGTCGAGGAATTCAGACGCCAGGGGCTCGATCCTGCCGCGTCCTCGCTCAAGGTCGGCATCTTCGGCGCGGAACCGTGGACGGACGCCATGCGCCGCGAGATCGAGGAACGGGCCGGCATCGACGCTGTCGACATCTATGGCCTGTCGGAAGTGATGGGCCCCGGCGTGGCCAGCGAATGCATCGAAGCGAAGGACGGCCCCGTGATCTGGGAAGACCATTTTTATCCCGAGATCATCGACCCGGACACGGGCGAGGTGGTGCCGGACGGAGAAGAGGGCGAACTGGTCTTCACGTCGCTGACGAAGGAAGCGCTGCCGATCATCCGCTACCGCACGCGCGACCTCACGAAACTGCTGCCCCCGACGGCGCGCTCGATGCGCAGCATGGGCCGCATCAACGGACGGTCGGACGATATGCTGATCATCCGCGGCGTGAACGTGTTTCCCAGCCAGGTCGAGGAACTCATCCTGCAGATGCCGGCACTGGCGCCGCACTACCAGCTGGTCGTCACGCGCGACGGCCACCTCGATGCGCTGGCCGTCCATTGCGAACTGCGCGAAGGCGGCGCCGATAACGTGGATGCGCTGGCCCGCGAGTTGCAGCACCGCATCAAGACGTATATCGGCGTCACGACCGCCGTCACGCTGCTGCCCGCGCAGGGCATCGAGCGCTCGCTGACGGGCAAGGCGCGCCGCGTCGTCGACAAGCGGCCCAAGAATACTTAAGGAGACTCTCATGACCGATGCATTCATCGTCGACGCCATCCGCACCCCGTTCGGCCGCTTTGGCGGCGCGCTGGCGAACGTCCGCGCCGACGACCTGGCCGCGCTGCCGATCGCCGCGCTCATAGCCCGCAATCCGGGCATCGACTGGTCCCAGGTCGACGACGTGCTGTACGGCTGCGCCAACGGCGCCGGCGAAGACAACCGCAACGTCGCGCGCATGGCCGCGTTGCTGGCCGGCTTGCCGCCGTCGGTGCCGGGCTCCACGATCAATCGCCTGTGCGGCTCGAGCCTGGACGCCGTCGGCAGCGCCGCGCGCGCCATCCGCGCCGGCGAGGCGAACCTGATCATCGCCGGCGGCGTCGAGAGCATGACGCGCGCGCCGTTCGTGATGGCCAAGGCCGACAGCGCGTTCTCGCGCACGGCGAAGATCGAAGACACGACGATCGGCTGGCGCTTCGTCAACCCGAAGATGAAGGCGCAGTACGGCATCGATTCGATGCCGGAGACGGCCGAGAACGTGGCGCGCGACTTCGGCATCGCGCGCGGCGACCAGGACGCGTTCGCGCTGCGCAGCCAGCAGCGCTGGGCGGCGGCGCATGCGGCCGGCGTGTTCAGGGACGAGATCGCGCCTGTCACGCTGCACGATAAAAAGGGTGGCTCGCGCGTATTCGATACGGACGAGCACCCCCGTCCCGACACGAGCCTGGAATCGCTGGCCCGTCTGAAAGGCGTCGTGACGCCGGACGGCACGGTCACGGCGGGTAACGCATCCGGCGTCAACGACGGCGCCTGCGCCGTGCTGCTCGCATCCGGCGCGGCCGTGGACAAATTCGGCCTGGCGCCGCGCGCCCGCGTGGTCGGCATGACGACGGTGGGCCTGGAGCCGCGCATCATGGGCTTCGGCCCCGCGCCCGCGACGAAGAAGCTGCTGGCGATGACGGGCTTGAGCATCGGCCAGATGGACGTGATCGAGTTGAACGAAGCGTTCGCGTCGCAGGGCCTTGCCGTGCTGCGCGACCTGGGCCTGCCGGACGACGCCGCCCACGTGAACCCGAACGGCGGCGCCATCGCCATCGGCCACCCGCTGGGCGCCTCCGGTGCGCGCCTCGTGACGGCGGCCGTCAGCCAGCTGCACCGCACGGGCGGCCGCTATGCGCTGTGCACGATGTGCATTGGCGTGGGTCAAGGCATTGCCCTCATCGTGGAACGGGTTTGAGATGACCAAGGTCTATGAAATCGACGGCCTGCGCCCGGTCGTGCACCCGACGGCCTATGTGCACCCGACGGCGGTGCTGATCGGCGACGTGATCGTCGGCCCGCGCTGCTATGTCGGGCCGCTGGCGTCGCTGCGCGGCGACTTCGGGCGGCTGATCCTGGAAGAGGGCGCGAACGTGCAGGACACGTGCGTGATGCATGGCTTTCCGGAAGACGACACGGTCGTCGAAGTCGACGGCCACATCGGCCACGGCGCCGTGCTGCACGGCTGCCGCGTGGGACGCAATGCGATGGTCGGGATGAATGCGGTCGTGATGGACAAGGCCGTCGTCGGGGCGGAATCCATCGTCGGCGCGGCGGCGTTCGTGAAAGCGGGCATGGTGATCCCGCCGCGCAGCCTCGTGCTGGGCGCGCCGGCCAAGATCGTGCGGGCCGTGTCGGACGAAGAGATCGCGTGGAAGAGCTACGGCACGCGCCAGTACCACGATTTGAACGTCAGGTCGATGAAGACGATGCGTGAAGTCGACGCGCTCACCGAACCGGAACCGGACCGGCAGCGCATCGTGTTCGACGAGCCGCACAAGCCCAAGAAATAAGCCGCGTCGATGACCGCTGAAATTAGGCCCCTGCCTGCGCAGGGGCGACGGTTTTGAGGCCAGCGGCCAATGATACGTCGTCCCCGCGCAGGCGGGGACCCAAGTTAAGCATCCGAAGTCGCATACATCCGCCGGAGGAGACAAAAATGACCACTACCCTGCAAAGCCTGATCGCCGGCCGCTGGCTCGGCGCCGAAGCGCACCAGCCGCTGCACAGCGCCCTGGACAACCAGCTGATCTACCACACCCACGCCGACCGGATCGACTTCGGCGAGGCCGTCGCGTATGCCCGCAAGACGGGCGTGCAGGCGCTGATGGCGCTGGACTTCCAGAAGCGCGCCCAGCGCCTCAAGGCCCTCGCCGCCTACCTGATGGAACGGAAGGAAGAGCTGTACGAGATTTCGCACCTGACGGGCGCCACGCGGCAGGACAGCTGGGTCGACGTGGAAGGCGGCATCGGCACCCTGTACGCCTACGCCAGCATCGGCGGACGCGAACTGCCGTCGTCGAACGTGCTGCACGAAGGGCCGGCGATGGCGCTCGGCAAGCGGGGCGGCTTCGCGGGCACGCACATCCTCGTGCCGCGCGGCGGCGTCGCCGTGCATATCAATGCCTTCAATTTCCCGATCTGGGGCTTGCTGGAAAAATTCGCGCCGAGCTTCCTCGCCGCGATGCCCTGCATCGCCAAGCCGGCCACCGCGACGAGCTATCTCACGCATGCGGTGGTCAAGATGATGATGGAGTCGGCGCTGCTGCCGGAAGGCTGCCTGCAACTCGTGATCGGCTCGACGGGCGATCTACTCGATCGCCTGAACGGCTTCGATGCGGTGACGTTCACGGGTTCCGCCGACACGGCCGCCAGGCTGCGCGGCAATCCGAACCTGATCCGCGAATCCGTGCCGTTCACGGCGGAGGCGGATTCGCTGAACGCCGCCATCCTCGCGCCGGACGTCACGCCCGACGACGAGGAACTGGACCTGTTCGTCAAGGAAGTGGCGCGTGAGATGACGGGCAAGGCGGGCCAGAAGTGCACGGCGATCCGCCGCGTGATCGTGCCCGGGCACCTCGCGGACGTCGTCGGCGAGCGCCTGCGTGCGCGCCTCGCGAAGATCGTCGTCGGCAATCCGAAGGTCGAGGGCGTGCGCATGGGCGCATTGGCGTCGCTGGACCAGCAGCGCGACGTCAGCGAAAGAGTGGAGATGCTCGCGCGCGGCAACGAAGTGCTGTTCAGCGCCCGCGACGGCTTCAATCCTGTCGGCGAGGGCGTTGCGGCCGGCGCCTTCTTCGCGCCTACGCTGCTGCTGTGCCGCAACGGCCTGACCAACGACGCCGTGCACGACATCGAGGCATTCGGCCCCGTCAGCACGATGATGACCTACCGCGACATCGACGAAGCGCTGGTGCTGGCCGCGCGCGGCAAGGGCAGCCTCGTGACGACCCTCGTGACGAAAGACCCGGCCATCGCGGCGCATGCGGTGCCGGTCGCCGCGGCGTCCCATGGCCGCGTGCACATCCTCGACCGTGTCGCGGCCGTGGACTCCACGGGCCACGGCTCGCCGTTGCCGATGCTCAAGCACGGCGGTCCGGGGCGCGCCGGCGGCGGCGAGGAACTCGGCGGTATCCGCGCGGTCAAACACTTCCTGCAACGGGCGGCGGTGCAAGGTTCGCCGACGATGCTCGCGGCCGTCACCGGAGAATACGTGCGCGGCGCGGCCGTCAAGGAATCGGACGTGCACCCGTTCCGCCGCTATTTCGAAGACCTGGAGGTCGGCCACTCGCTGCTGACGCACCGCCGTACCGTCAGCGAGGCGGACATCGTCAATTTCGGCGGCGTGTCGGGCGATTATTTCTACATGCACTTCGACGAGATCGCGGCGAAGGACACGCAGTTCGGCAAGCGCATTGCGCACGGCTACTTCGTGCTGTCGGCGGCGGCGGGCCTGTTCGTGTCGCCGGCGCCCGGTCCCGTGCTGGCGAATTATGGTCTCGACAACCTGCGCTTCGTGGCGCCGGTGGCGATCGGCGACACGATCCGCGCGCGCCTCACGTGCAAGCGCAAGGTCGACCGCAACCGCACGGACGACCAGGGGCGCGGGCAGGGCGTGGTGGCGTGGGACGTGCAGGTGACGAATCAGAACGACGAACTCGTCGCAAGTTACGATATCCTGACGCTGGTGCAGAAACGCGGCTGAGGAAGGGCCAAGGCCGCGCGTGAAACTGAAAGGGACCTCGAAAAACCGTCGCCAGGTTTTTCGACGTTCCGTGAAAGGAGTGATCCATGTCGCGGCTAGACCTGAGCAGTATTCCCGTGCTGACCGGTACCGGGTATCCCGATCCATTTGCCGAAGCCATCAACGGCCGCAGCAGGCAGGCGCTGGGCGACGCCGGCGGCCTGACGCAGTTCGGCGTCAACCTCGTCGAACTGCTGCCCGGCGCCGCCTCGTCGCAGCGCCACTGGCACAGTCATGAAGATGAATTCGTGATGGTCGTCTCCGGCGAGCTCACGCTCGTCACCGACGAAGGCGAAACCCTGATGCGCGCGGGCGATTGCGCGGCCTTCCCGGCCGGACGGCCGAACGGCCATCAGCTCATCAACCGGGGCTGGGGCAATGCGCTGTTCGTGTGCGTGGGCTCGCGTATCCCCGAGGACCGGGCCGAGTATCCGGACGTCGACCTCGTGTACGACGGCAAGACCGAAAGCTATTCCCACCGCGACGGCACGCCGTACCCCAAGCGCGACACGCGCACCTCGTCCATGCCGGTTGCGGCGCAAGGTGCATCCATCGAAACAGACGAAAAGACGCTGGACCCGCGGGTGTTCCGGGCCGATCACGGGGAGCAGGCCGGCATTGTTCCGGACGAACCCCGCTAGCGGATCCTCGTCGCCGTCAAGTCCGGCGCTGCACGCGCAGCAGGCCGTCGGCCGTGGTCACGGCGCGCAAGTCCGCATAGTCGAGCACGGTAGGCAGGACGAGTCCCGCATCGGTCTCGAGCGGATGCGCGTGCGTGACCGTCACGACGATGCTGTCCATGCCGGCGGCGGCGGCAGAGCGCAGGCCGGCCAGCGTGTCCTCGAACACGAGGCAGTCTTCCGGCTTTACGCCGAGCTTGCGCGCGCCCAGCAGGAACGGATCGGGCGCGGGCTTGCCCCGTTCGACGTCCTCGGCGGCCACCAGGACGGCCGGCAGCGGCAGGCCGGCCGCGGCGATGCGCGCTTCGGCCAGTGCCCGCGGCGCGGACGTGACGATGGCCCAGCGCCCGGCCGGCAGGCTGGCGATGAAGTCGGCGGCGCCTTCGATGGCCTCGATGCCGGCCACGTCCTCGATCTCGGCCAGGGTGATGCGCGCCGCTTCCGCCACCGAGTCGACGCCGGGCAGTTCCAGCGCGCGGATCGTTTCCTCGGTGCGCTTGCCGTGGATGGTGGGCAGGAAGGCGGCCACGTCGAGCCCGTGGCTGGCGGCCCAGTCGCCCCAGACCCGCTCGGCGGCCTTGATGGAAGTGAGGATGGTGCCATCCATGTCGAACAGGAAGGCGGAAAAGTCGCGTTGGGGCAGGGCTGGCGTTGCAGTCATGGATCTTTCTTGTGGGTTACAGTCGGCGCGAGTTGATCTTGCGGGCGTAGCGGTCGTGGACGTGCTGGCTGATGAAGCTCGACAGCCCGCGGCCGGCGCGGGCCAGTTCCTGCATTCGCGCGATGTTGGCGGCGCCGGCGCTGTCTTCCGTATAGAGATAGCGTTCGCCGTTCCTGAACTGGACGGTGATCCGGCCGGCGTCGATGTCGTAGGCGACGACGCCGGATTCACGACTCTGGTTGCCGTAGCGTTGCATGGTGCTCTCCCGAAACGTAGGGTGCGCACCGTCTGCCCACGCGTGACGCCTGCGGTTTGTTGGCGTTACGCGTGCGCGGAGGACCGCCCACCCTACGCCAATTGTGCCCGGACGCGTGCGACAGCCGCGCGCACCTGGTTCGGCGCCGTGCCGCCCACGTGGTCGCGCGCCGCGACGGAACCTTCCAGCGTCAGCACGGCGAACACGTCCTGCTCGATCAGCGGCGAGAACTCGCGCAGGCGCTCCAGCGACATGTCCGACAGGTCGCACTTCGCGTCGTCGCACGCGCGCACGGCATGCGCCACGGCTTCGTGGGCGTCGCGGAACGGCAGGCCCTTCTTGACGAGGTAGTCGGCCAGGTCGGTCGCGGTCGCATAGCCCTGCAGGGCGGCCGCGCGCATGTTCTCCGGCTTGACCGTGATGCCGGAGGCCATGTCGGTGAAGATGCGCAGGGTGTCCAGCACGGTGTCGACGGTGTCGAACAGCGGTTCCTTGTCTTCCTGGTTGTCCTTGTTGTACGCGAGCGGCTGGCCCTTCATCAGGGTCAGCAGGCCCATCAGGTGACCGTAGACGCGGCCCGTCTTGCCGCGCGCCAGTTCCGGCACGTCCGGGTTCTTTTTCTGCGGCATGATCGACGAGCCGGTGCAGAAGCGGTCGGCGATGTCGATGAAGCCGATGCGCGGGCTCATCCACGTCACCAGCTCTTCCGACATGCGCGAGATGTGCATCATCAAGACCGATGCGGCTGCCGTGAACTCGATGGCGAAATCGCGATCAGACACAGCGTCGAGCGAGTTGTGGCAGACGTCTTCGAAGCCGAGGGTCCTGGCCACGCGCAGGCGGTCGATGGGGAAGGTGGTGCCCGCCAGGGCGGCGGCGCCCAGCGGCAGGCGGTTCACGCGGCGGCGCGTGTCGGCCATGCGCTCGGCGTCGCGGCCGAACATTTCCACATAGGCCAGCAGGTGGTGGCCAAAGGTCACCGGCTGCGCCACCTGCAGGTGCGTGAAGCCCGGCATGATCGTGTCCGCGTTGCGTTCCGCCAGGTCGGTCAGGGCGCCGCGCAGGCCTTTCAGCAGGGCGAGGATGTCGTCGATGGCGGCGCGCATGTACAGGCGGATGTCGGTCGCCACCTGGTCGTTGCGGGAGCGGCCCGTGTGCAGGCGCTTGCCGGCGTCGCCGACCAGTTCCGTCAGGCGTTTTTCGATGTTCAGGTGCACGTCTTCCAGGT
>JBJMVU010000083.1:0-24120 GCA_045810485.1 Massilia sp. | reverse complement strand
TCCTTCGTCGAGTCGAGGATGACGACTTCACGCCCATTGCCGAGGTCCCGGGCCAGCGCCTGGTAGTCGGTAACGTTATCTTCAATAAAGACGATTTCGGTCCGCGCCGTCGTCACCAGCGTAGGAGACGCCAGGGCTCTTGCCGGCACGGACGGGATGGACGACGCGGCACCCGAAGACATGATCAGGTCGTCACCGGTATTGCCGTCAAAGTATTGGGTGCTCATTCAGGTTTTCCTTGTTGCGTGGGCTGGGCGGTAATGACGTTGGCAGTGCTGCCGGCGGGGTCATTCCAGAAAGACATCTTGCTGTATTTATCGAACAGGTCGGCCGGGATCACGGCGCGGCGCGGCGTGAACTTCACTTGCGCTTTCACGCGATGCAGGCCGGGCACGCCCATCTGCAGGTCGAAGTCCTCGGCGTCGTACTCGACGTTGTCGAAGTCGTGCTCGAAATGCGGTTCGCCGAGAAAGTCGTAGATCAGTGGCAGCACCTTGGCGGGCGCCTTGGCCAGCAGGTCATAGTCGACCAGCAGCAGCGAACCCGCATGCTCGCCATAGAAGGCCTCGCGCAGCGCGGCCCAGGGAAAACCGACCAGGTTGTCCGGATGGGCCAGGAAATCGAGGCGGCTGTACACGGTACCGCGACCGGCGCTGGGGCCGAACAGGCGCGTGTTTTCATACGGATTGGCGCGCACCATCTTTTCGATACTGTCCATGATCCACGCGACATTACGCACGCAGGCAACCACCTTCGCCTGCGGGAACAGGTCCAGCAGCAGCGGCAGCTTGGCGCACCATGCACGGTTGGTGTCGAACACGATCTCGCGGTCGACGTCCGCGTAGTAAGCGTCGAACATGCTGCGCAGCAGGGCTTTGCGTTTGTCGCGGCCGACGACGGGGGCGAATTCCGAGCCCGCACTGAACTGGCTGATGATCGACGAGCACAGGCCGGCTACCGGACTCGACATGCCCGCATGGAAGCGCGGATTTTGCAGCAGGATGCCCGACAGCAGCGTGGAGCCGGAACGTGGCAAGCCGGAAATGAAATGGAATTTCCTATTCGCTGTCACTGGAATGGTCACTCATGAGAGAGGAAATGAAACGGGATGAAGCAAGCACCCGCATATTCCCAACATCATGCAAAGACTGTTTCAATGGAGCAATGGAGAAATGGCATTAAAAACGAAAAATACAGCAATGTGTTCCGAAACCGAGACAGTCGACGATACCGTTCAGCCGCGCGGGCCAAGCAGCCCGCGTCGCTCGAGCACGTCGACGAGGCGCGCGACTTCGTCGTCGACGGACGTGGTCGCGCTGTCGACGACCAGTTCCGGCGCATCCGGCGCTTCGTAGGGAGAGGAAATGCCGGTGAAGTCCGGCAGCAGGCCCGCGCGCGCCTTGCGGTACAGGCCTTTCGGGTCGCGCGCCTCGCACACGGCGAGCGGGCAGCGGCAATGGACTTCGATGAAATACGGCGCCGGGATCAGGGCCCGGGCCCGGGCGCGGTCGGCCCGCAGCGGGGAGATGGCGGAGACGATGACGATCTGTCCGGCCTCGTGGAACAGGCGCGCGACTTCGCCGATGCGGCGGATGTTTTCGGAGCGTTCGGGGAGGGAAAAACCAAGGTCGGCGCACAGGCCGTGCCGGACCTTGTCGCCGTCCAGCACGAACACGTTGCAGCCGTGCTCGAACAGGGCGCGTTCGGCGCCCAGCGCCAGCGTCGTCTTGCCGGCGCCGGACAGCCCGGTGATCCAGACCACCGCTCCGGTGGGGCGCCGCCGTTCTTCGTCACCAATGGGCAGCGGAACAGCGGGCGCCGTCATGGCTTATTCGACGATCGTCTGCGCCTGGCCTTCGCCGCGCGCGCGGATCTCGCCGATGCGGTACACGGTCTCGCCGGCCGCCTTCAGCTGGGCTTCGGCCGCGTCCGCGTTTTCCTTCGAGACGATGACCGTCATGCCGATGCCGCAGTTGAACACGCGGTGCATCTCGGCGTCGGCCACGCCGCCGTGCTGCTGCAGCCACTGGAACAGCGGTGGCAGGGTCCACGACTTGCTGTCGAGCACGGCCGTCAGGTTATCCTGCAGCACGCGCGGGATGTTCTCGACGAGGCCGCCGCCCGTGATGTGCACGAGGCCCTTTACTTCCATCGACTGCATCAGCGCCAGCAGCGGTTTCACGTAGATGCGGGTCGGCTGCATCAGCGCGTCGGACAGCTTGCGGCCGTGGAAGTCGGCTTCCAGGTCCGGCTTCGAGACTTCGATGATCTTGCGCACCAGCGAGTAGCCGTTCGAGTGGATGCCCGACGAGGCCAGGCCCAGCACGACGTCGCCTGGGGCGATCTTGGTGCCGTCGATGATCTGCGATTTTTCCACGGCGCCGACGGCGAAGCCGGCCAGGTCGTATTCGCCATCCGGGTACATGCTCGGCATTTCGGCCGTTTCGCCGCCGATCAGGGCGCAGCCGGCCTGTTCGCAGCCCTGGGCGATGCCTTTGACCACGGCGGTGGCGGTCGGCACGTCCAGCTTGCCGCAGGCAAAGTAATCGAGGAAGAACAGCGGCTCGGCGCCCTGCACGAGGATATCGTTGACGCTCATGGCGACGAGGTCGATGCCGACCGTGTCGTGGCGATTCAGCTCGAACGCCAGTTTCAGCTTGGTGCCGACACCGTCGGTGCCGGACACGAGAACCGGTTCTTTATACTTCTTGCTGATTTCGAACAGCGCACCGAAACCGCCGATGCCGCCGAGCACGCCTTCGCGCATGGTGCGCTTGGCAAAAGGTTTGATCGCTTCGACCAGGGCGTCGCCGGCATCGATATCGACACCAGCGTCGCGGTAGGAGAGAGAAACATTAGATGGTTGGCTCATGGTATTTGGCAGCGAAGGCGGTAAAATAGTAGGCGGTTGACAACTGGGCATTACACGGCGTGCACCGGCGGTAGCCAGTCGGTCAATCCATTATTTTATCAAAACGGCCTGCCAAGGCACCGTTTTAACGGTCAAGAACAACAATTAGATGCCTTTTTCCCTCAGCCCGGAGCAAAAACAGTCAGCGTTTTGGTTGGCACTCTGGCTGGCTTGCGGCCTGCTGCTGTACGCCCTCGGGCCCATCCTCACCCCGTTCATCGCCGCCGCCATCCTCGCCTACGCCCTGAACGGCGCCGTCGACCGGCTCGAACGCACGCGCCTCGGCAAGTTCCATCTGCCCCGTTCGCTCGCAGTCGTCGTCGTGATCCTCGCGTTCCTGGCGGCCGTCACCGCCCTCGTGCTGATCGTCGTGCCGGTGCTGCGCACGGAACTGCCGCTGCTGCAGGCCCAGATCCCGGACGCGCTGGCCCGCGTCGACGCCGTGCTGTCGCCCCGCCTGGCGCAGTTGGGGATCCACATCAAGCTGGACGGCGGCAGCCTGCGCACCATCCTCACGCAGCAGATCATGACGTCCAGCGACGAGATCTGGACGACGGTGCTCGCGTCCGCGCGCGTGGGCGGCAGCGCCCTGCTTGGCTGGCTGGCCACGGCGATCCTGATCCCCGTCGTGTTGTTTTATTTGCTGCTGGACTGGCACCGCCTGCTGCTGCAGCTGGAAAACGCCGTGCCGCGCCGCTGGGTGCGCCAGACGGTGGACATGGCCCAGGAAGTCAACGCGCTGCTGGCCCAGTACCTGCGCGGGCAGCTGCTCGTGATGCTGGTGCTGGCCCTGTACTACTCCGCGGCGCTGGCGCTGGCGGGGTTCGAGGTGGCGCTGCCGGTCGGCATCCTGACGGGGCTGCTCGTCTTCATCCCCTACCTGGGCTACGGCCTGGGCCTGGTGCTGGCGCTGACGGCCGCGATCCTGCAGTTCTCCGACTGGAGCGGCGTGATCGCCGTCGCCGTGATCTATGGCGCGGGCCAGGTCATCGAAGGCTTTTTCCTCACGCCGCGCCTCGTGGGCGAGCGCATCGGGCTCAATCCGCTGGCGGTGATCTTCGCCCTGCTCGCCTTCGGCCAGCTGTTCGGTTTCGTGGGCGTGCTGCTGGCATTGCCGGCGTCGGCGGTACTGATGGTGGCGTTCCGTCACTTGAAACGCCACTATCTGCGCAGCAGCTTTTATAATGCCTAGTTCCTACGCACACGACATGAAGAGAACCGAGCCATGAAACAGCTGGTGCTCGATTTGGGCGCCGAACCGGCGCAAAGCCTCGACACCTTCCAGATAGGCGAAAATGCCGAAATGGCGCATTTGATGCACCAGTTCGCCCAACGCGCATCGCGCGAGCATTTCTGCTACCTGTGGGGAGAAACGGGCGCCGGCAAGACGCATTTGCTGCAGGGCCTCGCCGCCACCGACGGTGCACGCTACATCGCGGCCAACGCCGGTGCGGACGCATTCGTATTGACACCCGACGTGAGCCTGTATCTCGTCGACGACGTCGACCAGCTCTCGCCCGAACGCCAGATCGACGCCTTCGCCCTGTTCAACCAGGTGCGTGAACATGGGGCGTATATGGTGTGCACGGGCCCCGTGCCGCCGGCCGTGCTGCCCGTGCGCGAGGACCTGCGCACCCGCATGGGCTGGGGTCTCGTGTACCAGATCCACGGCCTGTCCGACGACCAGAAGATCGCCGCCCTCACGCAGGCCGCCGAGGCGCGCGGTTTGACGCTGTCGGCCAGCGTGTTACCCTATCTGCTGTCCCATTTCAAGCGCGACATGCGCTCCCTGTCGACCATGCTGGATGCACTCGACCAGTATTCGCTCGAGACCCAGCGTCCGGTCACGGTGCCGCTGCTGCGCGACCTCTTGCTACAGGGCAATCCCGGCAGTCCACACTCCGAACCAAAAGAATGAACGATCTCGCGCTGTTTGACCTCGACCACACCCTCCTGCCGATCGATTCCGACTACGAATGGGGCCAGTTCCTCGTGCGTGAAAACGTCGTCGACGCGGCCGAACACCAGCGCCGCAACGACGCCTTCTTCGCGCAGTACAACGCCGGTACGCTCGACCCGGTCGAATACCTCGAATTCGCCCTCGGCACGCTGGCCCGCTTCGACCCGGCCCACCTGAAAGACCTGCAGGCGCAATACATGCGCGACGTGGTCAAGCCCGCCATCCGCCCGCAGGCGCTTGACCTCGTGCGCAAGCACCAGGACGCGGGCGACCTCGTGGCGATCATCACGGCGACCAACGCCTTCGTCACAGCGCCGATCGCGCAGGCGTTCGGCGTCGACCACCTGATCGCCGCGCGCCCCGAGCTGGACGAACGCGGCCACCCGACCGGCAAGCTGGCCGGCACGCCCACGCAGGGCCACGGCAAAGTGACGCACATGCACGCCTGGCTGGACGGCCTGGGCCGCCCGTTCGACAGTTTTACCCGCAGCTGGTTCTACAGCGATTCGCACAATGACATCCCGCTGCTGTCGGTCGTCTCGCACCCCGTGGCGACCAATCCGAGCGAGAAACTGAGCCAACACGCCACCGCCCTCGGCTGGACTTCACTGCACCTCTTCAATGATTAAAAAATTCATCCGCAAAATCCTGGGCGTCAAAGACGAGCGCGACCCGACCGAACCCGTCATCCTCGGGCCGGAGCAGCACGGCATCGATCCGAAGCTCGTGTCGAACAACGCGGTGCGCGTCACGCAGGCCTTGCAGGAAGCCGGCTTCAAGGCGTTCGTCGTCGGCGGCGCCGTGCGCGACCTGCTGCTGGGCGTGAAGCCGAAGGACTTCGACATCGCCACCGACGCGACGCCCGAGGAAGTGAAAAAACTGTTCCGGCGCGCCTTCATCATCGGCCGCCGCTTCCAGATCGTGCACGTGATGTTCGGCCAGGACCTGCTGGAAGTGACGACCTTCCGCGGCAAGGGCAGCGACAACGCCCCGAAGGACGAGCATGGCCGCGTCCTGCGCGACAATAACTTCGGTCCGCAGCACGAAGACGCCGAGCGCCGCGACTTCACCATCAACGCCATGTACTACGACCCGGCCACGCAATCGGTGCTCGATTACCACGGCGGCATCGAGGACATCCGCGCCAAGGTCCTGCGCATCATCGGCCAGCCGGAAGCGCGCTACCGCGAAGACCCGGTCCGCATGCTGCGCGTCGTGCGTTTCGCGGCCAAGCTGCAGTTCACGATCGAGCCCGCGACCCGCGCCCCGATCCCCGTGATGGCCCCGCTGATCAACAACGTGCCGGCGGCGCGCGTGTTCGACGAAATGCTGAAGCTCCTGATGAGCGGCCAGGCGCTGGCCTGCCTGAAGGAGCTGCGCTCGTCCGGCCTGCACCATGGCCTGCTGCCGCTGCTGGACGTCGTGCTGGAACAGCCGATCGGCATGAAGTTCGTGACGCTGGCCCTCGAATCCACGGATACGCGTGTAAAGTCCGGCAAGGGTGTGTCGCCGGGCTTCCTGTTCGCGTCGCTGCTGTGGCACCAGGTGCTGGAAAAGTGGAACGCCTACCGCGCGGCCGGCGAAGCGCCGATCCCCGCGCTGCACCTCGCGGCGGACGACGTCCTCGACAACCAGACGGACAACCTGGCCCTGCAGCGCCGCATCGCCACCGACATGCGCGACATCTGGGCCATGCAGCCCCGCTTCGAGCGCCGCACCGGCAAGACGCCTTATAAACTGCTCGAGCACCCGCGCTTCCGCGCCGGCTTCGACTTCCTGCTGCTGCGCTGCGAATCGGGCGAGCTCGATGCGGAGATCGGCAACTGGTGGGCGACGTTCTACGCCGGCGACGTGGCCGAGCGCGAACGCCTGATCACCACGGCGCGCGATCCGCAGCCGGCCGGCCAGAAGAAGCGGCCGCGCCGCCGCGGCCCGCGCCGCGCGGATGGCGAAGGCGCACCGGTCGACACGGGGTCCAGCGCACAGGCCGCGGGCGGCGAATGATCGCCTGGGTCGGCATCGGCGCCAACCTGGGCGACGCGCGCGCGAACGTGCTCGACGCCATCGAACGCCTGTCCCGCCTGCCGGGCGCCACGTTGCTGCAAACGTCGTCGCTGTACCGCACGGCCCCCATCGATTCCTCGGGCGACGACTACGTCAACGCCGTCGCTTCATTGGACACGGCGCTCGATGCGCATGCGCTGCTGCAGGCGCTGTTCGCCATCGAACAGGCGCACCGCCGCGAGCGCCCCTACCGCAACGCGCCGCGCACGCTGGACCTCGACCTGCTGCTGTATGGCGACCAGATCATTCACGACGCGCCGACCTTGATCGTCCCTCATTCCCGCATGCACGAGCGCGCGTTCGTGCTCGCGCCGCTGGCCGAAGTGGCACCCGATCTCGTCATCCCCGGCCGCGGCGCCGTGAGCGCCCTGCTCGCGACCGTCGGCGACCAGGGCATCGCCCGCCTCGATTAAAACCCGTAGGGTGGGCACTCCGTGCCCACGCGTAACAGATGCGGTGTGCTGACGCCGCGCGTGGGCACAGGGTGCCCACCCTACCAGTTCATGCCTACCGAGATCAGTTCTTAAAACCGCAGCGCCAGGTACACGCCGGAGACGGCCAGGGTCATCAACGTGACCGGCACACCGACGCGCGCATGGCGCTTCCAGTCGATGACGATGCCGCGCCGCGCCGCCGCATCGACGACGATGATGTTCGCGATACTCCCCACGATCAGCAGATTCCCCGCCAGCGTGCTGACCAGCGCCAGCATCACGCCGCCCAGCGGGTGGTGCACGACGGGGATCAAGAGCATCACCGCTGGCACGTTCGAGACCAGGTTCGAGAGCACGAACGTCGCGGCGAACAATGATCCCGGCTGATCCAGCCGCACGCCGAGCGACGCGAGCCAGGCGATCGCATGTCCGGTAAAACCCGTGCTCTGGAACGCGGCGTTCACGACGAAGAGGCTCATGAAGAGCACCAGCAATTCCCAGTCGACCAGTCCCAGCATGTTCTGCGAACGGAGCTGGCGGCTCATCAAGAGAATGCCCGCGCCGATCAGCGCCATGTGCTCGCGGGGCCACGGCGCGACGAGGAAGGCCACCAGCAGCGCGCCGGCGATGATGAGGCCCTTGGTCGTCTGCCACGCATCGAACGGGATGGTGCCGGCTTCCGCTTCGGCGTCGGCCGCGTCTTCTTCCCACCGCCCTTTGGTCTGCCGGGCGATCAGCACCCAGCTCGCGGCGAGGCCCAGCGCGACGGGGATGATCGCATCGAGGAAGTAGCCGTCGAACGACAACCGCATCGTCTGGCCGATCAGCATGTTCTGCGGATTGCCGATCAGCGTCGCGGCGGAGCCGATGTTCGAGGCGCACGCGAGCGCCAGCAGATACGGGACCGGCGCGAGTCCGCGCCGCCGGCAGGCGTCGACGAGCAGCGGCGCCATCGCGAGGCACACGATGTCGTTGCTGAACACGGCCGACAGCGCGGCGGACACGCCGATGAGCACCGCCAGCAAGCCGGCGGGACTGAGCGCCAGGCCGGCCAGCTTGTGCGTGACCCAGTCGTAGAAACCGCCCAGGCGCATCTGCGCCGAGACGACCATGAAGGCGAACAGCAGGGCCATCGTCGGCAGGTGGATCGAGGCCACCGCCTGCTCCAGCGTCAGCGCATTGATGCTGATGAGTGCAATCGCCCCGAGCAGAGCGACGCCGGTCCGGTCGAGCCGCAGGAACGGCAGGCCGCCGAGGATCATGCCAAGATAGACGATGAGGAAGATGATGAGGATGGTCGTGGCCATGGGGTTGCACGAGCGCCGGTGGCGTTTTCAGGTAAGATCGCGCATCTTAACAAACGATACCGGGCACGCCTGTGACCGCAAGCCTGCCCGAGGCGCGTGAAACGCCGGGGCGATCCTCCGGATTATCTTGATTTGCAAAGGAATACTATGAGCGCTTATCTGGGCGGCACCTCGACGAACGAAGCACCGGCACGCAAGGCCGTGACCTTGCCCGCGCTGCTGGCGATGCGCGCGACCGGCGAGAAGATCGCCATGCTCACCTGCTACGACGCCAGCTTCGCGTCGCTGATGGACCGCTGCGGCGTGGACATCCTGCTGATCGGCGATTCGCTCGGCATGGTGTGCGCCGGCTACGACTCCACGCTACCCGTGACGGTGGCCGACGTCGCGTACCACACGGCGTCCGTCGTGCGCGGCCGCAAGCACGCCTTTGTGCTGGCCGACCTGCCGTTCGGCGCCTACGGCACCCTGCAGCAGGCCTACGACAGCTGCGCCGCCCTGATGCGCGCGGGCGGCCAGATGATCAAGATCGAAGGCGGCGCCTGGCTCGCCGAGACCGTGCGCTTCCTGACCGAGCGCGGCATCCCCGTCTGCGCCCACATCGGCCTCACGCCGCAATTCGTCCACCAGCTGGGCGGCTACCGGGTGCAAGGCAAGACGGACGAAGGCGCGGAGCAGCTCAAGCGCGACGCGCTGGCGCTGCAGGAGGCCGGCGCGGCGATGGTGCTGCTGGAAGCGGTGCCCGCGGCGCTGGGCAAGGAAGTGACGGGCATGCTGCAGGTGCCGACCATCGGCATCGGCGCGGGCCCGGACTGTTCCGGCCAGGTGCTCGTCATGCACGACCTGCTGGGCGTCTTCCCGGGCCGCAAGGCGCGCTTCGTGAAGAACTTCATGGAGGGCCAGACGAGCATCGACGCGGCCGTGCAGGCCTATGTCGCCGCCGTGAAGGACGGCAGCTTCCCGGCGCCGGAACACTGCTTCTGATTTTCCGGCCATGAGCGCGCAACCGGACACCACCCGCCTGTTCCTGGCCCTGTGGCCGGATCACGCCGTGCGTGACCAGCTGCGCGCATGGCGCGACGCGTGGACGTGGCCGCGCGGCGCGGCGCCCGTAGACTCCAACAAGTTGCACGTGACCCTGCACTTCCTCGGCAACCAGCCCACCGCGCGGCTGCCCGACCTGCTGGACGGCCTGCAGGCGCCCTTCGAGCCGTTCCAACTGCAGTTCGGCCGCCCCGCGCTGCAGCGCAGCGGGATCGCGTGGATCGAGCCGCACAGCGAACCGCAGGCGCTGCTGGACCTGCATGCGCGCCTGTCCGACGCCTTGTTGGCGCTGGGCCTCGCGCCGGAAGCCCGCGCCTATCGGCCGCACGTGACGATGGCGCGGCGCGCGAACGGAGCGGTCATTCCCGCCGCCGGTCCCGCGATCGACTGGCGGATCGAGCATTACGCGTTGGTCGAGTCGCGCTCCGGCGCATACACCGTATTACGAGAATACGCGTAGGGTTGGCGGCCCTCCGCCCACGCGAACGCCAGCACATCGCAAGCGTCACGCGTGGGCACGGGGTGCCCACCCTACGGCCGAACGCGTTTTGAATTGGCCGCGATCACGATCCCCGACAACGACAGGATCCCCAGCGCCACGGCGATATTCGTGTGCGCCGCGATCGCCCCGAGCAGCGGCGGCGCCATCAACAGGCCCGCGTAACCGAGCGTGGCGACGGTCGCGAGGCCGCCGCCGGCCGACATCCCCGGCATGCGCGCGGCCGCCGCGAAGATCAGCGGCACGACGTTCGCCGCGGCGAGTCCGATCAGCGCGAAGCCCAGCGCCGACAGCCAGAAATGCGTGCTGACGACGGCCAGCATCAGGCCCGCGAACATGCCGAGACCACCCACCGTCATCACGCGCAACGGCCCGAAACGCAGCACGAGCCGGTCGCCCGCGAAACGGCACGCGGCCATCGTCACCGAGAACGCGGAGTAGCCGAGCGCCGCCGACGCCGCGTCGACCCGCGTGCGCTCCGTCAGCAGCAGCGCGCTCCAGTCCACGAGTGCGCCCTCGATGGCGAAGCACAGCAGGGCCAACAGGCCGAGGAACAGCGCGGGCCCGCGCGGCAACGCGAAGTGAGTCGCATGCGGCGCCGGCGGCACGGCCAGCAAACGCCCCGCGCACGCCAGCACGGCGGCGAAGATGGCGACGCTCACCATCAGCGCGCCGCGGCCGTCGCCGAGGCCCGCGCCGATCAGCAGGCCGCCGAGCGCCGCGCCGATCAGGCCACCGAGGCTGTAGAAGCCGTGGAACGACGACATCGTCGGCACGCCGCGCGCCGCCTCGACCTCGCTGGCGTTGGCGTTCATCGCCACGTCCAGCACGCCGTTGCTGGCGCCGAACACGTACGCCGCAAGGAACAGCGGCACCAGGCCGCCCACGTTCATCAGGACCGCGCTCATGAGCGCAAACAGCAGGCCGCTGCCGACGACGACGGCGCGCGTGCCCCAGCGCCCCGCCATCCAGCCGGACAGCGGCATCGCGGAGATCGCACCGCCGGCGATGGTGAGCAGCAGGAAGCCGAGCACGCCCGTGTCGATGCCGGCGCGCGCCTGCACGAGCGGCACGTGCGCGGCCCACACGCCGATGCCGGCGCCGTTCAGCAGGAAGATGGTCGACACGGACCAGCGCGCGGCGTTCACGCTCGCGGCGGGCGCCCTCGCAAGGGATTTGGTGTCGTCGATGCGGCTCATGCGCGGCTCCTTGCGGCCAGTACGATCTCGGGGGCGCGCTCGCCCTTGCGCAGGCGCGCGACCACGCTGGGCGCCGCATCCGCCTCCAGCACGAGGCGGTCGATGTCCGCCAGCGGCGCGATGGGGAACGGCGCCGGCGCCTCCAGCCGCTCGTTCAGCGCGGCGACGACGCGCCGGCTGCCCGCGGCCAGGATGGCCTGCTTGAGGATGGCTTCCTCGGCGTCGCTCGCGCCCAGGCCGCGCTCGGCCTCGACGCTGCACACGCCCACGACCGCGACGTCCACGCGCAGGCGCTGGATTTCGGCCAGCGTCTGCGCCCCCATCACGGCGCCGACGTGGGCGGAGTACACACCGCCCAGCAGCACGACGCGCGTGCTGCGCAGGTGGCCCAGGCTCAGCGCGATCTGCGGGCTGTTGGTGACGATGGTCGCCGCCCGGCCGTCTTCCAGCTGGCGCGCGAACGCGAGATTGGTCGTACCGGCATCGACGAAGACCGTGTCGCCCGGCTGCACGCTGTCCACCAGCGCGCGCGCGAGCATGTCCTTGCGCGCTTCGTCGGCGTCAAGCCGCTGGCCGAAGCTGGGCACGGCCTGCGTGCGCCGCATCGCGCCGCCGTGGACTCTGCGCAGCAGGCCGGCCGCGTCCAGGTCGCGCAAATCGCGCCGGATCGTGTCTTCCGATGTGTTGAACCGCTGCGCCAGTTCGGCCGCCAGCACCTTGCCCTGCTGCTCGACCGTGTCGACGATGTGTTGCCGTCGTTCTTCCGCTAATTGCATGGGTTTCTCCTTGAATGCACGGGCTGTACACGTTTACGCACGAACACGCAACAATCAATACAAACATGCACATTCATGCATTCAGGCGACCTGGAGGTTGGTTCACGGCCCATTCATTGCTACACTCGCGGCATTCATTATCAGAAAAATATGCACAAGTCCGCCGCCATCCTGATCGTCGACGACTACCTCCTGATCCGCACCGCGGTGCGCCAGGTGGTGACGGAGCTCGGCTTTTCCAACGTGTTCCAGGCCGAGAACGGCAAGACCGCACAAGACCTCATGCGCAAGCAGACGATCGACATTGTCATCGGCGACTGGGGCATGCCGGTGATGAGCGGCCTGGACCTGCTGCACTGGATGCGGCGTGACGTGCGTTATGCGAAGACGCCGTTCATGATGCTGACGGCCGAGGCGAATCCGGCCTCCGTGCGCAGCGCGCTGCAGGCCGGCGTCAACGCCTATATGGTGAAGCCGTTCACCGTGCACAGCTTCGCCAGCAAGTTCATGGCGATGATCGGCACGGTGCAAGAGACCTCCCCCGCACCCGCGCCGGAACCCCGGCCCGACAGCGCGCCGCCGCCGGTATTGAAACCGACGCCCGTCCAGGCCGACGTCATCGGCCTGCAGGCGCCGCTGGCCGAGCGTCTGAAGCGCTGCACGGTGCTGATCGTGGACGACGTGCCGACCAACATCGAGGTGTTGGCCGGCGCACTGAAGGACGAGTACGCGATCAAGGTGGCGATCAGCGGCCGCAAGGCGCTGGAGATCGCGGGCGCCTTCCCCATCGACCTGATCCTGCTCGACATCATGATGCCCGTGATGGACGGTTTCGAGACGTGCCGCCATTTGAAATCCGATCCGAACACGGCACACATCCCGGTCATCTTCCTGTCCGCGAAGGACGCCGTCGACGACATCGTGGGCGGCCTGCGCCTGGGCGCGGTCGACTACGTGTCGAAACCGGCCGACCCGACGATCCTGAAGGCGCGCATCGCCACGCACCTCGCACTGGCCACGGCGATGGGCGACCTGAAACGCCAGAACGAACTCCTGATCGAGAACGCGCACCTGCGCGAAGACGTGGAGCGCATGACGCGCCACGACCTCAAGAGCCCCATCGCCGTCACGCTGCACGCCAGCCAGGCGCTGCTCGGCGGCGACCTGCCGGATGCGCAGCGCGAGCATGCCCACATGATCGAGATGGCCGCCAACCACGCGCTCGACATGATCAACCGCACGCTCGACATCCATCGAATGGAAAAAGGCGAGTACCAGGCGGCGCTGCAGCCGTTCGACCTGGGCGCGTTGCTGTCGCGCGTCGCCCAGCAAACGGAGCTCGCCTTCACGGACCGCCGCATCGCCATCCGCTTCGCCGCGCCGGACGACACCGTCTGCCTGGGCGAATCGCTGCTGTGCTATTCGATGTTCTCGAACGCCTTCAAGAACGCGGCCGAGGCGGCGCCGCCGGGCGGCACGATCAAGGTCGACGTGGCGCCGGGTCCCGGCAGCCTGCACGTCGTGATCGACAACGAGGGCGAGGTCCCGCTGACCATGCGCGGCCGCTTCTTCGACAAGTACGCCACGGCCGGCAAGCAGGGCGGCACGGGCCTGGGCACGTATTCGATCCGCCTGATGGCCGAGGTCCAGGGCGGCGACGCCACCGTGGAGAGCGGCGACGGGCATACGCGGTTGACGGTCACGCTGCCCTGCGTGTGACGCAACGTTACGCGTGTGACGCAACGCTACGCGTGGGCGGGGGCCGCCCACCCTACGATGTGCGCATTGTCGTAGGGTGGGCACCCCGTGCCCACGCGTGAGTGGACGTTACACAAGTCGTAGGGTGGGCACCCCGTGCCCACGCGTGAGTGGACGTTACACAAGCAACATCAGGTGCTCCCGCTCCCACGAACTGATCACGCGCGAAAACGTCGCGAACTCCAGTTCCTTCACTTCGCAGAACGCCTGCACGAACAGGGGCCCCAGCATGTCGGCCAGCGCCGGACACCCGCGCAGCTGCAGGATCGCATCCTCGAGATTGCGCGGCAGGTCGCCGTGGATGTGCTCCGCGCTTTCGGGCGTCGGCGCCGACGGTTCGAGTTCCTCGACCATGCCGAGGAAGCCGCAGGCCAGCGTGGCCGCCATCGCGAGATACGGATTCACGTCCACGCCCGGCACGCGGTTTTCCACGCGGCGGCTGGCCGGGCTTGAATTCGGGATGCGGATGCCGCACGTGCGGTTGTCGTAGCCCCAGTGCACGTTCATCGGCGCCGACTGGAAGCGCGACAGGCGCCGGTAGGAATTCACGTGCGGCGCGAACAGCAGGGTCGCCGCCGGCACGTAGCGTTCCAGCCCGCCGATGAAGTGGCGGAACAGCACGCTCTCCGACCCGTCGTCGCTGGAAAAGATGTTGCGGCCGTCCGCATCGACGATGCTCTGGTGCACGTGCATGGCGCTGCCCGGCTCCGTCTCCATCGGCTTGGCCATGAACGTGGCAAAGATGCCGTGGCGCAGCGCGGTCTCGCGCACGGCCCGCTTGAACAGGAACACGCGGTCGGCCAGTTCCAGCGCGTCGCCATGCGTAAAATTGATTTCCATCTGGCCCGCGCCGGCCTCGTGGATCAGCGTCTCGACACCGAGCTCGTGCTGCTTGCAGAATGCCGACAGTTCCAGGAAAAACGGATCGAAGTCGTTGACCGCGTCGATCGAATACGACTGCCGGCCCTGCTCGGTGAACCCGCTGCGGCCCGTCGGTGGACTCAGCGGCTCGTGCGGATTCGTCGTGCGCGCGACGAGGTAGAACTCCATCTCCGGCGCGACGACGGGCGTCCAGCCCCGTTCGGCGTACCTGGCGAGCACCTGGCGCAGCACGGAGCGCGGGGCCAGGCCGACCTGGGTGCCGTCGAAGTTCATGCAATCGTGGATCACGAGCGCGACGCGCTCCGTGGCCCAGGGCACGACGCGGATCGTGGCCGGGTCGGGCACGCACACCATGTCGGGATCGATGGGGCCGACATACGGCGTGTTGTTCGGTTGTTCACCGTGGACGGTGTTCAGCAGCACGCTCTTCGGCAGCCGCATGTGCTCGCCCGCGAGGAACAGGTCTTTCGGAAGGATCTTGCCGCGGGCAATGCCCGTCATGTCGGCGATGACGCACTCGACTTCGTGGATGTTGTGTTCGCGCAGAAAATCGCGCATCGGATCATGCGCTTCGGAATCCATCACGCTCCTCGCTTCATTCGATGCGGCCCAATATAGCACCGGCGATTTTTGCGCCGCGCGCGCGTTGGAAGCCTTCGTTTCCGCCTCATTTCCTCAATTGGTTGCCCGGTTGCCGCACTTCGCGTCAAAGGCGTTCCGCCCGCCGCCGTCCTGCGTCATACTTTCTGAATGGAACAGCTGACAACGACCGTGACGCCGCCGCCGACCCGCCGCATGTGGCGCAATTACGCCTGCGGCTGGCTCGCCTACATGCTGCTGCTCGCGGTCGTGCTGCGGCTCGCCGACCCGAACCAGCACGGCTACAACTGGCGCGGCCTGGTCCCGATGCTGTGGATCGTGCCCCAGGCCTTCGTGCTGGCCCTGCACTGGCCGCTCAGCGGCTGGATGGAGCGCCGGCACGTATCGTTCGCGGCGCGCTGCCTGATCCACGTCGTGGGCGCGCCGACGTATGCCATCCTGTCGTACGCGCTGCCGGGACTGCTCTACGAGACGACGCAGCCGCTGTCGTTCTACGTGTGGCCCGTGCTGTACTCGATGATGGGCTACGGCGTCATCGCGACGATGTTCCACATGATCCGCGCCAACGACGCCCGCCGCCAGCAGGAAGTCGCCACGCAGCAGGCGCACGCGCTGCTCGTGGCGACGGAGCTGAACGCGCTGCGCAGCAAGCTCAATCCGCACTTCCTGTTCAACACGCTGCACTCGATCATCGCCCTCACCCGCAAGGACCCGAGCGCCGCAGAAAATGCGCTGTTCCAGTTCTCCGACATGCTGCGCTACGTGCTGGACACGGAAAAGACGGGCAACGACCGCGTGACGCTGGACGACGAACTGCGCTTCGTGCGCGACTACCTGGAACTGGAAAGCCTGCGCCTCGGCGCGCGCCTGCACGTCGACTGGGAACTGGACGACGCGGCCTCCAGCCACCTGCTGCCCGCGCTGTCGCTGCAGCCGCTCGTCGAGAACAGCATCAAGCACGCCTTCAATCCGCACAGCCGGCCGGGCCGCCTGCTGATCCGCACCCGCCTCGACGCGCGCGCGGGCACGCTCGTGCTGTCCGTCGGCGACGACGGCCCCGGCGCCGACATCGGCCACGTGCGCGCGTCGAACGGGCTGGGCCTGCGCACCGTCGAGCGCCGCCTGCAACTGGAATACGGCACCGGGGAGGGCCTCGCCATCGACACGGCGCCGGGCGCCGGCTTCGTCGTCACGATGGCCATTCCCCTCGCCGCCACCGACAAGGACTTTGTATGAACGCACGGACCGTGTTCATCGCGGAAGACGAGCCGCTCGCGCGCGACGTCCTGCGCGACTTCATCTACGCCCACGCCGGCCTGCGCCTGGTGGGCGAAGCGGCGGACGGCGCCAGCGCGCTCGCGCAGATCGATCGCATCCGCCCCGACATCGTCTTCATGGACATCCAGATGCCCGAGATGACGGGCCTGGACGTGCTGCGCCGCCTGACCGTCGTGCCGGACATCGTGTTCACGACCGCGTACGACCAGTACGCCGTCACGGCGTTCGAACTGAACGCCGTCGACTACCTGCTGAAGCCTTTTACGCGCGCCCGGTTCGACGCGGCCGTCGCGCGCCTGCTGGAAATGCCGGGATCGTCCGTCCCCGCGCGCGACCTCGTCGACGGCGCCCTCGCGCAGGCCGTGCAGCATGCGCCGGCGCGCATCGAACGCATCCTCGTGCGCGACCGCGGCCGCATCTTCCCGCTGTCCGTGAACGAGATCGCCTACCTGAAGGCGGATGCGAAATACACGGCGATCGCCGCGCGCGGCCACACCTTCCTCGTGCGCATCGGAATCTCGGAACTGGAAGCCCAGCTCGACCCGGGCCGCTTCATCCGGATCCACCGCTCGGCGCTCGTGAACCTCGATTTCGTCGACTCCATGCGCGCGGACGACCAGTCGCAGCTCGAGATCACGATGCGCGACGGCGCCGTGCTGACCGCGAGCCGGGAAGCGTCGAAGGTGCTGCGCGAGATGGCGATCTGATCAACATCGCACCATCAAACAACGTCATCCCGCTAACGTCACCAACGTCATCCCCGCGAAGGCGGGGATCCAGGTTTGAAGCGTACCGCTGCACTCAAAACTTGGGCCCCCGCCTGCGCGGGGGCGACGGTCTTGCGTGCGCAGATCTAACGTCACCAACGTCATCCCCGCGAAGGCGGGGATCCAGGTTTGAAGCGTACCGCTGCACTCAAAACTTGGGCCCCCGCCTGCGCGGGGGCGACGGTCTTGCGTGCGCAGATTCGCGATGTGCGACGGGACCCGTCGACGCGCGCACGACGAGCTCCGGCTTCAGCCGCACTTCCAGCACGCCGGCGGCGCCGTCGGCAAGGCTGCGCAGGATCAGTTGCGCGGCCTGCACGCCCATGTCGTGGTGGCCGATGCGCACCGTCGTCAGCGCCGGGTGCACCGCGTCGACGAACGGCATGTCGTTGTGGCCGATGATGGACACGTCTTCCGGACAGCGCAGTCCGCGCGCCCGCAGGCTGTCGTAGCAGCCCAGCGCCAGCAGGTCGTTGCCGGCCAGGATGGCCGTCGCGTCGGGATGACGGGCGAGCGCCTCGTCGCACGCGGCGCGGCCGGCCTCGCGGGTGTACGACGGGCAGTCGACGAGGCACGGCGCATCCGCCAGGCCGTGCGCCGCCAGTGCCTGGAGAAAGCCTTCGCGCCGCAGGTGGCCCGTCGACAGGTGCTGCGGCCCCACCAGGTGCACGATGCGCCGGTGCCCGAGCGCCACGAGGTGGTCGACGGACTGGCGCATGCCCTGCGCCTCGTCGTTCACGACACTCGACACGCGCGCGCCGTCCTCGCTGCGGTTGACGGTGACGACCGTCACGCCGGCCTCGAGGCAGCGCGTGATGACGGGGTCGTCGCGCGTCGCGGTGGCCAGGATCAGCGCGTCGACCTGGCGCGCGAGCAGCTGGTCGACGACGAAGCGCTGCTGGTCCTTGTCCTCGCCCGCGTTCGACATCAGCACCAGGTAGCCATGCCTGCGTAACTCGTCCTCGATGCCCAGCACGATCGGCGGGAACACGGGGTTCGTGATATCGGGCAGCATGACGCCCACCAGCTTCGACTGGCCCGTACGCATGGCGGCCGCCAGTTTGTTCGGGCGATAGCCATGCCGCGCCGCTTCCTTGAGCACGCGCTGCACGACCTCGTCGCCCACCATGTGGCGCGTCGCGGGGTCCATCACGCGTCCCACGGTCGACGGGTGCACGCCGAGGATCTGGGCCAGGCCCTTGAGGGTCATCTTCTTCTGTTGCATGGAATCCATTGTCGCATGGGGCGTCCGGGACGGCATTTTTCCGGCTTGACGCTTTTATGCGAACGTTCGCAAAACTTCTTGACCAAGATTTCGTTAACGCCTACATTGAAGCTATGCGAACGTTCGCATAAATTCCTACAGCCGAGGAGACGACCTTGAGCGCTTCACACATCATCGACGGCGAAGAAACCGTCACTGCCGTAGTCCAGGCCGCCATGGCCAACACGGCCGATCCCCGCCTGCGCCGGATCATGGCCGCGGTGGTCGAGCATGCCCACGCCCTCATCCGCGAGGTGGACCTGACCACGGAAGAATTCGAAGCGGGCATCCGCTTCCTCACCCTGCTGGGCCAGCAGACCAACGACTGCCACAACGAAGTCGTGCTGGCGGCCGACGTGCTGGGCATCTCGACCCTGGTCGCGCTGCGCAACCACCCCGACTGCGACGGCCAGACCGCGGCCGCGCTGCTGGGGCCCTTCTGGCGCGCGGACGCGCCGGTCTGCGCGAACGGCGACAACATCGCGCGCTGCGACATGCCGGGCCCCGTGATGGACGTGTCGGGCACGGTGACCGACATCGCCGGCAATCCGCTGGCCGGCGCCATCGTCGACGTCTGGCAGGCGTCGCCCGTGGGCCTGTACGAGAACCAGGATCCGCACCAGCCGGAGATGAACCTGCGCGGGCGCTTCCGCACGGATGCGCGCGGCCGCTACTGGTTCCGCACCGTGCGCCCGGCCGGCTACCCGGTGCCCACGCACGGCATCGTGGGCGACCTGCTGCGCGCCCAGGACCGCCACTGCATGCGCCCGGCCCACGTGCACTTCATGGTCTACCAGGAAGGCTACGAGACCGTGATCACGCAGGTGTTCGCGGACGACAGCGAGCACCTGGACAGCGACGTCGTGTTCGGCGTGCGCCGCAGCCTCGTCGGCCGCTTCCGCCCGCACACGCCGGTGCCTGGCTCGAACGAACCGCAATTCCGGCTCGACTACGACTTCGTGCTGCAGCCCGGCACGAGCTGCCTGCCCGTTCCCCCCATCAAATAAAAGGACTCCCATGACTACGCATCCGCAAGGCCCGCTGGCGGGCCAGGTGGCCGTCATCGCCGGCGGCATCGGCGCGATCGGCTACGCGTCGGCGCTGCGCCTCGCGCGGCAAGGCGCCCGCGTCGTGCTGCTGGCGCGCGACGCGTCGACCGCCCTGAAGGAAGCCGACGCCCTGCCCGGCACCGACCACTGGGCGCTCGGCGTGGACGTCGAGGACGGCGCCGCCCTCGGGCGCGCCGCCACCGCCGTCCTCGAGCGCTACGGCCGCGCCGACATCCTCGTCAACGCGGCCGGCAGCACCCGCGCCGTGCCGCACCACGACCTCGACGCCCTCGACGACGCGCTGATCGACCGCATCTTCGCCGCCAACTGGCGCGCGCCGTTCGCCGCCATCCGCGCGTTTTCTCCCCTGCTCAAGGCGTCCGGCCAGGGCCTCGTCGTGAACATCTCGTCGATCGCGGCCACCACGGGCACGGGCAGCAACATCGCCTACTGCGCGGCGAAGGCCGGCCTTGACATCATGGCGCATTCGCTCGGCCGCGCGCTGGCGCCGGCCATCCGCGTGCTCAACGTGGCGCCGGGTGTCGTCGACAGCGATTTCGTGCCGGGCCGCGACGCCGCCTTCAACGACCGCCAGGCCGACACGACGCCGCTGCGCCGCGTCGGCCAGCCGGATGACGTGGCGGCGGCCGTCGAAGCGTGCGCGACGTCGCTGCTATTCGCCACCGGCACCGTGATCCAGGTCGACGGCGGCCGCCACCTGGGCTGACGGAGCACGCATGCAAAAGACCATCATCACCTGCGCCGTCACGGGCAACATCACGCGCCCCGACCAGCACCCCGGCCTGCCCGTCACGCCGCGCCAGATCGCGCAGGCCTGCCTGGACGCGGCGGCCGCCGGCGCCGCCGTCGTGCACGTGCACGTGCGCGATCCGGAGACGGGCAAGCCGTCGATGCGGCTCGAGCACTACGCCGAAGTCATGGACCGCATCCGGGCGCACGACCGCGACCTCGTCATCAACCTCACGACCGGGCCGGGCGGCCGCTTCATCCCGAGCGCGATTGATCCGCGCGTGGCGGCGCCCGGAACCACCCTGATGGCGCCGGAGAAGCGCGTGGAGCATATCGGCCTGCTGCGCCCCGACATCGCCACGCTCGACCTGAACACCATGAATTCGGGGCCGGACGTCGTCATCAACACCCCGTCCAGCGTGCGCGTGATGGCGCGGGCGATCCGCGCCGCCGGCGTCGTGCCCGAGATCGAGATCTTCGATTCCGGCGACCTGCACCTGGCCCACGACCTGCTGCGCGAGGGCGTGCTGGAAGGCCCCGGCCTGTTCAGCTTCGTGCTGGGCGTGAAGTACGGCTTCGACGCCAGCCCGCGCACCCTGATGTATGCGCGCGACCTGCTGCCCCCGGGCGCCACGTGGACCGGCTTCGGCCTCGGACGCCACGAATTCCCGATGGTGGCCCAGTCCTGGCTGCTGGGCGGCCACGTGCGCGTGGGGTTCGAGGACAACCTGTACATCGCCAAAGGCGTGCTGGCGCGCGACAACGCGGAGCTTGTGACGCGCGCCCGCCACATCGTCGAATCGCTCGGCGGCGCCGTCGCCAGCGCCCGCGAGGCCCGCGCCCTGCTCGGCCTGCAAACAACTTCAACCATATCGACCACCAGGGAGACTGCATGAACACCATCCGTATCGCCGTCAAGGCGGCCAACATCGACGTCCTCGCGCTGGAAGGCACGACGCGCACGCAACCGAGCGCGGAGCCCGGCCAGTGCGTCATCGAGGTGCACAGCGCCGGCGTGAATCCGAGCGACGTGAAGGCCGCGCTGGGCGCCATGCCGCACGCCGTGTGGCCGCGCACCCCGGGCCGCGACTACGCGGGCGTCATCGTGGACGGCCCGGCCGCACTGGTCGGCAAGGAAGTCTGGGGCAGCGGCGGAGAACTGGGCATCCGCCGCGACGGCACGCATGCGCGCTACCTCGTGCTCGACATCGACGCCGTGCGCATCAAGCCGGCGCGCATCCCGCTGCGCGAGGCCGGCGCCGTGGGCGTGCCGTTCATCACCGCGTACGAAGGCCTGCGCCGCGTGGGCCTGCCGCAGGCCGGCGACGTCGTGCTGGTCATGGGCGGCAACGGTAAAGTGGGCCAGGCGACGATCCAGCTCGCGACCCGCGCCGGTGCGCGCGTGTTCGCGGTCGAGCGCACGCGCGAAGACTACATCGGCCATGCGAGCGGCCCCGTCGACATGATCGCCGCGGACACGACCGACATCGCCGCCTACGTGCGCGACCGGACCGGCGGCCACGGCGCCGACATCGTCTACAACACGGTCGGCAGCCCGTACTTCGAACAGGCGAATGCCGCGATGGCGGTCGGCGCGCGCCAGATCTTCATCTCGACCATCGACCGCGCCGTTCCGTTCGACATCTTCGCGTTCTACCGCGGCCAGCACACCTATGCCGGCATCGACACGCTGGCGCTGGATTCGCTGGCCTGCGCGCGCATCCTCGACGCGCTCGCGCCGGGCTTCGAGGACGGTTCGCTGCAACCGTTCCCGGTGCAGCCGGACATGGTGTACGGGCTGGAAGACGCGGCCGCCGCCTACCGCGCCGTGCTGCAGGGCGCGCGCGAACGCGTGGTGCTGGAACCGGTGCGGCCATGAACGTCACCCGCTGCGACGCCGCGCCGCGCTACCACCCGCCGGAACACGACGGCATGGCCTGCCTGCGCCTGCAGGGCCACGAGGCCGGGCCGTCCGACGCCCTGTGGCTCGGCCTCTCGCACCTGCTGCCGGGCGGGGGCACGTCGCTCGCCGCCTCGGACCAGGAAAAGATGTACGTGGTGCTGGACGGCGAAGTGGTCGTCCGCACCGATACCGACGAGTGCGTGCTGCGGCGCCTCGATTCGGTGCGCCTCGCCCCCGGCGAACCGCGCCAGCTGGTCAACCGCAGCAATCTGCCGGCCACGATTCTATTGGCCATGCCCTACCCGACAAGAACATGAACGCTTTACGGAGGAGACACCATGATCGTCACGGACGCACCCGGCACCACCGCGCAGGCCCTCGCCGCCCCGCGCAAGAAACGCTTCTATGAAATCCTGTACGTGCAGGTGCTGGTCGCCATCGCGATCGGCATCCTGCTCGGCCACTATCACGCGAAGCTGGCCATCGACATGAAGCCGTTCGGCGACGGCTTCATCAAGCTGATCAAGATGCTGATCGGCCCCATCGTGTTCTGCACCGTCGTCGGCGGCATCGCGGGCATGCAGGACATCCGCAAGGTCGGGCGCATCGGCTGCAAGGCCCTGCTCTACTTCGAACTCGTGTCGACCTTCGCCCTGTTCATCGGGATGGCGGTCGGTAACTGGGTGCGTCCGGGCGCGGGCTTCAACGTCAACCCGGCCACGCTGGACGCCACCGCGGTCAGCGACTACGTCGGCAAGGCGAAGCACATGACGACCACCGACTTCTTCATGAACATCATCCCGACCACGGTGGCGGACGCCTTCACCAAGGGCGACGTGCTGCAGGTGCTGCTCGTCGCGCTGCTGTTCGGCTTCGCGCTCGCGGCGATGGGCGAACGGGCGCGCCCCGTGACGGCGCTGCTGGAAACCGTGTCGCAATCGCTGTTCGGCGTGATCGGGTTCATCATGCGCTTCGCTCCCATCGGCGCGTTCGGCGCGATGGCCTTCACGGTCGGGAAGTACGGCGTGGTGTCGCTGGCCCCGTTGCTCAAGCTGATCGGCACGTTTTACCTCACGTCGTTCCTGTTCGTGTTCGTCGTGCTGGGCGCGATCGCGCGCCTCGCGGGCTTTAAAATCAGCCGCTTCCTCGCCTACATCAAGGAAGAGATCCTGCTCGTGCTGGGCACCAGTTCGTCCGACACGGCGCTGCCGACATTGATGGTCAAGCTGGAAAAGCTGGGCTGTTCGCGGCCTCTGGTCGGCCTGATCGTCCCCACCGGCTACACGTTCAACACGGACGGCACCGCGATCTACATGACGATGGCCGCGCTGTTCGTCGCCCAGGCCACGAACACGGAACTGAGCATACTGCAGCAAATGGCCGTGTTCGGCGTCGCGATGCTGACGTCGAAGGGCGCCAGCGGCGTGCAGGGCGCCTCGTTCATCGCCCTCGTCGGCACGCTGGCCGTCGTGCCCACGATCCCCGTCGCGGGCATGGCGCTGATCCTCGGCATCGACCGCTTCATGAGCGAGGCCAGGGCGCTCGTCAACATGATCGGCAACGGCGTCGCCACCGTCGTGATGGCGCGCTGGGAGGGCGAACTGGACGCCGACAAGCTCGACGTGCTGCGCTGACCACGACAACAACAAGGAGACATCGATGAAGCACCCGCTAT
>JBJMVU010000082.1:0-3726 GCA_045810485.1 Massilia sp. | reverse complement strand
GCAGATGACGAGATCGACCGGCTCGGGCGGCAGGTATTCGAACGCATCGGCATGGACCACCTCGACCTTGTGGCCGTTCGGGTTCATCGCGAGGAAGCGGCGCGCCTCGCGCACCATGTCCGGGTTGAACTCGACACAATAGACCTGCGCCGCGTTCTGCGCCGCGAAGTACGAGAGGACGCCCGTGCCCCCGCCCAGTTCCAGGACCTTCATGCCCGGCTTGACGGCGTGGTAGATCGCGGACTTGAAGCTGTGCATCCGGTTATGGTCCATCAGCATGTTGTGATGGTAGTGGACCGGAATAAACTGGCCCAGGTAGCAGCTTTCGATTTCGCGTTCATTGAGCATGGGTTCCTCGTGGTGGGGTATCTTGCCTGCATTATGTCCATGCTCATAAGCAACTGATGCGCGGAGCTGACAGGGATTTATCGGCCAGTTTGTCGGATCGGGGAAACAGGTCGGCGGCGATCTGTGAAGACATTGACATTTTTCCGTGTGGGAATGTTAGTATTTTCCCATCCGCCGCCACCGTTCGCAGGCCGCCATGGTCCATTCGATCCATTCCCTCTCGGCGAATATCGCCGACCTGCTGCTGGACGTCGTGTTCCTGGTGGACCGGCGCGGGGTGATCGTGGACGTCAGCGCCGGCAGCGAGCGCATGCTCGGCTACCGTCCGATCGAGCTGATCGGCAAATACATCCTCGACTTCGTCGTCCCGGAAGACCGCGCCATCACGTGCATGGAGAGCGCGCGCGTGCAGGCGGGCCAGGAACGCGTCGGCTTCGAGAACCGCTACCTGCACAAGGACGGACGCCGTGTCGACGTGATGTGGTCGGCCCGCTGGATCGCCGACCACGGCCTGCGCCTGGGCGTCGCGCGCGACATCAGCGCCCGCAAGCGCGCCGGGCGCCGCCAGGCCGCCACCTATGCGATTTCGGAAGCCGTCCACCACGCGGGCGACCTCGCCGGACTGTGCGGCGAGATCCACGCCATCCTCGACCGCATGGTGGGCGCGCCCGGCATGATCGTCGTCAGCGACCCGACCCCGCAGCACGGTTTCAAGATCGTCTACCAGCGCGACCACGACGCGCGCAGCCGCTTGCCGTCGCGCGCCTGCCTGGCGCGCTGGCGCGCGACGGCAACAAACCCCGACAGCTTCGCGCCGGACGCCGTCCGCCACGTCGCCGCCGGCCGCATGAATACCTGGCTCATGATCGACCTTGGCGGCCCGACGGGCACGATCGGGGCGCTGCTGCTGCGCGACCACGGCGGCACCGGCTATTCCCCGGCCGACCGGGGCCTGCTGCACTTCGTCGCGGCCCAGGTCGGGCTGGCGCTGGAGCGCAAACGCCTCCACGACGACCTGATGCGGTCCGCCTGCCACGACGAGCTGACGGGCTTGCCGAACCGCCGGCTGTTCTTCGACCGCATCCGCACGGCCGTCGCGCGGGCGCGGCGCTGCCACTCGCGGCTCGGCTTGCTGTACGTGGACGTGAACGATTTCAAGCAGGTCAACGACCATTACGGCCATGCGGCCGGCGACGCGCTGCTGCGGGAGGTGGCGGCCCGGCTGGTGGAATGCGCGCGTGAGTCGGACACGGTGGCGCGCCTGGGCGGCGACGAATTCGTGCTGTTGCTGGAAGACCTGCAGGCGCCCGAGGACGCCGAACACTGCGCCGACAAGATCCGCGCCGCGCTCGCGCGGCCGGTGCCGACGCAATGCGCGCCGCTGCGCATCGGGGTCAGCATCGGGATCGGCCTGTTCCCCGATCACGCGGACCAGGTCGAGACCCTGCTCATGCATGCGGACGCGCACATGTACACGAAGAAGCGCGCCAGCAAATGCGGAGAAAGCTAGCCTAGTTGGTGGATGTTGGACGTTTGTCGAGCGCCGTCGCGATGGCGCCGTGGTCGGCCTTGCGCGCGATCCCGGCCGCCGTGAGGCCCTCGCCATTCTTCAGCTGCGGATCGGCGCCCTGGCCCAGCAGGAACACGGCCGTATCCTCGTGGCCTTCGCGCGCCGCCATCATCAACGGCGTATACTTGCCGCTGGCCGGCGGCGATTGCGCATCGATGCGGGCGCCGCGCGCGAGCAGCAGGCGCGCGATGTCGTCGTCGCCGCTGGCGGCCGCGTAGTGCAGCGGCGTCCAGCCGGGACGATTCACGGCCGCGCCCTTCGCGACCAGCGCCTCGGCCGCCGGCTTGTTGTGCTTGTACGCGGCCATCATCAGCGCCGTGTTGCCGTTCAGCGCGGGCGCGTCGACGTTCGTGCCCGGGTCCCGCAGCAGCGTGTCGAACACCTGCATCGCCCCTTCGCGCACGGCCAGCACGAGCGCCGTTTCACCGCCGACGGGATTGACCGCATTCACGTCGACCTTGCCCAGCAGTTCCCTGACCGTTCGCGCATCGTCCATCTGCACGGCCCGGAAAAAGTCCGCCTGCGGATCGGCCGCCAGTGCGGGCGTGACGCCCGCCGCCAGCGCGGCGACGAGCAGGATCGAACGGAGAACGGTGCGGCGCAGCGGGTTCGCGGTCATCATGGGTCAGGTCCTCGCGGTCTTGAACAGGTTGAAGAAATTGTCGGTGGTGCGGTCGGCGATCTCGCGCAGCGGCACGTCCTTCAACGTGGCGATGTACTCCGCCACATGCGCCACGTAGCCCGGCTCGTTCATCCTGCCGCGGAACGGCACGGGCGCGAGGTACGGCGAATCCGTCTCGATGAGGATGCGGTCGAGGGGCAGCGCCTTCGCCACCGCCTGCAGGTCTTTCGCGCTCTTGAACGTCACGATGCCCGAGAACGAAATATAAAAGCCCATCTCGATGGCGGCCAGGGCGACGTCGAGCGACTCCGTGAAGCAGTGCATGACGCCCGCGACGCCGCCCTTGTCCGTGCCCGCGCCCTCGTCGCGCATGATGCGGATCGTGTCTTCGCTGGCCGAGCGCGTGTGGATGATCAGGGGTTTGCGCGTCTCGCGCGATGCGCGGATGTGCGTGCGAAAACGCTCGCGCTGCCATTCGAGATCGCCTTCCAGCCGGTAATAATCGAGACCGGTCTCGCCGATCGCGATGACCTTCGGGTGGTCGGCCAGTTCGACCAGCCGGGCGACGGTGGGCTCGGGCGTGTCCTCGTAATCGGGATGCACGCCCACGGAGGCGTAAATGTGCGGATATTGCTCGGCCAGGGCGAGCACGCTGGGAAACTCCGGCAGGTCGACGGAGACGCACAGCGCGTGCGAGACCTTGTTCTCGGCCATCTTGGCCAGGATCTCTGGCATCCGGGCGGCCAGTTCCGGGAAGTTGATGTGGCAGTGGGAATCGATATACATCACGATATTGTACGCGAGGACCCAAACTGACGCCTGCCTGGCCCGTCGCCCCCGCGAAGGCGGGGGCCCAATTTTGCGTACCGTTGACGCCACGAACTCGGGTTCCCGCCTTCGCGGGAACGACGGTTCTGGGTTTCAGGCCACCCGCTTGCCCAGGATGATCAGGTCCCGCTCGATCCCATCGAGATTCGCCACCCGCGGAAAATGCGCCCACGTATCGAACCCATACCGCGAGGACCCGAACGGACGCCTGCCTGGCCCGTCGCCCCCACGAAGGCGGGGGCCCAATTTTGCGTACCGTTGACGCCACGAACTCGGGTTCCCGCCTTCGCGGGAACGACGGTTCTGGGTTTCAGGCCACCCGCTTGCCCAGGATGATCAGGTCCCGCTCGATCCCATC
>JBJMVU010000081.1:0-6342 GCA_045810485.1 Massilia sp. | reverse complement strand
CACGCGCATCATGTGCAGGCAGTCCTGGAAGCCCATGATGCCCAGGCCGACCGGACGGTGGCGCAGGTTCGAATTCTTGGCCTTGTCGACGGCGTAGTAGTTGATGTCGATGACGTTGTCGAGCATGCGCATCGCCGTGCGGATGGTCTTCTGCAGCTTGACCACGTCCAGGCCATCGCCCTTCATGTGGGCCGGCAGGTTCACGGAACCCAGGTTGCAGACGGCGATCTCGTCTTCGTTCGTGTTCAGCGTGATCTCGGTGCACAGGTTCGACGAGTGCACGACGCCGACGTGCTGCTGCGGCGAACGGATGTTGCACGGATCCTTGAACGTGATCCACGGGTGGCCCGTTTCGAACAGCATCGACAGCATCTTGCGCCACAGGTCGAGCGACTGCACTTTCTTGTACACGGTCATCTCGCCGCGGGCGGCCTTTTCCTCATACTTCAGGTAGGCTTCCTCGAACGCGCGGCCGACCTTGTCGTGCAGGTCCGGTGCTTCCGACGGCGAGAACAGGGTCCACTCGCCCTTTTCCATCACGCGCTTCATGAACAGGTCCGGAATCCAGTTCGCGGTGTTCATGTCGTGCGTGCGGCGGCGGTCGTCGCCCGTGTTCTTGCGCAGGTCGAGGAATTCCTCGATGTCCAGGTGCCACGTTTCCAGGTAGGCGCAGACGGCGCCCTTGCGCTTGCCGCCCTGGTTGACCGCGACGGCGGTGTCGTTGGCGACCTTCAGGAACGGCACGACGCCCTGCGACTTGCCGTTCGTGCCCTTGATGCGCGAGCCCAGCGCGCGCACCGGCGTCCAGTCGTTGCCCAGGCCACCGGCGAATTTCGACAGCAGCGCGTTTTCCTTGATGGCGTCGTAGATGCCTTCCAGGTCGTCGGCGACGGTGGTCAGGTAGCACGACGACAGCTGCGAACGGCGGGTGCCCGAGTTGAACAGCGTCGGGGTCGAGCTCATGAAGTCGAACGTCGACAGCAGGTTGTAGAACTCGATCGCGCGCGCTTCGCGGTTCTCTTCACGCAGCGAGAGGCCCATCGCGACGCGCATGTAGAACGCCTGCGGCATCTCGATGCGGGTTTCGCGGATGTGCAGGAAGTAGCGGTCGTACAGGGTCTGCAGGCCGATGTAGCCGAATTGCAGGTCGCGGTCGGCGACGATGGCCTTGGCCAGCTTTTGCAGGTCGAACTTGCCCAGTTCCTCGTCCAGCAGCTCGGCGGCTATGCCCTTGGCGATGTATTGCGGGAAGTAGGTGACGTATTCGGCGGCGGCGCCGGCCTGCGGCACGTCCTTGCCGAAGATCTCCTTGCGGATCGAGTGCAGCAGGATGCGCGCGGTGACCTGGCTGTAGGCCGGATCCTTTTCCATCAGCGCGCGCGCGGCCAGCACGGCCGACTTGTACAGTTCCTCGACCGGCACGCCGTCGTACAGGTTCTTGACCGTCTCGGCCAGGATGGCGTCGGCGTCGACGTGCTTTTCCAGGCCGGCGCAGGCGGCGTTGATCAGGGACGACACTTCGTTCATGTCGAGCGGGCGGCGCACGCCGCCGTCGACGACGACGAACTGCGGGGTGGCGATCTGGGTACCGCCATTGGCTTCCTTGGCGGCGCGGCGCTCTTCCATCCGCTTGGCGCGGTACAGCACGTATTCGCGCGCGACGTCATGCTCGCCCGAGCGCATCAGGGACAATTCCACCTGGTCCTGCACATCCTCGATGTGGAAGGTACCGCCGTTCGGCTGGCGGCGCACGAGGGCCGCGACGACGTTGTTCGTCAGTTGCTCGACCAGCTCGCGGATGCGCGCCGACTCGCGGCCCTGCTCGCCATTGACGGCCAGGAACGCCTTGGTCATCGCGACGGCGACCTTGTTCGGCGCGAACGGCACCACGGCGCCGTTACGGCGGATGATGCGGTAGTCGTTGCCCGCGACCAGCTCGGCCGCGCTCTTGCCGGCCGTCGTTGCTGCCGCGACGGTGTTGATGGAAATGTCCGAAGATGTTTGCATTGAGCCTCCCAGCATTGGCGTCATTGACTGCCACCGCCTTCACGAATTAGGTAGATATGGACCCCTCGGAGTGAATCCAGGGAACGCTGCCAACTCATCAAAATTGGCAACTCGATAACTTTCTGCCGACAAAAAATAGGAGCAGCAATGTTGAGAAACCGCAGTGGCGCCCCTACTGAGCCTGTTCGGCATTAAGGCCGTTGACCACTAGATGTAGTAGACAACGGCCTTACAGACCTAATTGTAGTCGATGTCCGCGATTTTTAAGAGCTCTGCGACTAAGATTTTTTTCTTGACATCGATCAGGGCCGATACCTGAAGCCTCCACGGCGAAGTAAGCGCTAACATTGATTTTGTGGCGCGAATTCGCCTGCTTACTAATCGTGCAAAATCCGCTGTTTTGGCGTTGCTGCGTTGGCGAAAAGACCACGCACGCTTCAACATTTCAACCTCAAGGTTCGGGCGCGTGGATGTCCAGTTTCTGCATCTGGTAGCGCAGTTGCCGGACACTGATGCCGAGCAGGCTGGCGGCCTGCGTGCGGTTGAACTGGGTCTGGTTCAGCGCGCGCAGGATGATGTCGCGCTCGACCTGGCTCAGGTAGTCCGGCAGATTGCTCGGCAGCGCGTCGTCGGCCAGCGGCGGTGGCGGCGCGGCCGGTTCCGGTTCGGGTGCGGCGGTCACCGGCGGCTGCGCCACGACGGCCGCGTCGCCCGGCTTCGCGCCCTTCAGCTGCAGGTCCCCCGCTTCGATCACGCCGTCGTCGGCGAAGGCGAGCGCCCGTTCCAGCACGTTTTCCAGCTCGCGCACATTGCCTGGAAACGCATAGCCGCGCAGCGCGTCCAGCACGCCGGGCGCCAGCCGCGCCCCGCCCGGCCCGGCCAGGCGCGCGAGGATGGCGTCGACCAGCAGCGGCAGGTCGTCCAGCCGTTCGCGCAGCGGCGGCAGGGTGAGTTCGATGACGTTCAGGCGGTAGAACAGATCCTGGCGGAAGCTGCCGTTCTCCACGCACTTCGCAAGATCCTTGTGCGTGGCGCTGACGATGCGCACGTCGACCGGTTCCTCAACCGTGGCGCCGATCTTGCGCACGCGCCGTTCCTGGATCGCGCGCAGCAGCTTCACCTGCATCGCGAGCGGCAGGTCGGCCACCTCGTCGAGCATCAGCGTGCCGCCGTTCGCGGCCTGGAAGAAGCCGTCGCGCTCGTCGTTCGCGCCCGTGAACGCCCCCTTGCGGTAGCCGAAGAACTCGGCCTCCATCAGCGCCTCGGGGATCGCGCCGCAGTTCACGGCGACGAACGGCTTGCCGGCGCGCGCGCCCTGCGCGTGGATCTCGCGCGCGGCCAGTTCCTTGCCGCTGCCCGATTCGCCGTTGATGGCGATCGGCGCCTGCGAACGGGCCAGCCGCGCGATCTGCGCGCGCAGCCCTTGCATCGCGGGCGATTGCCCGATCAGGCGCGACGTCCCGCCGGCCGACTCGCCGGCCGACCCGGCGGCCGGCGCGGCCGCGGGGTCCGACAGCTTCAGCGCCGAGCGCACCATCGCGCGCAGGTCGTCCAGCACGACGGGCTTCGACACGTAGTCGAACGCGCCGGCCTTCAGCGCCACGACGGCATTCTCCGCGCTGCCGTACGCGGTGATCACGGCAATGGGCGTGCTTTTATGATTGGCCGCCACCTCGCGCACGAGTTCCAGTCCAAGGCCGTCGGGCAGGCGCATGTCGGTCAGCACCAGCGCAAACGCTTTCTGGTCCAGCAGCGCGCGCGCCTCGCGCACGGTCGCGGCGCTGTCCACGTCGAGCCCCATCTTGAGCAGGGTGATCTCGAGCAGCTCGCGCAGGTCGGGTTCGTCGTCGACCACCAGGATGCGGGGTGAGCTCATGCCTATCTTTCCGTGACGTCGTCTCTATCTAATTAGTAGGGTCCTGCCCGGACGAGGCGGCGAACGTGATCACGAAGCGGCCGCTGGCCTCGCCCGTGCCGTCGGCGGCCGCACCGGGCCGCACGTCCTCGGTGCGGTATTCATAGTCGAGCATCGCGCCGTTGTTCAGGCACAGCTCGCGCGCGAGGTACAGGCCGAGGCCCGTGCCCTTGCTCGACGTCGTGTAGAACGGCTCGAACAGGTGCGCCCGCACTTCCGGCGTGATCCCGGGGCCGTCGTCCTGCACGTGCAGCTCCATGCGTCCGGTGGCGTCGAGCACCGGCACCACGCGGATGCTGGCCGGCTGGCCGCTGGCGTAGCGGATCGCGTTGCCGAGCAAATTCACGAGTACTTCGCGCAGGTGCAGGCCGTCGAAACGCACCGTGCGTCCGCCCGCATCGCCCACCCACACTATATCACCGGCCATGCCGTGCATTTCCGTGAACTCGGCGCGCAGTTCGGGCAGGAAGTCGTCCAGCGCCACCGGCGTGCCGTTCGGCTGCACCTTGCGCGACAGTTTCAGGATGTCCTCGACCATGCGGTTTACGCGCGCCACGTTGTCGTTCACGATGCGCAGCAGGCGGGTTTCAGCCGGACCGTGCAAGTCCTCCGCGAGCAGCGACGTCGCGTGGCCGATCGCGGACAGCGGATTCCTCACCTCGTGCGCGATGCTGGCCGTCAGGCGGCCCATCGACGCGAGCTTGAGTTGCTGCGCCTGGTTTTCGATGGCGCTCACGTCCTGCAGGAAGACGAGGCTGCGCCCGGCCGTGCCCTCTGGCGTGTCCACGCGCGCGAAGCGGAGCTTCAGGTGCACAGGCTGGTCGAGGCGGCCGCGCACCGGGCCGTCCGTCTCGTGCCAGCGCTTGACGGTGACGAAGCCGCCCGTCACCGCCGCCGGCGCATCCATGCAGCGGCCGACCCAGTCCATGAAACGCTGCGCCACCGGTTCCAGCGCCGGCAGGTCGGTCAGCGCGAACGTGCTGCCGTCCTCGCCCGGCTGCGTCTCCAGGCCGAGCATGCGGCGCGCCGCCGGGTTGCCGCCGAAGACCGTGCCGTCGCGCCCCAGCACGAGGATGCCGTCGTCCACGTCATCGACGACGATGCGGTAGATCGCCTGCTGGATGCGCAGGTCGGCGCCGTGCCGCGCGGCCAGCTCTTCCTGCTTGATGAGGCGCGCGGCCAGGCGGTTCACCACCAGCACCACCGCGAAGAACGCGGCGCCGGTGAGGCCGGCCTGGGTCAGCGGCGGCTCGTCCGTGCGCATGAAGACCTGCCAGGTACTTTCGCCCAGCACGAACAGGGTCGCGAGCGCGGCCGAGAACAGGGCCAGCACCAGCGGCGCGAGGATCGCGGCGCCGGCCAGCGGGAACAGGTACAGCAGCGCGAGGCCGCTGCGCATGCCGCCGGCGGCGAGGAACAGCAGCGAGATCGCGACGATGTCGACGACCACCTGGACCGACAACTGCCACAGGAAGCGCCGCCGCCAGCGCTGGGCGACGACCGCGAACAGCAGCGCCGCCAGCACGTAGGCGATGCACGTCTCGGCATACGCCGTGCCGTCGACGCGGCCGCGCCGCACGTCGATCGACAGGTACAGCAGCAGCACGAACGCGATCACGATGCGCGTGACCGTGAGCGTCTGCAGCGAACGCCAGAACGTCGAGCGCGACTCGGCGGAAAGCGGCAGCCAGGTCGCCATGCGGCGGCTTACCTGGCCTGCTGGTGCGCCTCGCGCGCGTGGGCCGTGCCGCAGTAATCGCGGCCGTCGGCCCGCACGGCTTCCGACGCCGGGAAGTAAATGCCGCAATGGGCGCAGCTGAGCATCGGTTCGGACTGGTCCTCGACGCGGCGCCATGCCTTGGCGCCGCCGCCGCTTGACGCCGGCGCCGGCCCGGAGGCCGGATTTACAGCGGAGTCCTGTGCGCGCGTCATCGCGGCGCGCAGTTTGCTGCGGACGGCCGCCACCACGAGGATGGCGAGCGCAATCCAGAAAAGCAGTCGCGTCATACGAACCCCCGGTGCAGAACGACTTCGAATACGAACCGGCTGCCGACGTAGGCCAGCGCCAGCGTGGCGAATCCCGCCAGCGTGAAGCGCAGCGCGGTCTTGCCGCGCCAGCCGCGCCAGCGGCGTCCGGCCAGCAGCGCGGCGAACAGGACCCACGACAACAGCGCGAAAAAGTTTTTATGGTCCCAGCGCAGCGCGCGGCCGAACAGCTGTTCGGAGAACACGATGCCCGACAGGACCGTGAGACTGAGCAAAACGAAGCCGATGCCGATCATGCGGAACAGCAGCCGCTCCATCGTCAGCAGCGCCGGCAGCTGGTCGATGGCGGCGCCCAGCCAGCCCTTCTTGGCGCTGCGCGCATGCAGGCGGGTTTCCTGCAGCGCCATCAGCACCGCGTGGAAGGCGGCGATGGT
>JBJMVU010000080.1:0-9813 GCA_045810485.1 Massilia sp. | reverse complement strand
TGGGGCTGTCGCCCGCCGATCTCGATGCGCTGGGCGATCCGCGCGACTGGCTGGCCGCGTTCGAGCCCGTTCTCCTGATGAGCCACCTGGCCTGCGCGGATGTGCCGGGCCACCCGATGAACGAGCGCCAGCGCAGCCGCTTCGACACGATCCGCGCGCGATTCCCGGCCATGCCCGCGAGCCTCGCGAATTCCTCGGCCGTCTTCCTCGGCCCCGGCTTCCATTACGACCTCGCGCGTCCGGGCGCGGCGCTGTACGGCATCAACCCCCAGCCGGGCCATCCGAACCCGTTGCGGCAAGCCGTATCGCTCGATGCCCGCATCGTGCAGGTGCGGACGATCGAGGCCGGCGACGCCGTCGGCTATGGCGCCCGCTACGTGGCGGACGGCACGCGCCGCATCGCCACCATCGCCATCGGCTACGCGGACGGCTGGCTGCGCGCGCTGTCCGGCCGCGGCTGCGCCTGGGTCGACGGGGCGCGCGTGCCGATCGCGGGCGCCGTGTCGATGGACAGCATCACGCTGGACGTGACCGGCATCCCGGACGCGCGCCTGCAGCCGGGCATGACCGTCGAGCTGCTCGGGCCACACCAGCATGTCGACGCCGTCGCGGCGGAGGCCGGGACGATCGGGTATGAGGTGCTGACGCGATTGGGCGGGCGGTTCGAGCGGCGTTATCGGGGCGGGTAGTCCAGCAGGCCGGTGCCGTACGAATTATCGACGGCCCACACCCGGACTGGATAGCTCGACGACCGCGGTGACCGGGCGACATCAACGACATGGAATGGCGCAACCCGGCCAACTGGACCTGGCGCGGACCGCTCGGCCTGTATTCCAGCAAGCGCGACACCCGGCTGATGGTGCCCAAGGCAACACCCATGATGGGCTGGACACTCAACTTCGGGCACCCCGGCTGGATCCGCGTCCTGGCTGCCCTCGCCTTGCTACCTCTCGTCCTCGCGGTGGTGCAGCGCTTGTTCAAGTAACGCGTCCTCGAGCCGGTCATTCCCCCAAAACATCTCGTCGCCCGCGAAGAACGTGGGCGCGCCGAAGATCCCGCGGGCCTGGGCGGCGGACGTCCGCGCACGCAAACCGGCCTTGCACGCGTCGCCCTGCGCAGCCGCGATGATCGGCCCACTGTCCAGGCCGAGGCCTGTGAGGATGCCGGCGATGACCGCTTCGTCGCCGATGTCCCGGTCGTCCGCGAAATTGGCGAGCATGACCTGCTCGCAGAACACCAGTTCCCACGCCGCGCCCTCCCCCTGCAACGCGACGCGCGCAGCCAACAATCCATTCCGCGGGAATACGGACGGCCGCCGCCAGCGCAAGCCGTATTTCCGGCACTGGCGCTCCATGTCGCGCCACACGTAGCGGCCTTTTGCTTCCTGCAGCACGAACGGCGACGTTTCCCATCCCTGCGCCTTGAAAATCGGCCCGAGCAGGAACGGCCTGAGTACCACCCGCACGCCCGCGGCGGCCGCCAGGCGACCTATCCGCATCATGCTCAGGTAGCTGTAGTTGCTGCCGAAGTCGAACCAGAATTCGATCGTGTTCATGACATGCTCCTGTCAGTCGAAGATGAGGAGGCAGCGGATCTCGATGCTCTCGCGTGGCGGCGTCCCCGGCGGCGTGTCCGGATGCGCGAACGCGGCGTGCGGCGTGAAGCACGGCATGCCGTCGGCGGAATCATACTGCTTGAACAGCAGCACCTCGTCGAACCGCATGCCGTGAAAATACGTCCAGGCGTGGGCCGGGTTGTACAGCACTTCGAAGATTTCGCCGGTGCGCGTCGGATAGACGATGTCGGCGGCCACGAGATCCGGGGCCGCCACGGTGCGCGCGTCGCACACGGCGAGCGGCGCATCCAGCACCGGCAGCCGCGTCGTGCGCCAGAGATTGAGGATGGCGTGCCGCGAGACCCGCTCGACCCCGTGCGCGTCCATCTCGATGGCCAGCCTGCGCCGTGCCGACGCCGGCGTGAAGTCGCAGTGGACGCGCGTCGCGGCGCTCGGGCGCTTGCCGTCGCGCGCGCCGAACGGAGCGAGCGTACCGGGGTCGCGCCGGCGCACGAGATGGTCGAACACGATGGCCCGGCTCGCACCGGTGACGGCGCGCGCCAGTTCTTCCATCTCGCGATAGTAGATGCGCTGGATGGCGTCGCGGTCGTCGAACGCAGGCATGGCGCTCGGCGCGCCGCACAACTGGAAGCCCTCGCGGTCGAGCGCGGGCGCGTCGGCCATGCCGCGGCCGTCGCGGATCGCCACGGGCGTCGATGCGTAACAGCCGGTGTCCCACGCATGCCCGCCCGGCGGCGCGAGCATGTAGGTGACGGGTTTGGGCTCCGGGCTTTGCAAGTAGTCGAGCGTCGCGTAGACGGGTGTCGGATGCATGGTGGTTCCTGTGGATGAAGTGGCGTGGAGCCTTCATTACAAGCCGTCGCCGCCGACCGTTCAAACGTTTAAAATGACCGGGTCGCATGCCGGCCCGGCATGCGGGAGACCCAGCGTATGCCGCTCCGATTGATCGACCTGCCGCCGCTCGACCTGCTGCGCACCTTCGTCGCGGTCGGCCGCCGCATGAGCATCACGCTCGCCGCGCAGGACCTGTGCATCGTGCAGTCGGCCGTGAGCCGCCAGATCCAGGCGCTGGAGGCGACGCTCGGCTGCCGCCTGTTCGTGCGCGCCTATCGCAGCATCGAGTTCACGCCGGAAGGCCGGCACCTGTTCCGCACGGCCGATCCGATGCTGGAACAGCTGGGGGCCGCGATCGATACGTTGCGCCCGCCCGCCGAGCGGCCATGCATCACGATCACGGCCACCATCGGCGTCACGGCGCTGTGGCTGCTGCCCCGGCTGGGCGCGTTCCAGCGCGGTGCGCCCGACGTCGACGTGCGCGTCGCCGCGACCAACCGCGTGGTGGACCTGGAGCGCGACGGCATGGACCTCGCGCTCCGCTACTGCCCGGACGGGGCGGCGCCGGACGGTGCGGTACGCCTGTTCGGCGAGATGCTCGTGCCCGTGGCGCATCCGTCGCTGGGCGTGACGGCGATCGAGGATCCGGCCCAGCTGCGCCGGCACGTGCTGATCGATTACGACGACCCTTCGCGGCCCTGGATGCAGTGGAAGCACTGGTTGCGCGGCGCGGGGCACAAGGCAGCGGCGACGGGACATGGCCGCCTGCTCTTCAACCAGTACGACCAGGTGGTGCAGGCGGCGCTGGCGGGACAGGGCGTCGCGCTCGGCCGCCTGGCGCTGGTCGGCAACCTGCTCGCCGAGGGCAAGCTCGCGGTGGCCACCACGCGGCCGCAGGTGGCGACCGACCACGGTTACTGGCTGCTGGCGCGGCCCGGCGCCGGCGGCCGCGCGCTGGCGGCGGTGCGCGACTGGATTCTCGCCGAGGCCGCGGCGACAAATCGACGACAGACTTCGGATGATATCGCGTCTATATTGTCTGCACCACCAACCAGATAAAAGGACTACCGGGCATGATGAAGCATCTCCTGATCGCCGCGGCTGCGGCGTGCACCCTGGCCGGCTGCGCCGAAGCGCCGACCACCGGCGGCGAACAACTCTCGCGCGCAGACCGCGAACCGCCCACCGGCAGCATGCTGCCGCGCCGTCATACGGTCGCCAACGCCCAGGTCATCAACAAGGACCAGATCGACACCAACCAGATCCTGAACCCGGGCGCCACCCAGCCCCACATCAAGCCCTGAACAGCATGTCCCGCGCGAGCGCGCCGATCGCCACCGTGGCGGGATGGCTCATGCGCCGCTCGGTCGTGATCGCGTAGACCTGTTCGACCACGGCGTCGACCGTGCCGATCGCGACGACCTGGTATTGGTCGCACACCTGCGCCGCGATCACCGTCGGCGCAAAGAACACCCCCGCCCCCGATTGGCCGAACGCCTGCATCATCGCGCTGTCGTCGAACTCCCCGATGACGCGGACGTGGACGTCGACGCGCTCCAGCCATTGCAGCAGCCGGCCCCGGATCGCGACATCCTCGCCCGGGAACAACACCGGTGCGTTGTCGAGGCAAGCCGGGAACGCCGCCCCGAGCCGCGCCGCCAGACCGGCGGTGGCGAACGCGGTCATCGAACTTTCCCCCAACAGGTGATTGTACGCGCGCACGCTGAAGTGCGCGGGAATCGGCCGGTCCGCGATGACGAGGTCGAGACGGTGGACGGCGAGATCGGCGAGAAGGTTGTCGAGGCGGCCCTCGCGGCACACGAGCCTGACCGGCTCTTCCAGTTTGAGCGCGGGCTCCACGAGCCTGCATGCGATGAGTTTCGAGACCGAATCCGCGCACCCGACACGGAACGGCTGCGGCGACGCGAGCTGGCTCCCGCGCACGAGTTCCAGCAGTTCGTCGCCGGCCGCGAAGATCTGCTCGGCCGAGCGGGCGATGCGCCGGCCCGCCTCCGTCAGTTCCAGCTTGCGTCCCGCACGCCGGAAAAGTTGCACGCCCAGCGTGGCCGCGAACTCCGACAACTGCCCCGAGATCGCATGCGGCGTCAGGTGCAGTTGCGCGGCGGCCGTGGCGATGCTGCCGGTCTTCGCCACCATCCAGAAATAGCGCAGGTGCTTGTAGTTGAGTGACGTCATGGCGCTCCGATACATCGAAAAACTCGATGCGTGACGACAGAATACACGATTAGTCCGATCTTTAACCGGCGCCTATAGTGAATGCTCATTCGGAGAGCGGGGGCGATGATGAACGGAATCGAGACGATCGCGAACGGTCCGATGTGGGCCGGATTCGTCGGGTTCGTGCTGGTGATGCTGGCGCTGGACCTGTTCGTGTTTGGCGGCAACAAGGCGCACAAGGTGGGCGTGAAGGAAGCGGGCCTGTGGTCGCTCGCGTGGGTCGGCATGGCGCTGCTGTTCAACGGCGGCCTGTGGTGGTACCTGAACACGACGGCCGGCGCCGACGTCGCGGACCAGAAGGCGCTCGAATTCCTGTCCGGCTACCTGATCGAAAAAGCGCTCTCGGTCGACAACATCTTCGTGTTCCTGATGATCTTCACGGCCTTCCAGGTACCCCAACAATACCAGCGCCGCGTACTGGTCTACGGCGTCCTCGGCGCCATCGTCATGCGGGCCGTCATGATCGGCGCCGGCGCCTGGATCGTCAGCGAATTCAGTTGGGTGCTGTACGTGTTCGGCGCGTTCCTGCTGCTGACGGGGATGCGCATGCTGGTCGCGGCCGACAAGGAACCGGACGTGACGCACAGCCCGATCCTGCGCTTCGCCCGCAGGCATTTGCGGGTCGCGGAAGGCGACCACCGCGGGAAATTCTTCGTGATGGCGAACGGGATGCGTTACGTGACGCCGCTGTTCCTGGTGCTGGTGCTGATCGAGGCGACAGACCTGGTGTTCGCGGTGGATTCGATCCCGGCGATCTTCGCCATCACGACAGACCCGTTCATCGTCTTCACGTCGAACCTGTTCGCGATCCTGGGCCTGCGCGCCCTATACTTCCTGCTGGTGGACATGGCGGACCGCTTCCACCTGCTGAAGTACGGGCTGGCGATGGTCCTGACCTTCATCGGCACGAAGATGCTGATCATGCCCTGGTATCACATGCCGGTCCAGGCCTCGCTGGCGGTCGTCGCGCGCAAGCAAGACACTCGATGAATCCATACTGCTAAAGGAGAAACAACGATGCGCTCATACCCGAAAGACAGTCCCCGCGCCGCCGGCCGTTTGCTGGCCCTGACGATGATCGTGGACGGCAATGTCGCCCTCAGCGAACTGAAGGCGGTCTACCGTTCGCGGATCCTCGAACACATCGCGCTGGACGACGACGCGTTCGACGCCGTCCTGCACGAGTTGTGCGACGACCTGCTGGCGACCGCGCACCACGGCGCCGTCCGCGTGGACACGGACACGATCGACGCCTTCCTCGACGACGTCGAGTCGCCCGAACTGCGCCGCAACCTGCTGGGCGCCATGTGGCGCCTCGCGGATGCCGACGGCTGGCTCGCGGACGCCGAAGCCGTCGTGCTGAACCGCGCCAGCATCCGCTGGGGCGCCGAGTCGGGCTTCGTCACGGCCCACTGAGCGCTGTCACCCCGCCTTCGCCACGCGCACCTGGTCGCCGTCGCCGATGCCGTCCGGCGGACTGTCGATGATGCGGTCGGCGCGCGTCACGCCGTCCAGCTGGATGGCGCTGCCGAGATCGCGCGCGATGGTCACCTGCCGGATGTGCACGCGGTTCGCGGCATCGACCGTCGCCACGCGCGTACCGTTCTTCCCGAGGATCAGGGCGCCCGGCGGGACGAGCACCGCGTCCCGCGCGGCCGGCAAGTCGAAGCGGACGTTCGCGTAGGCCCCCGGCAGCAGTTCGCCGCCCGAATTGTCGACCGCGAGCTGCACGAGCATCGTGCCCGTGCCCGCGTTGATCGCCTGTGCCAGCGACTGCACTGTCGCCTTGTATTCGCGGCCCGGACGCTCCGGTACATTCAATACGGCGCTGCTGCCCGGATGGATCAGCGCGACCTGGCGCTGCGGCACCTGCACATAGACCCGCAGCTTGCGCAGGTCGGAGACGACGAACAGCTCGCTGCCGCTCGTGCCGCCCGCGCCCGAATTCACCAGCGCACCGACGTCGATATTGCGCGCGGTGACGACGCCGTCGAACGGTGCGACGAGACGCGTGTAGCGCTTCAGCGCCTGCTGGCGTTCCACGTTGGCCGTGAGCGCCTGCACGTTGGCCTGCTTCGACACGAAGTCGTTCTGCTTCTCGTCCGCCTCCTGCTTCGACACGGCGTTCTGCGCGACGAGCGACTGCCAGCGCCTGGCGGTGCTCTCCGCGAGGCCGAGCGCCGTGCGCGCGACCGCGAGCTGGGCCTGGGCCTGGCGCAGGTCCTGGTCGAGGTCCGGCGTCTCGATCTGGGCCAGGACCTGCCCGGATTTCACGGGCGCGCCGATGTCGACGTTCCAGCGGCCGACGTAGCCGCCGACGCGGGCATAGATCGGCGCGCGCGACCACGCCTCGATGCGGGCCGGGAGGGCCAAGGGCGCGTCCGGCGCATCCTTCCATGCGACCAGGCTCACGCTGCGCACGGCGTTGTCGGCGGCCGCCGACCGCAGCGCCTCCGCCTGCGAGTGCCGGGTGGCGAGCCCGCCGACGACGATGGCGCCGGCGCCGATGGCGCACACCGCGGCGACGATGGCGGAACGGTGGCGCGAAGATGGGCGTTCAGTTTGCATGGGCGGGTACTCCGGTATGAGGGATGGCGCGGCGCGCGGGCCGGCCGTCCACGAGGCTGAAGACGACGGGAACGAAGACGAGGGTCGCGATCGTGGAGAACAGCAGGCCGCCGATCACGGCGCGGCCCAGCGGGGCGTTCTGCTCGCCGCCCTCGCCCAGGCCCAGCGCCATCGGCAGCATGCCGATGATCATGGCCAGCGCCGTCATGAGGACGGGGCGGAAGCGCACGAAGCCCGCTTCCAGCGCGGCCGCGGCGGCGTCGCCGAGTTCGTCGAGGCGTTCGCGTGCGAAGCTGATCACGAGGACGCTGTTCGCGGTGGCCACGCCCATGCACATGATGGCGCCCGTGAGCGCGGGCACGGACAAGGTCGTGTGCGTGGCGAACAGCATCCACACGATCCCGGCCAGCGCGGCCGGCAGCGCCGACACGATCACGGCCGGGTCGAGCCACGACTGGAAGTTGATCACGATGAGCAGGTAGATCAGGCCGACGGCGCCGAGAAGGCCGAACAGCAGGCCGGAGAACGCGCGCTCCATCGTGCGCACCTGGCCCAGCATCTCGACCGAGGCGCCCTTCGGCACGTCGGCCTTCGTCGCGGCGATGACCTTGCGGATGTCGGCGGCGACGGCGCCCAGGTCGCGGTCCTGCGTGGCCGCGTGGATCTGCACCATCGGCTGCACGTCGTACTGGCTGATCAGGGCGCTGCCGCTGGTGCGCTCGACCCGTGCAAGGGCGCCCAGGGTGGCCGCGTTGGCGTTGGCGCCGTTGCCGACCGGGAGATTCGACAGCGCCGCCAGCGAATCGAGCTGCGCCTGCGGGGTCTGCATCACGATCGGGTAGCTGACGCCGTTCTGCGGATTCAGCCAGTACGTCGGCGCCACCTGGCTGCTGCCGGCGAGGTTCACCACGAGGCTGTTGGTGACGTCGCGCGTCGTCAGGCCGAGGAGCTGCGCCTGCGTGCGGTCGACGTCCACGTTGAACACGGGTGCGCGGTTGCTCTGCTGGATGCGGGCGTCGGCCACGCCGGGGATCGCACGGATCCGCTTCAGCAGCTGTTGGGCGTAGCCGTAGTCGGCGTCGAGGTCGCGGCCGCGCACCTGCACGTCGATCGGCGCGGGCGAGCCGAAGTTCAGGATCTGGCTGACGATGTCGGCCGGCGGGAACGAGAACGTCGTGTCCGGGAACTCGCGCGGCAGCACGGCGCGCAGCTTGCGCACGTAGTCCGCCGTCGGCGCGTGCTCCCCGCCCAGCGCGATCTGGAAGTCGCCGTCCTGCGAGCCCATCGTGCCCGTGTTGTTGTACGTGGTGTTGATGCTCGACGACGGCAGGCCGATGTTGTCGACCATCGTCGTGATCTCGCTGCTGGGAATGACCCTGCGAATCGCCTTTTCGATGTGCGCGAACCGCAGCGCCGTCTCTTCGACGCGGGTGCCGACCGGGACGCGCGCGTGGATCAGCACCTGGCCCGAATCGACGGCCGGGAAGAAGTTCGAGCCGAGGAACGGCACCAGCGCGAACGACAACAGGACGACAATCGAAAAGCCGGGCAGGAACACCTTGCGGCGCGCGATCGAACGCTCAAGGATGCCGTGATAGCCCAGGCGCAGGCGCTCGAAGCGGGCTTCGAAGCCGCGCTGGAAGCGCTGGAAGGCGTTGCCGCCCCGCGCATGCGCATGCGCCGCGTGTGTGTCATGAGCGCACAGCAGCCAGTTCGCCATCGTGGGCACGAGCGTGCGCGAGAGGATGAAGGAACCCACGAGCGCGAACATCACCGCCTTCGCCATCGGCACGAACAGGAAGCGCGCGACGCCTTCGAGGAAGAACATCGGGATGAACACGATGCAGATGCACAGCAGCGAGACGAGCGCCGGCGCGACGATCTGCCGGGCGCCGTCGAGGATCGCGGGTTCCACGGCCTTGCCCTGCTCCAGGTGCCAGTTGATGTTCTCGATGGTGACCGTCGCGTCGTCGACGAGGATGCCGACGGCCAGCGCCAGGCCGCCGAGCGTCATGAGGTTCAAGGTCTCGCCGGTGGCCGCGAGCGCGATGATCGAACCGAGGATAGCCAGCGGAATCGACACGGCAATGATGACGGTGGAGCGCCAGCTGCCGAGGAACAGCAAGATCATGACGCTCGTGAGCGCGGCGGCGATCGCGCCCTCCATGGCGACGCCCTTGATCGCGGCGCGCACGAACACCGACTGGTCGTTGATCGCGGCCACCTTCAGGTTATCGGGCAGCGCCGCCTTCATTGCGTCCAGCTTGGCGCGCACGCCGTCCACGATGGCGAGCGTGGACGCGGTGCCGTTCTTGAGGATCGACATCAGCACGGAACGGCCGCCGTCCACGTGCACGATGTTCGTCTGCGGCGCATTGCCGTCGTGGACGTCGGCCACGTCGCGCAGCAGGATCGTCGTGCCGTTCACCACCTTGACCGGGATGCGGCCCAGGTCCTCGATGGCGGACGGCGCGCTGTTCAGCTGGATCGTGTAATCGAGCGCGTCGATCTTCTGGTTGCCGACCGGGGTGAGGATGTTTTGCGCGGCCAGCGCGCCGGCGATGTCCTGCGCGGAGAGACCGCGCCCCTGCAGGGCA
>JBJMVU010000079.1:0-6930 GCA_045810485.1 Massilia sp. | reverse complement strand
CGGCTTTGGCGCCGCGACCGGGACCGTCGCCGCGGGCGCCAGGTCGTCGGCCGCCAGCGCGGGCAGCGCCTGGCGAATGGCCGACCGTTCCGCGGCCAGGTCGCCCGTCCGTCGCACGCGGCCATTCTTGCCGTAGATGAAATCGCCGAGATACACGGTCTGCCCCGCGGGCACGCGGAACGCGACCGGCTCGCCGTCGAGCTGCGCGCCGTTCATCGGGCTGTACACCCAGCTGCCGGGCACGACGTCGAACGCGACATAGCGGATGCCGGCGGGTGCGGACGGCACGGCCGCATCGACCCGGTTGAAGCGGAAATAGTTACCGGTGATGTTTTGCTGCTCGAGGCTGTACTCCGCCAGCTGGACGCCGTAGCGTGCGTATGGCCATTGCCCTTCGACGCCCAGGCCGTAGACGATCACGGCGCGGCCCGCATGAGGCGCTCCGCCCGTTTCCAGGGGCACCGTCGAGCTGAGCGTGCACCCGCCCATCAGTACCGCCACCATCGCCAACGCGCGCCACCGCAATCCGGACATCATCGCCTCGCTTGAACGTGACCGCAAACGAAAAAGCCGCGTACTGCAGAACAATACGCGGCCTTCTGAATTCTGGCTCCCCGACCTGGACTCGAACCAGGGACCTGCGGATTAACAGTCCGTCGCTCTACCGACTGAGCTATCAGGGAATTGAGGCCGCATTATAGCGGCTCAGCTCTACGGCAGCAAGAGCGCGTGCTGCGACGCCGTATGGAAGTCGCGCCAGACGCGGTTGATGTCGCTGTCCGCGCTGGCGGCGACGAGGCCGCAATACGGATACAGCGTGTCGACCGCATGGCGCGACGCCGCCACCCATTCCTGCGCGAGTGCCTGCATCTGCGCGGCCTGTTCGTCCGCGACGTCGGCGCCGGCGACGACGTCGGTCCACGTCGCGTCGAGCAGGGCATAGAAGCGGCCGCGCACGTCGTCGAGGCGGGAACAGGCGGCGTCCAGCACGGCGCGCACGGCCGGCGCCTCGATCAGCAGCTCGTTCCGACCGCCGAACCGGTTGCGCCGGCGCGCGATGCAGGCGCGCGCGAGGCCGACGAAGTGGACCGCCATGCCCGCCACATTGGCCGCCAGCGTGACGAACGCGAACGGGAGGAATGGAAAGCGGTACAGCGGCCCCTGCCCGCGCGCGGCGGCCGGGTCGATGACGAAGCCGTGGTCGGCGTGGACCCACGCGCCGCGGATGCGGTAGGCGTGCGACGCCGTCGCGCGCAGGCCGATGCTGCGCCAGCGGGGCACGATCTCGACGATCTCCTTCGGCACGACGAACGCCTGGGTGCGCGGCTGGCCATCCGCATCGAGCATGGGCTTGCCGTCTTCGCGCAGGAAGGCGTTGAAGGTGAAGTGTGTGGCCATCGGCGCGCCGCTCGCGTAATCCCACTCGCCCTCGATGCGCCAGCCCTCGCCGTCGCGGTCCGCGTGGCCGGTCGGGGCGCCGCTGCCGGCGAGGCAGGCGCGCGGCGTGGCGAGGATCGCGCGGGCCAGGTGCGGCGGCAGGAAGCCCGCGAACCAGCCGGCGCCGGCGCACAGGGTGACGGTCCAGCCGACGCTGCCGTCGACGCGGGCAATGGCTTCTTCCAGCCGCACGACCTCCGGCAGCGGGCGCTCTTCTCCGCCGACCGCGCGCGGCGCCAGCATGCGCAGCCAGCCGCGATGGTGGATCAGGGCCTGCTGGACGGGGTGCAGCCAGCCGTCCGTGTCGGCCGCGGCGGCGTAGTGGTCGATACGGGCGGCGTCGCGCGCCGCGAGCGGGGGAAGGATAGTCATCGAAGGGCGGAAACGAAAAAGGCCGCGTTGGATAACGCGGCCTTTTGAATTCTGGCTCCCCGACCTGGACTCGAACCAGGGACCTGCGGATTAACAGTCCGTCGCTCTACCAACTGAGCTATCAGGGAATTGAGGCAATATTATAGCAGGAATCCGGGAATTGCCAAATATCGCGCCTGGCGCCGGGGTTTGCTATAGTCGGCCCCTTCCCGACCTCACCTACTGCCCCATGACCACTGCACGCACCCTCGGCACCCCGCTCTCCCCTTCCGCAACGAAAGTCATGCTGCTCGGCTCCGGCGAGCTCGGCAAGGAAGTGATCATCTCGCTGCAACGCCTCGGCGTCGAAGTGATCGCCGTCGACCGCTACCCGGACGCGCCCGGCCACCAGGTCGCGCACCGCGCGCACGTCATCGACATGACGGACGGCGCCGCCCTCGCCGCGCTGATCGAACAGGAACAGCCGGACCTCATCGTGCCCGAGATCGAGGCGATCGCCACCGCGACGCTGGCCGAGCTGGAAGCGGCCGGGACGATCACCTGCATCCCGACCGCGCGCGCCGCGCAGCTGACGATGAACCGCGAAGGCATCCGCCGCCTCGCCGCCGAGGAACTGGGCCTGGCCACGTCGCCGTACCGCTTCGCGTCCAGCCTCGACGAACTCAAGGCGGCGTGCGCCGAGATCGGCTTTCCGAACGTCGTGAAACCCGTGATGTCGTCGTCGGGCAAGGGCCAGTCGAAGCTGGACGGCGCCGGCGACGTCGAACACGCGTGGCACTACGCCGCGTCCGGCGGGCGCGTGGATGCGGGCCGCGTGATCGTCGAAGGCTTCATCGACTTCGATTACGAGATCACCCTGCTGACCGTGCGCGCGGTCGGCGCCGACGGCAACGTCGAGACGCGCTTCTGCGAGCCGATCGGCCACAAGCAGGTGCATGGCGACTACGTGGAATCCTGGCAGCCGCAGCCGATGGCGCCGCTCGCGCTGCGGCGCGCGCAGGAAATCGCGGACAAGGTCACCGCGAACCTCGGCGGCCAGGGCGTGTTCGGCGTCGAGCTGTTCGTCAAGGGCGACATGGTGTGGTTCTCGGAAGTGAGCCCGCGCCCGCACGACACCGGCATGGTGACGATGGCGACGCAGGTGCAAAGCGAGTTCGAGCTGCACGCCAAGGCGATCCTCGGCCTGCCGGTGAACACGGCGCTGCGCGCGCCGGGCGCCTCCGCCGTGATCTACGGCCAGCTGGAAGAAGCCGGCATCGCGTTCGAAGGCGTGGCCGACGCGCTGCGCGTGCCGGGCAGCGACATCCGCCTGTTCGGCAAGCCGGAATCGTTCCAGCGCCGCCGCATGGGCGTGGCGCTGGCGACGGCGGACGACGTCGACACGGCGCGCGCGCGGGCGCTGGAGGCGGCGGGCAAGGTCAGGCCGGTGTCGGGCAAACGATAAGCCCAGGGCGCTGCCACGGCTGAGTCCGCATGGCGGCGTTACCGTGCGCCCTCGCCTCTCGAAGCTGTTAAGGTAGTCCGGTTCAACGCGTCCGGACGGGAGGCCAGATGGACGAGATCGACCACATTCCGGCACACGCCGGCGCATCGGCTCCGCCTCCCGCCGGCTTCGACATGCTGGCCCGCCTGTGTCCGGACGGCGTCCTCGTCAGCCTGGATGATCGCATCGTCTACGCGAGCCCGGCGGCCGATGCGATCCTCGGCCCCGGCGCGGCTGGCGGCCTGCTCGGCCATCCGACGCTGGCGCTGGCGCCGCCGGTCCAGCGCAACTGCCTGCGCGAACGGATGCGGCGCGCGGCCGCGGGCAGGTTCGGCCCGCTCGACGAACTGGCGATGTGCCGCGCCGATGGCCGCCGGCTCGACGCGGAGCTGACTGCGGCCCGCTGAATGGTCATACTCCACGGCTGCAACCAGACGTTCGACCAGTTGAAGCAATTCGGCAACCTGGAAGACGCCGCCACGAAACGCGGCATCCTGCTCGCGATTCCCGACGTCGGAACACAGCACTTCGGAACGGATATCCAGCGCTGCTGGAATTATGACCAGGCCCAGGACCGTGACCACCAATGGCCGATATCATCCGGATGACCGAAACGCTTGCCGACAACCATAGCGGCAACGACGTCGACCGCAATCACATCTACATCGTCGGCCTGTCGTCGGGCGGCGGGATGGCGCTGGATATCGCATGCAAGCGGCCGGACCTGTTTGCCGGCGTCGGCGCCGTCGCGGGTCCTTCCGCGGGCAGCATGCAGGGCCTGGCGATGAACGGGCAGATCGAACTGCCGCCGATCAAACTGCCGCCGGGCCTGCCGCCCATGCCCCTGTTGCAGGGTAACGTACAGAATGCGACCGACACCTGCACATCGCTTGCCGCCTCCACGGGCAATACGAGCCGGCTGGACACGCAAATCGCCAGCATCGCCGTCGGCGACATGGACAAGGGAAGTCCCGGCCATAAAGACCGGTTTCCCTTCCAGGCGATCGATCAGGCCGCGTGCAACCATGCCGGACAGGTGGCGCTCATTCCCTACAAATGGGATCTGGACGATTTCGAATCGTTCCGCAAGGTTTACGGTACCGATGCCGTGAGTGGAGACGTGTCGGTACAAGGCGGCCTCGCCACGATGCGGGTCGCGACGAAAAACGGCAGGCCGCGCGCTTCGTTCGTCACGGTCAGGAACGTGGGGCATGCCTGGCCCGCCGGAAAAGGATCGGCGCCGTGCACTCCCAAAGAAAATCCGAATGACCTGGGGGCCGGCGTATGGATTGCGCAGCAGGGGCTGGATTATCCCGAGTTCATCACGGCGTGGCTGATAGCCAATAACGCGCGCCAATGAAAAAGGGCCGCATTCGCATGCGGCCCTTCTCGATATTCTGGCTCCCCGACCTGGACTCGAACCAGGGACCTGCGGATTAACAGTCCGTCGCTCTACCAACTGAGCTATCAGGGAGTAGTGGGGGCTTGAATAGCCTGCTGCGCGTTGCATTTTCGTCCTGCGATGCTCGCCGTACCGTAAGTACGGCTGCGCTTCTCGGACGAAACTGCTGCCTCTCGCGACGGCTCTTCAATGCCCCGATACGTTACGGGTATGCCGTAACGAAGAGCCGCGATTTTAGAGAACTTTTGCGATGGCGTCAACGACGCGATCGATGTTCTTCGAGTTCAGCGCGGCCACGCAGATGCGGCCGGTGTCCACGGCGTAGATCGATTCGGCGCGCAGCTTCTCGACCTGGTCCTTCGTCAGGCCCGAGTACGAGAACATGCCAACCTGCTCGCGCACGAAGGCGAAGTCCGTGCCCGGGGCCTTTTCGGCCAGCTTTTTCACCAGCTCGTCGCGCATCTGCTTGATGCGGACGCGCATGCCGGCCAGTTCGTCTTCCCACAGCTGGCGCAGTTCCGGCGTCGACAGGACGGTCGCGACGACCTTGCCGCCGTGCGTCGGCGGGTTCGAGTAGTTGGTGCGGACGATGCGCTTCAGCTGCGACAGCAGGCGGGCCGCCTCTTCCGCCGTCGATGCGACGACGGACAGCGCGCCCACGCGCTCGCCGTACAGCGAGAACGACTTCGAGAACGAGTTCGACACCAGCAGCGGGCCGGCGGTGTCGGTGAAGCGGCGGACGACGGCGCCGTCTTCGGTGATGCCGTCGCCGAAGCCCTGGTAGGCCATGTCGAGGAACGGGATCAGGTTGTTGGCACGCACGACCTCGATCACCTGGCCCCACTGGTCGGCGTTCAGTTCGGCGCCGGTCGGGTTGTGGCAGCAGGCGTGCAGGACGACGATGGCGCCTTCCGGCATCGCTTTCAGGGCGGCCAGCATGCCTTCGAAGTTGACGCCGTGCGTGGCCGCGTCGTAGTAGGCGTAGTTGTTGACGGTGAAGCCGGCGCTTTCGAACAGCGCGCGGTGGTTTTCCCAGCTCGGGTCGCTGATGTAGACTTGCGAATCCGGCGAGAAGCGCTTCAGGAAGTCGGCGCCGATCTTCAGCGCACCGGTGCCGCCCAGGGCTTGCACCGTGACTGCACGTTTCTCTTGAATTACGGCGCTGTCGGCACCAAATACGAGTTCTTGCACAGCCTTGTCGTACGCACCCAGGCCTTCGATCGGCAGATAGGTACGCGGCGTCGGTTGTTCCATCAGCTTCGCTTCCGCTTTTTGCACGCATTCCAGCAGCGGCACTTTCCCGTTGTCATCGTAGTAGACGCCCACGCCCAGATTGATCTTGGCGGGGTTGGTGTCTGCATTGAAGGCCTCGGTGATGCCGAGGATCGGATCGCGGGGAGCCATGGCGATGGCGCTGAAGATGCTGGCAGTAGCTGGGGAATTCATCGTGATAAACTTGGTTTGTCGGCTGGGTTTCGCAGCGGTTGTATAGACAGCGGCCCTGATCGATGCTGGGCCGCAGGCGGATTCTCATTCTAGCAAAGGTCTGATCCAATGGCAGATTTATCGGTTGCAAATTCACCAGCACCTACGGTCATCACGTTCCCGGATTCCCCGTTCAAGCTGCATCAGCCCTTCCCGCCGGCGGGCGACCAGCCCACCGCGATCGAGGGGCTCATCCAGGGGATCGACGACGGCCTGATGTACCAGACGCTGCTCGGCGTAACCGGTTCCGGCAAGACTTATACGATGGCCAACGTGATCGCCCGCGCGGGCCGTCCGGCGATCGTGTTCGCCCCCAACAAGACCCTCGCGGCCCAGCTGTACGCGGAGTTCCGCGAGTTCTTCCCGCAGAATGCCGTCGAGTACTTTGTCTCGTACTACGACTATTACCAGCCGGAAGCGTACGTGCCGCAGCGCGACCTGTTCATCGAAAAGGACTCGTCGATCAACGAGCACATCGAGCAGATGCGCCTGTCGTGCACGAAGTCGCTGATGGAGCGGCGCGACGTCGTCATCGTCGCGACCGTGTCGGCCATCTACGGTATCGGTAATCCGAACGAGTACCACAAGATGATTCTCACGTTGCGCACGGGCGACAAGGTCGCGCAGCGCGACGTCATCGCGCGCCTGATCCAGATGCAGTACACGCGCAACGAGATCGACTTCGGTCGCGGCACCTTCCGCGTGCGCGGTGACACGATCGACATCTTCCCCGCCGAGCATGCCGAACTGG
>JBJMVU010000078.1:0-5033 GCA_045810485.1 Massilia sp. | reverse complement strand
GCTCGTGAGCGCGGCGGCGATCGCGCCCTCCATGGCGACGCCCTTGATCGCGGCGCGCACGAACACCGACTGGTCGTTGATGGCGGCCACCTTCAGGTTATCGGGCAGCGCCGCCTTCATCGCATCGAGCTTGGCGCGCACGCCGTCCACGATGGCGAGCGTGGACGCGGCGCCGTTCTTGAGGATCGACATCAGCACGGAACGGCCGCCGTCTACGTGCACGATGTTCGTCTGCGGCGCATTGCCGTCGTGGACATCGGCCACGTCGCGCAGCAGGATCGTCGTGCCGTTCACCACCTTGACCGGGATGCGACCCAGGTCCTCGATGGCGGACGGCGCGCTGTTCAGCTGGATCGTGTAATCGAGCGCGTCGATTTTCTGGTTGCCGACCGGGGTGAGGATGTTTTGCGCGGCCAGCGCGCCGGCGATGTCCTGCGCGGAGAGACCGCGCCCCTGCAGGGCATCCGGCTTCACGTCGATCTGGACCTGGCGCTGCTTGCCGCCGTACGGCAGCGGGATCGCGGCGCCGGGCACCGTCACGAGCGGCGTGCGCACGGTGTTCATGCCGAGGTCGAACAACTGCTGTTCGGAGAGCCCGGCGCCGGACAGCGCCAGCTGCAGGATCGGCACGGTGGCCGCGTTGTAGTTGAGGATCAGCGGCGGCGTGATCCCGGCCGGCATCTGGCGCAGCGCCGACTGCGCGATCGCCGTCACCTGCGCGTTCGCGACCGCGATGTCCACGCCCGGCTGGAAGAAGATCTTGACGATGCTGATGCCGGGGTAGGTGTTGGCCTCGATGTGTTCGATGTCGTTGACGGTCGTCGTCAGCGAGCGCTGGAACAGGGTCGACACGCGGCCCGACATCTGGTCCGGCGGCAGGCCCGTGTACTGCCAAGCGACGGCGATCACGGGCATTTTGATGTCGGGGAAGATGTCCGTGGGCGTGCGCATGGCGGCCAGCGGTCCGATGATGAGCAGCGTGAGCGCCAGCACGACGAAGGTATAAGGACGCCGCAGCGCGATGCGGACCAGGCCAAGCAGCATGTAAAGACTCCAGACGGGGAAACGGCGCCAACCCTTTGTAATGACAGGGTATTTTCGCTTTGTGCGCCGCGCAAACCGGGTAATATGCGCCAAAATTGGAATTCTTGCCAGACCCTGGTCATTTTTTCGGCCGACGCTTCCGCCGCGGCCGAAGCGTCGCGCGTTTCAGGGCGCTAGCATCGATGCATGGAACTCATCGACTACCTGCACACTCACTTCCTCACCCGCGCGCAACTGCTCGCGGCCTGCGCCACGGACGGCGCGCATCTCGACGCCTGCACGGCCGCCGGCACGATGCCGGCGCCGTCGTACCGGCTGCACGTCCGGATCGATTGCGCGTCGTACTTCGGCGAGCACGCGGAAGCCCATGCGCTCGACTGGTTTGCCAAAGGCTATGTCGACTGGCTTCGGATGCTGCTGGATGGAGAACGCGATCCGTACGCGCGCTTCGCGGCGCGCTACCGGGCGGCGGTGGATGCGCTGCCCCTGTTCCGGGTGGGGGTGACGGAGGCGCACCTGCGCAGCGAGTGGCGCCACTTCATCGCCGGCACGTACGGCCTGTGCACGCGCTCCGGCCTGCCCGAGGACATCGCGGCGAAGGAGCTGGCGATCCGCGCCATCCGGGACCTGACGGACGACGGCCGGCCGCTCGACGCCGCAGAACGCGGACGGCTGGCCCAGGCGCGCGAGCTGCTGGACCGCGCCAGCAGCCTGTTCGCCCCGCACGAGCGGGCGCGCAGTTCGCGGGCGCGGTACGGTTTGAAATAATCCATGGGACCTGTCACAAACGCGCGGGCCGTTCCGTCTAATGATTAGAAGGCTGCATATCGCATCCTGTTCATCGAAAGGAAACATCATGTCGCACGCTGCCCGCATCAACCTGTTCACCCTGGCCCCGTCCGCGCTGAAGGCCATGATCAACCTGTCGCAGACCGTCAAGCAGGGCGCGCTCGGTCCGCGGCTCGTGGAACTCGTCAACCTGCGCGTCTCGCAGCAGAACGGCTGCGGCGTCTGCGTCGACATGCACTGGCGCGACCTGATCAAGCAGGGCGCCGACCCGCGCCACCTGAACAGCGTGGCCGCATGGCGCGAATCGCCGTTCTTCAGCGAGCGCGAACGGGCCGCGCTGGCCTGGGCCGACGCCGTCAACGCCCTGCCCCACCGCGACGACACGGACGCCGCCTGGCCCGCGCTGCGCGAACATTTCAGCGAGTCCGAGATCGCGGAACTGGGCTATACGATCGCCGTCATCCGGGGCTGGAACGCAATCAACCTGTCGCTGCGCAACCCGATCCCGGTCGAACCGCCGGCCGGCATGTAATTAGTTGACTGCGGCGGGATCGAACAGCGGATTCTCGATGAGCCCGAGAACGTTGCCGAACGGGTCCTTCAATTCCGCCACCTTGATGCCCTCGCCCACCTCCTGGATCGCGGCGTGGACGGTGGCGCCGAGGCCGACGATGCGCTCGACCTCGGCCGCGATGTCGTCGACACCCCAGAACGTCGTCGATCCGGTCGTGCCCGGGGTGCCGTCCGGGACGAGGCCCAGCTCGAAGCCGCCGACGGCGAAGCCGACGTAGAACGGCTGGTCGAAATACGGCTGGACGCCGAACACGTCGGCGAACCAGGCTTTGGCGCGGCCGAGGTCGGCCACGGGATAGGTTACGGTGCGCAATCCTTTGATCATGGGGTCTCCTGTGAAAAGGCTCCATGATGCCTGTTTCGCGCGGCCGTGGATTGGAAAAATGGAAAGCGGGTCGGAGCAAGGTGCCGCTCTGCGCCGTCGTCGCCGTCCCCACCGGGTCACGCTCAGCGTTTCCGACGCCAGCTTGCAGGTCGTGCCGCCGGAGGTTCTCGTCTGTAAAATGGGGCAGGACCGGTCCTCACAAGTATTACGAGATATTGCGATGCCCACCCACCACCCCGTCACGCCGGACGGCCGCTACTTCGTCGTCGCGGGCCGCCTCTGGCGCATGAGCAATCCGGACCTCGATCCGGCCACGCGCCAGGCGCTCGTCGACCGCCTGATGCGCGCGCGGCGCCAGGTCGGCGCCGCGAAGAAGGCCGGCGATCCGGCGCTCGAACGCCAGGCCCGGATCGACGTCGACGCCGCCAAGCACGCCCTCGGCGAGCGTGGGCCCGTATGGTGGACGGACGGATCGCCGGATTACAACCGGCGCATGGTCGCGAACACGCCGTATGCGGACTGGTTCGCGGCGCTGCGGGCCGGCGGCTAGCGGCTAGTGCTAGCGGAATGGCAGCCTGACCAGCAGCCCGACCAGGGTGCGGGCGTGGCGGCCGTCCGGATCGAGGTCCGGGTCGAACACGGTGACCGTCATGCCGACGCAGCGCGGATCGGGCACGAGGCCGGACAGGATGGTCACCAGGTCGTCCGGCGCGATGCCCGGCGCGCCCGGACTGTCGACCGCCGGCATCACGGTGTCGTCCAGCACGTCGACATCCAGGTGGATCCAGAAGCGCTGGTGCAGCCTGTGCCGCGTTCGTTCCAGCACCGCCTGCGGGCCGATCTCGTTCGCCGTGAACACGTCGATGCGTTCGATGGCCGTGTCGTTCACGTCCGGCCAGGCGAAGCCGGGGTCCCGCCCATCGCGCTCGCCGATCTGGACGACGTCGCGGTCGTGCACGAGGGGACTCGACACGCCCGGCCAGTCCGTCATCAGCGCCTCGCCGCGGCCCGTGGCCAGCGCGAGGTCCATGCCGGCGACGGCGCCGAGCGCAGTCTCCGGATCGTAGTTGCCCGGGTGGCGGAAGTCGCTGTGGCCGTCCACGTGGACGAGTGATATCGGGCCGGCGCGCCGGGCGCCCGCCAGTGCGCCCAGCAGGATCGAACAGTCGCCGCCGACGACGAACGCGAACTCGCCGCGCGCACCCGCCGCCGCCACGTGGTCGGCCAGCGCCAGGTTGAAGTCGCGCATCGCGTGGCCGTTGCGCAGGCGGGTGCCGGGCTCGGGGCCGGGTTTCCACGACGGCCGCGGCATCATGATCGTAACGCCGGCCGCGAGGCCGTCCAGCAGGCCCGCCTCGAACAGCGCGGCGGGCGCGCGCCAGGTGCCCGGCTCGTGGCCGGGCCGCAGCGGGCGGAGCCCCAGATTCGAAGGGGCGGCGATGACGATCATGGACCGGCCTGCAGGAAGGATGCCGGGGTTCCGTCCGCGAACTGGCGGAACGCTTGGATGAGATGCGACTGGTCGTAGTAGCCGCAGTCGCCGGCGAGGCGCGCCCAGTCGATGGCGGCGCCCTGCCCGCGCAGCGCGGCGTGCGCGCGGCGGAAGCGGCACACCATCGCGAACGTCTTCGCGGTGAGGCCCACGCGCTCGCGGAACAGCGATGCAAGATGCTGGCGCGTGACGCCGAGCGAGTCCGCCAGGGTCTCGACGCGCACGGCGCCGCCGCTCGCCTCGACCCGCAGGACGGCCGCCCGCGCGAGGACGTCCGCCCGCGCGGGTGCGCGCGTGCGCAGGCGGGAAAGCAGGGCCTGTTCGATGGTGGCGAGCCGCTGGGCTGTCGTACGCTCATGCTCCCACAACGCGGCCGCCAGCGCTGCCGCGTCGGCACGCGGCCACAGGTCGGCCAGGGCCGGATGGCCGTCCTGCAGTTCGGACAAGGGCAAGTCGAACATGGCGCGCGCGGCGCCGGGCAGGAAGCGCACCGCCACCGTCAGCACGGGCGCCGCCATCTCGACGTGGTGCGGGCGCGACATCATGCCGGCCACCTTGCCCAGCGGCGCGGTGTCTTGCCACAGGATATCGATGCAGTTGTAGGGCAGCACGCGCGTGCGCACGGGCGCGCCGTCGGGGACGGCGTGGCTCGTCCACAGGCAGGCCACGTGGCCTGCCAGCGCGGGATGGGGCGGGAATTCGCGGTACAGGTGCATGGTGGCGTCAGTGTAGCGTGGGCCTGCGCGCGGCCCGGACGCCGAGTGCGAAACCCAGGCCCGCCAGGCCCCAGAGAATCGCGGCGACCACCTC